>NYWG01000111.1 GCA_002684915.1 Verrucomicrobiales bacterium
CTGTGAATCCTTCTAATCTTTCTAGTCGCAAGCGGGATGATATTTTAATTTCTATGGCTGGCCCTGCGATGAATCTTATTTTGGCTTTTGTCTTAATGTGTGTATTAAGGATATTAATAGAATTACCACCATCTATATCAAGTAGCACAATAGTGGAAAAAATACCTCAGATTGCATTGATAAGCCTTTTTCTCTGTTTTTTTAATCTCATACCAATTCCGCCACTTGATGGATCACATGTCATGCGGCATGTGATTGGAATGTCGGAAGAGATGTACTACTCGATTGCAAAATGGGGCTTTTTGATTTTGATCGTTGTATTGAACTTTATTCCTTTTGTAGGTCAAGCCGTATATACAATAAGCAAAGCTTTGCTTTATTTTATGTTAAAGCTACTCTTGTTTCCATAATGAAAAAAACTAAAGAAAAGACTTTCTCACAACTCGGGTATCCTGGCCGTCTTGTTGCTGTTGAGGGTGTTGATGGTTCTGGTAAGTCAACGCAGATTTATTTGCTAAAGCGGTGGCTTGAGATGAAAGGGTTAAAGGTGTTTTTTAGTGAGTGGAATTCATCCGGGCTAGTTAAAAGCGCAACGCGTCGAGGCAAACAACAGAAGATTCTTACCCCTACAACTTTTAGTCTAATTCATGCTACTGATTTCGCTGATCGATATGAACGCCAGCTCGTGCCACTGCTGAAGGCCGGCTACATAGTTTTGTGTGATAGATACAAATTCACTGCTTTTGCTCGTGATACAGTTAGGGGCTGTTCGCCAGATTGGGTTCGTAAATTATATAATTTTGCTGCACTTCCAGATTTAACCTTTTTCTTTCGGGCTCCGCTCGCTGTGTCTTTGAATCGAATTTTGCAGGGTAGGCCTCAGTTGAAATATCATGAGGCCGGCATGGATCTTGGTTTGTCTAATAATATTGAAGAGAGCTTCAAGTTGTTTCAGGGTCAGTTGCTAAAAACGTACGCTGAAATGAAAACAGAATTTGGTTTGATCCAAATTAATGCTAATCAGCCAATTGAAAAACAGCAGGAGCTGGTGCGAGAGAGGTTAGCAAAAGTTATCGATCTTAAGGAGTACCAACTTAATCAATAATATGGCAGCTAAACGCAATAGTGGTTCTAAAAGTAAGTCAAATAAAAGGTTTTTGGGTTATGAGCTTCCCGGAGTAAAAGCTAGTGAGTTGACAGGAAAATTGATTGTTATTGAAGGGGCTGATGGCTCTGGGCGTTCAACACAAATTAAGCTTTTAGTTGATTGGCTTGAGGCTAAGGGGTATGCGACTACTCAAGTCGGACTGAAGCGATCTAATCTTGCTAGTGAAGAACTAGAGAGAGCTAAAAACGGGAATATTCTTAACCGCACAACTCTTAGCCTTTTTTATGCTACTGATTTTGCGGATCAGCTAGAGAACATTATAATCCCTTCGCTTCGAGCTGGATTCATAGTGCTGGCAGATCGATATATTTATACACTTATGGCGAGGGATTTGGTTCGAGGCCTTGATAATAAATGGGTTCATAATTTGTACAGCATAGCCCTCAAGCCCGACGCGGTTTTTTACCTCAAACTTTCACCAGAAAAACTAATTCAGCGCAACTTTATGAAGAATCATACGCTTGATTATTGGGAAAGTGGTATGGATTTAGGTTTGTCAAAGGATATGTTCGATAGTTTTGTTCAGTATCAGAAACTACTTTCCGATAAATTTGATGAGATGCGGAAAAGTTTTGATTTCACTATTGTTGATTCTGATCAATCGGTAGATAGCTTGCATCAAGAATTAAGAAATCATACTAAAAAAATTATTAATTAATAATCCATTCAGATAATGAGTCGGGAATATTTCATTGGAGTAGACTTGGGCGGAACCAAAATTCTTGCAGGCGTGTTTGATGGGAATCTCAAGTGTTTAATTACTGATAAAAACAAAACCAAGGCTGCATTAGGTTACTCTGGAGTTAAAGGGCGGATTATTGAAACAATTAGGGGAGCTTTGCATTTGGCTGGGATTGATATTTCCAGAGTTAAAGGCGTTGGCATTGGAGCACCTGGAACTATTAGTAAAGATGGTGAGCGCGTTTTATTTGCGCCTAATCTTGATTGGCGTGAAGTACCCCTAAAGACAGACATAGAGGCGGAGCTAGGTTGTCCGGTTTGGTTAGGCAATGATTGTAGTTTAGCCACTTTGGGGATTCACAAGTGTGAACTAGATTCTAAGCCGAATAACATGGTTTGTATTTTTCTTGGGACAGGTATTGGCTCTGGAATCATTGCTAATGGTGTTATTTTGGAAGGGGAAACTCAGGCTGCTGGAGAGGTGGGGCATATGGTGCTTGATACAGATGGCCCTGTTTGCGGATGCGGTGTGCGTGGTTGTTACGAAGCATTAGCTAGTCGGACCGCAATATATAATAAAATTAAGAATGCTGTGGAAAATGGAAAACAGACAGTTCTTGCTGAGGATGATGGCAAAACTTTAACCAAAATCCGAAGTGGCAAACTCCGTCGAGCAGTTGAGGCGGGTGATAAATTGGCGATAAGGGTGCTTAATGAAACCTGTTTTTACACTGGTGTAGCAATTGCTAATTTGTGCAATTTATTAAATCCCGAGGTTATCGTTATGGGAGGAGGTATGGTGGATCAAATGGGAGAGACTATGCTTCCGAAAATCAAGGACGCTGCTTTTAATCGTATTATGCTAGGGGCACGTGAAGTTCGCATTATTGTGAGTAAATTAGGCGATGATGCAGGGATAACTGGGGCTGCAGTTTTAGCTTATGACAACGCTTGAGTATTGATGCGTCAAGGTGTTATCGATATAGGAAGTAATTCGGTCAAGTTGCTAATAGCAGATTGCATTGACGGTCAAATTCACCCTGTAAAAGAGACTAGCACCCAGACCCGTTTGGGGCAGGGCTTATATGAACATAGACTGCTGCAGCCTAAAGCAATCGAGGCGACGGTTGAATCAGTAAGGAGTTTCATTAGCTTAGCAGAATTAGATGGGGTTGAAAAATTGATAGTGATAGCCACTAGTGCTGTGAGAGAAGCCATTAATGCTAGTCAGTTGATAGCTGCGATTGATCAACCTGTTTTTATTTTAAGCGGAGATGATGAAGCGAGGTTTTCTTTTTCTGGTGTTATGACGTCTAACCATTTAGCTACGGACAATCTTTTAGTTGTTGATGCAGGTGGTGGTAGCACAGAGTTTACTAGTGGAAATTTAACCAGATTAGATCGGCATATAAGTATTTCTTTGGGTTCAGTTAGGTTAATGGAGAATTTTCCAGTAAGTGATAATCCTACAACTGAACAGTTGAAGACTGTACGAAATGCGATTGATGCTCAACTTCAGAGCATTGCGTGTAGTGATTACTGGAAAAGTAAGACTAATTCGATCTTAGTTGGAGTTGGAGGAGTGGCTACCATCCTTGCAATGATGGAGCTATCAATAGAGGATTTTGACCGAACACGTATAGAGCAGGTTGCTTTATCAAGAGAGCAGATTGTTTGTTGGTGTAATAAATTGTGGAGCCAACCATTAGCACGGCGGCAGGAAATTAAAGGTTTGCCTGCTAATCGTGCGGATGTTGCGCTTTATGGTTGCCTTATCTATGAGCGAATATTGATGGAGCTGCATCATGATCAGCTCTGTATAAGTACTAGAGGGATTCGATTTGGAGCGTTGGTGAATAATTTTTAATAAAAAAACTCGCCAAAAGACGTATTGGTCTCTAAAAAATCCGCCGTCACTGTCCCGTGGTGTAGTGGTAGCACAGCGCTCTTTGACAGCGTTAGCCTAGGTTCAAATCCTAGCGGGACAACCACTTCTTATCTTTTCTAAACTTCTCATATGAAAATAAATCAGTAGATATTGTTTTTATAGAGATGAAATAGAAGACTGTCAGGGGATCTCACAGAAGGTTTAACAGATGGATTATAGTTCCTTTTTGAGCTTAAACCAAAATTTATTTAGTTTCTTCAAGTTGCTGTAAAAATCTTTTTTAATCTAATGATTTTGTTCTTTGTGCTGGGCACATTCCTAATCGTGAATCAGTGATGATTTACTCAATCCAAATAGGTTGCGACATGACGCCGTTGGCTGCGATATCCCATGCTTCTATTCGAATCCAAGACTTGCCCTTTAAGTTCAGCTTTTCCTTTATGGTTTGTTTGCCGAAGGCGCCTGTGTTGGGAAGGTGAATGCGTTTTCGACTTACGTTTTTACCATCTCCCATAATAATTTCGGCGAAATTCATTGGGAATGTCCATTGAAATTGAGCTTTAAGTTCAATTTGATCATTTGTTTTCAATTTTAACGTTTCACCAGAGGCTTTTCCATTTACTGTAAAAACAGGCATTAGTACTTCTCCGGTTGAGATAAAGAAGGCGCCGTCTCGTAATGCTTTCAGTACAGGATCCCAACCATCTTGAAAGTGTGGTATTTTGTTAAGACGCAAGTAATTCACATTCGCATGTGCATAAAATTCTGTAGTATCATCCACTTGAAATATATCTACTTCACCGACTATATATTTTTTATTTCCCCAGTTAGAGGTGTCGTCTAGTAGGTCGAGGACACGCCAGCCTAGTCGAGGTTTCGAAAGATCGGCAGGCATAGCTTTCCATGCTCCACCAAGATATCGGTCAGATTTGAAAAATGGTTTGTTGCGGTAGCGATCAGGGTATCCTGTTGAGCTTTTGATTCTAGGGTGAGCTGCCCACATTAAGCCCTTTTCTAGTTCCATTAGTTTTAAAACATCTTCAGAACTGCCTACATAATAAACTTTACCGTATTCTGGATGGATTTCAGTGAAAGGTTTGCCTTTAGGTCGACTCAATACCCACATAACTGGTTTCGGAAAAAAACTAATCCAATGCCCCCCTAGGTGAACGTTAGGTTCTTCCCCAGGAAGAAGTAGTAATTCATTATCAGAAAGGCGAGAGCACTCATCATGTAGAGCCTTAAGCATGGGGAGAGATTTTTCCGGATTGCGCCTTGCTGGCCCAAGCTTATTATGAAATTCAGCTAGGTGAACAATCTGAATTCCAGCGTTTTTAAACACATTGATAAATTCCGGATTCTTGACTGCTTTCGGTATTGTGTTTTTTTTGTTCTTGGCTAGTTCTTCGATGAAACTTGTGGTGTGTTCGATGTGATAATGGCTTGTAAAGGTTTTGTGGTTGCTTAATTCCGGAAATTGGTCCCCGTTTGTATAAGCTTTGACATGATCAAAAAGTTTTTCGCCTCTGTCTCTTGAAGGAAGCCAGAACATATCTAATTCCTGTTCGGTATTAGGTGGTGCATTAAACCATGGTATCCAGCGTCGATCTCCTCGGGGGTCTTGTCGGATTCCAATTCCAAAATCGGATAGAATGTTCATGAAGTCTGATCCCCACCATGTAAAACCTAAATTGTATGCTTCATCCAGTGGATAGAAATAGCGTTTTGGTGGAGGAAAGATTGCGACACCTCCCGCATCCGTCTCAATAGCGATTGTTCTGTGCCTCGTTTTCTGTGGAGAAGCTGATCGAGGTTTTGCTTGGATAATGTGAATTGTGTCATCCAGACCAATCCACGAGATAGCTTTGCCTTCTGGATTACAGGTTAGTCCTGCGTGATAGAGTAGGGCTCGCGCTTTCTGTTGTGTTTTTACTATGGCTCGAACATGGATAAGATCACACCCTTCGTATATTATGAAGCGCAGTCTCCCTGAGAAGGATTGTCCTTCAAGCTTGTTTATGTCTATAAAGCATCTTTGGCCAATACTCTTAACTATTACAGCTTCTGGTTTAAGTTTTAATTCTTCTGATTCTCTGGGTTTTCGATCAACACGATCAAAAAATATTGACCAACCATTCCTTTTGTTTAAATCGCGTTCGCTAATCGTTAGCATTATTGCAGGATGAGCATTATCAAGAATAGTTATTGGATTGTCCGTGGCTGATTTAACTTTGATTGATTTAATCAAAGATCCGTTTCCTGAAATGTTTAGTTTTATTTCTGTATATCCTTCAGGTGTGTTCCATTTGACGGTTAGTAAATTATTGACGGATTGCACTTCTACGCCACATTTGGAATCGTATGATGACATGTCTACAGGAACTGCCTGTATGGTTTTCTGATGTCCGAATCCTATAGCGAAGCATGTAAATATGATTGTGAAAGATCTATTTAAAAAGCAGCTAAACTGAACGTTTACTTTATTCATTATTGTTTTCTTTGAGAAAAGGCATTTAATTTAGTGAGTCTTCAATTAGTTCTCGATTGAGTCAAGAAGAGTGAGTTATTTTTCTTATGTGATTTTAAGTATTCGAAATTTTGTACGCGTAGTTATTTTGTTTTTGTGTTTTGGATCATTGGTAACTGTGGCAGAAAACAGTATGAAAAGAATGGTTCAGACAGATTCTGATCCAAAATATGTTAGGAATATGAATTATCCTGATAACTGGTTTCAAGTGCTTCGAACCGGAATAGATGCTGCGCGAGATTATCTAGGTAATTACGGTCCACTTTGTGTATATATTATTGGTCAAGAAAAGGATGAGTTGAAGTCAGATCGAATTGCTAATGAAATTATAGATGCCTATTGTAGAAATCGTCATGGAGGGGAAGGTGGCGCTTTAAATGACTGCTTGAAGAGAAAAGGGACTTATTTGATTAAACGAGCTAGGGAAGGTTCAACTGAGGCTTATTTGTCGTATGTCGATTTTAATGATTCGCCACTTTCTGAGTTAGTTTTTATTAATCCGCATGGGTTCCCTATGCCATATTTATATACTCGTGGCATACATGAGTATACCCATGTATATCAAAGGGCATTTCCGTCTACACCGACATGGCTAACTGAAGGTGGGGCAGAGTTTTTGGCGTTCTATATAGGTGATAAAAACAAATGGATTAATTTTGAAAAATCAATGAAAGAATCGATGAGAATGGCTAAATTTGTAAAAGAAGGTGAGGCTTCGTTGGTTGACTTTGAAGATATTAACAAGATAGAGAATGAACGGCCTCATTTGAAAAAATATTATCGTCATCTTGCATACGATGCAGGGGCCTGGGCTACAGCATTATTAATTCATAGTTCTGAGAGTCGAAGCGTGAAGCAATTCGCTATGAATTTTTATCCAATGGTCGAAAAAAATGGCTGGCAATCAGCGGTTAGTAAGTATGCTGGATTTGATGGTGTTGACCAATTTTATGATAAATTTAATTCATTGCTGAAGAGAACAGCCGTCGAACAAGAGTTGTTGCTTCGATCTATTAAACCGTAGCTAAGTTGACTGTTAATTCCTAAAAATATGTCAAAATCCCACTAGATTGCGATTGCATTCATTTATATGAGGATAGCGCTTTGCTTCGATGGCATAATATGACTTAAGGAGATCGACTTCTAGGCCTATGTCATCTCGAATCTTTTTTAGTGGCCAGTCTAAATATTTAGTGTATTCGATTTTGGCTAATGGCTTACAGTCTGAGATGAATCCAAGACGAACAGCATCTTTGAAAATCTCCAAATCTTCATCTGTAAAACGATAGTTTTTAGGATAAATGTATTTTGTAAGAAAGCTAAAGAGTCTTTCCTCGGTTGTTGTGACTCTGTTAGTGCTTCCCATAGTAAAACCAAGAACGAATGCTTCATCTTTAATCATTACCCCACGACCAAGAAGTATATGAATGAAATCATGGGTTTCTAAATTGGTTGCTCCGTTGAATATATCAATACCTGGCAGGTCGAATTTAGGATTTTCGACTAATTGAATAATCAAGGGAACATCTTCTTGTTCGAGTCCGAATTCATCCAATTGTGAATATGCCTGCTTCAGTGTTAAGTTTTCAGTGGAAAGTGGGACAAACCAGTTTTCAACTTTTTCTTGAGTTGTCATATGGTATTAAAATGAACTGCAGTAAGTATAGGCTTAATAATTAAAGGTGAAAAGAAATTGCCTTGCATATGTAATTAAACAACGAAGCCCTACCTTTTCGATAGGGCTTCGCTCGTTTAGGAGATGGAGGCCAATCGCATCCCTTCACAATTTAGAACAAACGGACGCTGTTAGGCGCACCAAGATCGACAATTGAGTAACAGTACCAACCAGACGATACAATTGTCTTACTTAAAACTGACTATGTTCCTCATTGATATGTTCAATTAAATTTACATATTTTTAATTTTTAACCGTTAAATGGGGTTTTTAGCATTTTGATACTTATGGATAAACGGAGTGATTGATACTCTCTCATTGAATTTACAAACGTTTGAAGCCAAAATTCTGTTAGTTTTATGCGAATCAGGGATTTAAGAGTTCATTCCATTGCCATGGCTGACCCTCCGTTGCGAAGTAGTTATGGGCTTCATCAGCCATATGCTCTTCGTAATGTAATTGAAATTCAGAGTGAGGACGGGATCATAGGGATATCAGAAACTTATGGAGGGGATGAGCCTGCAAAGGCATTGGAAGCGATACGCGAGAAATTGATTGGTGCTTGTCCGTATCGATTGACGGGAGATTTAGCTAAAATGGTGGAGGGTGACGCTAGCGGGTTGGACCGCTCTCAGACCCATAATGTTCCCGGAGAAAACCCGCTTGATGCAGATGCTCGGACCTATTCTGCAATTGAAACAGCTTGTCTTGATTTAATCGGTAAGTCTGTTGGTTTGCCTGTTTGTGATTTAATCGGAGGTCGAATTCGTGACAAGGTGCCTTTTTCTGCATATCCATTTTATAAGCATACTGGTGGAGGGGGTGAAGATGAAGACATCCGTAAGGATGAATATGGTGAAGCTCTTTCTCCGGAAGGTATTGTTTCCCAAGTGCAGAAGATGCGTGATAAGTATAATTTTAATTCGATTAAATTTAAAGGAGGTGTCTTAGAGCCTTCTTTGGAGATTGAGACTATACGGCAGCTGAGGCGATCATTAGGTCGGTCAGTGCCGCTGCGTATTGATCCTAATTGTGCATGGTCAGTTGAAACTTCTGTTTTGGTTGGGGAGGATTTAGCAGAGGAACTTTCCGAAGGTGGTTATTTAGAGGATCCTTGCGTAGGGCTTGATGGTATGAGCGAAGTTCGCCGCCGTTTGTTGTCAAAGGGTATTGAGACGCCTTTGGCAAGCAATGTAGCTGTAACGTCATTTGGTGATATTCCAGAGGCGGTTAGGCTTGATGCTGTACAGGTTGTGCTTTGTGACCATCATTACTGGGGAGGGATGCGACAAGTCCAACAATTAGCGCGTGTTTGTAAAACGTTTGGGATTGGTTTGTCTATGCACTCTAACAGTCATCTTGGTGTTTCTTTGATGGCTATGGCGCATGTGGCTTCCGCTACGCCCCATCTAACATATGCTTGTGATACACATTATCCGTGGCAATCTGAGGTCGACGAGATAGTTGATGGCGGCCGGGTTCCTATTGTAGATGGTTGTGTGTCCGTTACGGAAAAGCCTGGTTTGGGTGTTGTGCTTGACTACGATCAATTGGAGAGAGGAAAAGAGAGGTTTAATAAGTGTTCATATCGTAAGCGTGACGATGAGGCAGAGATGCGTAAACATATTGACCCTAACTGGACACGTCGGCTTCCACGCTGGTAGAATATTTTTAAATGAGCCCAAAGCAACTATGTTCAAATCTTAAAGGAGTAATTGGATTTCCGGTTACTCCTTTTAAAGAGGATAATTCACTTGATCTTGAAGGATACCGAAAGAATCTCAGCTATATGCTGGAACAACCGATGTGTGCCATTGTTGCTGCAGGCGGAACGGGTGAATTGTATTCGTTGACCCCAGATGAAGTAAGGCGTGTTGTTGAGGTGACAATTGAGGTAGTAGGGGGGAGTGTGCCGGTGATTGCTGGTGTTGGGTTTGCAGGAGGTTTAACTAAACTATTAGCTAGTCAGGCGGCAGATTGTGGAGCTGATGGGGTGCTTGCTTTCCCTCCTTATTATCCAAATGCAGACATGAAAGGTTTAGTGGATTACTACGCAAGCATTGCTGAGGCGAGCGGATTGGGTGTTTTAGTCTATAGTCGGGACTGGGCCCATTTCACACCAGCTCAAGCCGAACAGTTAGCTGAAATACCTAATATTGTTGCGTGGAAGGATGGATCTGCAGATATCCGTCGGTATCAAATGATTCGTGAACGACTCGGTGACAAACTGCATTGGGTCGGTGGTGCTGGAGATGATATGGTTCCGGCGTACTACGGAATTGGAGTTCGTGCCTATACTTCGAGTATTTCAGCAGTTGCTCCGAAATTGTCTGTAAAACTACATGATTTAGGTGTGGCGCAAGCTGGTGATGAATTAAACCATATTATTGCAGAACACGTGGTTCCACTTTATGCATTACGAACCAAACGAAAGGGGTATGAGGTATCCGCAATGAAGGCAATGCTAAATATGCTTGGGTTGTGCGGAGGAGTCGTAAGACCTCCGTTAGTAGAGGTGTCTGAAACTGAGAGGAAAGAACTGCAGAACATTCTTGAAGGGTGGCGTAATGCTGGTTTTCTTGATCTCTAATTTTTTCAACTAATGAGCGCCGCAATTCTTGCGACCATCCTATTTTCTTTATCGGCTGTTTCCGGTAAACGCTTATCACATTATCTGACAGCGATTGAGGCGAATATGATTCGCTTTATCATTTCAGCGTTACTTCTTGGAATCTATTCGAATTATTACGGGATTGGATTAGGAGGGGGTGCATTTGGAATGTTTTTTATTAGTGGGATCATTGGATTTGGAGTCGGCGACTACGGTTTGTTTCGAGCTTATAAGATTATTGGTTCACGGTTAACAATGGTTATGACTCAATGTCTAGCTGCTCCATTTGCTGCGACGGTTGAGTGGCTCTGGCTGGGTTCCTCATTGTCTTTAGGGCAAGTTTTGGCTGGGGTGGGAATACTTGTTGGTGTGAGTTTGGCATTGGCGCCTAATGATACAATGCAGATAGATAAGAAACGTTGGAAGAATGGTGTTTTTTGGGGTTTATTGTCGGCTTTCGGGCAAGGACTTGGGGCAGTGTTAAGCCGAAAAGCCGGAATGATGGTTGATGCTGGAGTTTCAATTGATGGGTTGTCTGCTGCATATCAGCGCGTGCTAGGTGGATTGGCTGTAATGCTGGTTCTTTTTATTGGGCAAAAAATTATTACCCATAAGCATAATAATTATAATTCAAGAGCAGGTTTAGATTCTGTCAGTATAAAGTGGATATTTCTTCTGGTATTGGCGAATGCGTTATGCGGACCAACGCTGGGTGTAGGCGCTTATCAATGGGCTCTCAATGTCAATGATTTGCCGGCGGGGATTGTGTTGTCAGTTGTAGCGTTGTCGCCACTTGTAATTATTCCTTTTTCTATGAAATTTGAAGGGGAGAGGCCAACTGTTAGATCTTTAATCGGCTCGATCATTGCCGTTGTCGGGGTGATTATAATGACTAATATGGTGGTGAAATGATTGAGCTAAGTTCGAATAAAAAGCCTCGAATATTAATTATTCGTGGAGGGGCGATAGGGGACTTTATTCTTACACTTCCGGTTTTATCAGCTCTTAAACTACGTTTCCCTAAAGTTGATTTGGAAATTCTTGGCTATCCGAGAATTGCATCATTGGCGTTAGATGGAGGGTTAGTTAAAGCGGTTCATCCGATTGAGTCTCCAGAGTTGGCTATGTTTTTTTCCAAGCATGCTTTTGTTGCCCAAGAGTGGAAGGAGTTTTTTGCTGAATTTTCAATAATAATTTCCTATCTATATGATCCTGATAAAATATTTGAGACTAATGTGAAATCATGCGGTGTGCAGCAGTTCATTGCTGCACAGTATCGGCCGGATGAAACAAAAATGATTCATGCAAGTGAACTATTTTTAAAGCCTTTAGAGATGTTAACGATTTTTGACGGGGATCCTGTTGCAAGGCTTTCGATCGAGGCTGAATTACCTTTAATGAGTTGCCTGGCTTTACATCCGGGGAGTGGTAGTGATAGTAAGAATTTGTCAGAAAAAAAATGGAAAGAATTGATTGAATATTTACTAAATAATACATCGCTTCAATTATTGTTAATAGGGGGTGAAGCAGAAGGGGAGAAGTTGCAACGACTGGCTCAGGATTTACCTATAGATAGGTTGGAGATCCTGCAAAATATACCTTTGAGTATTCTTGCTAAGCGCCTTGTTAGGTGTCGTGGATATATTGGGCATGACACTGGGGTTACGCATATTGCTTCTGCCCTTGGGCTGCCTACTTTAGTTCTTTGGGGGCCAAGTTGCGAGGCGGTGTGGAGGCCTCTAGGTGAAAGAGTAAGAATATTGAATAGCAATAATCAATTATCAAAGATAACGCTCAATGATATCGTTAGAGAACTAAATGCGCTTCAAATGGATTTAAATTAGTATCTATGAAGGTTAATTGCCTTTATAGTATTATTAGAATTGGTTTCGACTTCGACAAATTCAGCTGGCGCACCAATTTTAAATCCAGTTATTAAGTTCATGAATTCAGCTGGTATGATACTGTAGTTTTTCCATGTGTCTTGCCAGTCACACCGGAGCATTTCTGATGCGTAGCGAATACAATTGATTGGTGTTAGCGCAGAACCTGCGAGATTGGCAGTCCCGGGCAATCGAACGATTTCCTCTTCCCCAACTTCAAGTTCAAGATGGCCGAATTGATATTTCCCTGGTCCGGAACCTGCAGCTGCCATGGAATCAGTTGTATAGTAAATTGAGTTTTTATTAATTAATCTATGCAGAATACGGAATAGAGATGGGCTAACATGCCAACGATCAGGGATTAAGCTGTATTTCAGGTTTGGGCTGTCAAGTGCTCGCCATAAGATATTGTCATCTCGCCGTAATTCGGCAGGACATCCATTGCCCAGATGGGTGAACCCGGTCGATCCACTTGCGGTTACTCGCCTTATTATATTGTCAGGAGCATTTGTATGTCCAATTGACACCTGAAAACCTAGTTCTCGTGCTGTTGAAAATGCAGACAATCCACCTTCAATCTCCGGGGCCATTGTAAGCATAACCGGATCGCTACCAGTAATATCTCTAATTTTAGTTAGTAGTGCTTCGGTTGGCTCGAGCATTAAATTTGGAGGGTGAGCCCCGCAGTAACCAGTTTCGGCTGATAGGAATGGACCTTCAATATGCCATCCAGCGATAGATTTTTGCAGTTTTGTGTGTTTGTCTCGCAACTGTTTGGCTTTAGCTAAGCGATCAGTCATCAAGTCCCATTCACTTGTTATGAGCGTAAAGAAAAATTTACTACAGCCGGCATCTTCAAGCCCAGAAGTTGCATGTATTAGTTGATCGACACTTAGGTTGTCTTGTTGGAAATCTATTCCGGCAAAGCCATTGATTTGCAGGTCAACAAGTGGAGGGCCAATCCATTTGTCTTGTTCTGGTTTTTTATTGGTGGCAGAAATTTCTGTAAATACTCCCTCATCCCACTTAACAATAATAGGGTGGCGATCGAGGATGTTCCATGCGTGTACTTCGCCGCGGTTCATGGCGAAATATTACTTTGAGAAGGCCTCGATCAGGGTTAGGAAAACACCCGCCGTCACTGCCGAACCAACCACGCCAGCAACATTAGGTCCCATTGCTGCCATGAGAGGGTTGACACGCCCATCGGTTTTACTGGATACGAATGTTTGAACAACGCGGGCTGCCATCGGTACGGCGGAAACACCAGCCGCCCCGATACAAGGATTGATTTTTTTATCTTCTGGAAGTAGGAGGTTCAGTAGTTTAGCGAAAACTACACCTCCTGCAGTGCTTAGGCAGAAAGCTACCATGCCAAGTGCAAGAATGGCCAGAGTGCTGCCTTTAAGGAAACCAGTGCCTTCCATAGTAGCGCCTACAACGAGTCCAAGAAATATGGTGACGATGTTAATGAGCGGGCCGCTAGCTGTGGAACTTAGGCGCTGTGTTACCCCGGATTCTCTGAGCAGGTTTCCGAACATTAGCATTCCCAATAACGGGCCACTAGCCGGTATGAACAATACGGTGATGAGGCAAGTTGCAATAGGGAAAATTAGCACTGCAGTTTTGGAAACAGGGCGTGCCTGAGGCATGTCGATTTCGCGCTCTTTTTGAGTGGTCAATGCCTTTATTATTGGAGGTTGAATCACCGGGACAAGGGCCATGTAGCTGTATGCTGCTACGGCTACAGCTCCCAATAGGTGTGGAGCTAGTTTGGCGGTCAGAAAGATTGTTGTTGGCCCGTCTGCGCCGCCGATAATCCCAATAGAAGCAGCTTCTTTGATTGTGAAACCAAAGAAGTATGTCGCTCCAAGAGCAGCGAAGAAAATTCCAATTTGTGCCGCCGCACCTAGTAGAAAGGTAATGGGACGACTTAAAAGTGGCCGGAAATCTGTCAAAGCCCCCACTCCCATGAAAATAATTGGAGGCAATAATTCTGCCTTTGAGATGGCGTTTTTATAAACGAATGCAAGCAAGGGCCACTTTCCTCCTGCCTCAGGAGCTGCATAGGCACTCATATCTGCACCGGGTAGGTTGGCCATAATCGCTCCAAAGCCGATTGGAATGAGAAGCAATGGCTCGAAGTTTTTCTTTACGGCCAAGGTGATCAGGGTGCCTCCGACGAAGAACATAACTATATTTTGCCAAGCTAAGCTTACGTCTCCACCAAAGCCCGAACTTTCGATCAGTTTTTCGAGAATATCCATTTTAGGCTTCGATACTCAGGATTGGGTTTCCGGCTGAAACTTCATTGCCGATCGAGGCGTGGACAGCTGATACACGGCCGGAGCAGGGCGCCTTTACATCGTGTTTTGCTTTCATTGCTTCAACGGCAGCAACGACCTGACCTTGTTTAACAGTATCACCTGTTTTTACGTTAACTTCAACTAGCTCAACATTGCCTTCAAACGGAGAAAATACGTCAGTAGTAGAGCTGCTGACTGCCGCTGCTGCGTTTTGGGTGGCTGCTACTGGAGTTGCTGTTGCTGGGGGCTCTATAACGACTTCGTATGTCCGAGTATTCCCTCCTTCTGAGACGGTTACTGATGTCTTGGTTGGAGAAGTTATAGATTTGATTGATGAGTTATCGTTGTTCTCCTTCTTGAGTGGCAGTGTGATTTTAGAGCGATTTTCGAGTAATCGAATTCCCTCATTTAGTTCCATATTTTTCCCAGGAACTATTGCTGCGGCTACAAGGAATTTGTTTTCATCAGTTATTTCAAGTCCACGTTCTTTGAGGGCGGCTTCGGCTTCAATTAGTGTGTCTGGGGCTTCTTCTAATGGATCCCCATCAAAAGGAGATAATTCTAGTTTTTCAGCTGCAATTTTTACGACTTCTTGATCAGGTTTAAGTGGAGGGCGTCCGAAGTAGCCTAGTATTGATTTACCATAGCCAGCGTCAATTTTTTCCCAGCGGCCGTGAAGAACATTATTAAAAGCCTGTAACCAATATTGCTGGCTGCCTGGTGTAACGCTTGTCCAGCCACCACCAGCACGAACCACTTCCGGGAATTCAGCTAGAACCTCACTATATTTATCGAGAATTCCTGCTGACTTCATCATATGAACGTTTGGTCCGATAGCACCGCCTGGCATCGGAAAGCCAACAACACGAGCATCTGCGGATGTAGTAACTGGATTGAATTCGTAATTGCTCAAACTTTTATTAAGCAAAGACTCTATTTCATCCATTTTATCTGGATCTATATCAAGACTGTATCCAGTGCCTTTAAGAGAGTGAGCCATAGAGCGAACATCTGGTTGTGATGTGCCTGAGGCCAGCGGGCGGACTGCTAAGTCGATTCCATCTACCCCTCCTGCTATTCCAGCCATATAGCAGGCTACAGCAGTTGAGGCAGTGTCATGTGTGTGCTGTACCAGCGGTATTTCTGGTGGTAAAATTTGTTTGATTCCTTTTGCTGTTTCATAGCATGTGCTTGGACTAGTAGTCCCAGATGCGTCCTTAAGGCATACTGAATCGAATTGAATATCTCGCTTGAGAAGTTCGCGTACAATATTGATATAAAAATTTGGAGTGTGTGCTTGCTCAGACTTAAATGGCAATCCCATTAGGGCTACACAAACTTGGTGATGCATTCCTGAGTCAACTATTGGTTGCCCGGTCTTTACCAGGTTGTCGACGTCATTCATGAAATCGAAATTACGATCAATCGTTGTACCGTGTTTTTGCATTAGCTTGGCTTGTAATGCTAGAGTCGATGTACGTTGAGTAGTCAGTGTCACACCTGATACCGATCGAGTTAGAATTTGGAGATCAGCATCCGGTCCAACGGTTTTTCGAATTTCAGACATGCAGTAGAAGGGGTCTTCACCTACATAAAAGAACGGAGCTTGAAAACGGGCGCCGCCGCCAAATTCAAAGTGTCGAATTCCAGCATCGGCTGATGCTTCAATGGCTGGGAGTATATCTTTAAGTCGGGTTTTACCTCCGAAGACGCTTTGCAGTCCGTCACGGAAAGGGGTAAACATTACCCGTATTTCTTTTTTATTTTCAGTAAAGATCATTGAAAATTAATATATTAAATTTTCTAAGATTTTATTTCTCGAACTTCCGAAATTCGGCAGCCCGGAAATACTTTGGTCAAAGCCTTTCTAACAGCTTCTTCAGCTGCAGGGTCAGGCAGGTCGGCTGCTCGTACTGGAAAAAGCCTGCAAATAGTAGCGATTATGCCAGCAAGTAAGGAGAGAATTGTTAGTACGGCAGCAAATGCAATTCCGCAAATTAGTAAAAGTTGGTCTTCCATTATGTAATACTGATCTGGCTACAAAATTGGAGGAACAATATAATTCAATTGGCCGAATATTTTAAGTCCTATTTTGAAGTATTTTATTGTTTTTTTTATTAAGATTTAATCAAAGTATCTTTTTTTGCGAAGTCTTCGACAGTTTTAGGGTAGTCTAGTGTATAGTGTAGACCTCGGCTTTCCTCGCGTTTTAGGGCGCTCTTAACTATGAGTTCCGCTACGGTAGCTAGATTTCGAAGTTCCAATAAATCGCTAGTAACAGTAAAATCCCAATAATAATCTGAAATTTCTTCCTGTAAATTTTTGACTCTTGTGAGTGCTCGCTTAAGCCGTTTGGTAGTTCTAACAATGCCGACATAGTCCCACATTGTGCGGCGAAGTTCATCCCAGTTATGCGAGACGACAACCATTTCGTCAGCATTAATAGCATCGCCAGAATGCCAATCTGGGATGTCAGTGTTAAGTGGTATATTTGGGTTGTCTAAAGAATGCTTGGCAGCGCGGTGTGCGTATACAAGTGCTTCGAGTAATGAGTTACTAGCAAGTCGATTCGCTCCATGTAGGCCGGTGCAGGAAACCTCGCCTATTGCGTAAAGCCCGTTAATACAAGTTTCTCCATTGCGACTGACTTGTACGCCTCCACATTGATAGTGTGCTGCGGGCACGACTGGAATTGGTTCTTTAGTAATATCTAATCCAAAACTTAAGCATGTTTGATAGATATTAGGGAATCGGTCAATAATGTAGCGTGCTGATTTATTTGTAATGTCTAATAATACGTGATCATCGCCAGTTCGCTTCATCTCGCTGTCAATTGCCTGGGCAACTACATCTCTTGGGGCAAGCGATTTTAATGGATGAACTTTTTCCATAAATTGCTGGCCACTTAGATTCGTTAGTTCTCCGCCTTCACCTCTGACGGCTTCGCTAATCAAAAATGATTTAGCCTTTGGGTGGTATAGGCATGTAGGGTGAAACTGGATAAACTCCATATTTGCTATTGTAGCTCCAGCTCTGTATGACATTGCAGTTCCGTCTCCGGTGGCAATATCAGGATTTGATGTGTATAGGTAAACTTTGCCGCATCCCCCCGTAGCAAGTACAATAGTTTTCGCCGAATAGGTTTCAACAAAATTGGTTTCATTGTTTAATACGTACACACCGACGCATCGGTTTATGCCGGGTTGTCCCAATTTTTGCGTGGTAATAAGATCGATCGCAAAGTGGTTTTCAAAAACGCTAATATTTCTACTAGAAGCAACTGAATCAAGCAGAGCGCGTTCGATTTCTCTTCCGGTGACATCTTTGGCGTGAAGAATTCGTCTATTAGAGTGTCCTCCTTCTTTCCCTAGATCGAGCTCGGAATCTCCATTTTCGGTTGCTTTATGAGAGAACTTCATTCCGATCTCAATTAGTTCTTTTACTCGCTCAGGCCCTTCTTCGACGATGCCTCGAACGATATCTTCTTTGCAAAGCCCTGCGCCGGCAATAACAGTATCTTTTACATGACTATCAAAAGAATCATCTTTGCCGGTTACAGCAGCGATTCCTCCTTGGGCGTAATTTGTGTTTGATTCAGTGCGGCTTTTCTTTGTTATGATTGCGACTTTGCCTTTATGTGCAACTTTTAGTGCAAATGTTAATCCGGCAATTCCACTTCCAAGAACAATGAAATCAAATTTTTTTGAGGAATTATCCATCAGTTTAAATAATTTTTTGATTATAATCGGCTATTGTCAATTAGTCGTGTTTTTCCTAAATAAATTGCAAGTGACATGTGAGTACCGCGTTTCACATGTTTTACGGGTTCTAATGTTTTTGAATCAAAAAATTCAATATAGTCGAGTTTTACTAAGTGTTTTGTGGCTATGTGTTTTTTAAGTTTTTTTACAAGTGAATTGCTTGCGATCGGAGTTTTTCTACTACTAACAATACGTTTTGCTAATTGAATTGATTCGATAAGTATGGTGGCTTCGGTGCGTTCACTTGAGTTAAGGTAGCGATTGCGTGAGCTCATCGCTAGACCATCTTTCTCTCGGATTATCGGTGCTACAACGATTTTAACAGGGAAATTGAGATCGTTGACCATTCGAGTAATAATAGCAGCTTGTTGAAAGTCCTTTGCTCCGAATACAGCGGTATTTGGTTGGATAATGTTGAATAGTTTTGCAACGACTGTGGTGACTCCTCGAAAATGACTAGGACGGGAATTTCCTTCCATTCTTTGACTAAGTATTTCTTCCGTCACAAATGTACTGTGTTTTATATTGTACATTGAATGATCTTTAGGTGTGAAGAAAATGTCGACATTTAAATGTCGGCACTGATTGAGGTCGGACTTTAATGTTCTTGGATATTTCTTGAAATCTTCTTTCGGTCCAAATTGGATTTTGTTTACGAAAACCGTAACAATAACCACGCCGTTTTTGCCAGCCAGTGAACGAGCCTTTTTTATTAAGCTTAAGTGGCCTTCATGAAGATTTCCCATTGTCGGTACAATGACGATATGTTTTTGGCGAAACGAAATGATTTCGTCCTGTAAAGAGCGAATTGAACTAAAAACTTTCAATTTTTGAGACAGTTGGTATTTCCCTTAAAGGTGTAAGTAACTTGTTTTAATTTTGAGATTGTTCAATGGAGCGTGCCATTAACCAGAGTAGATCTGATATTCGATTGAGATAAATGATGGGCTGTGATGTTTCACTTACTGTTTGATCTGATATGGATACAACACTTCTTTCGGCTCGTCGGCAAACAGTGCGAGCAAAATCAAGATAGGCTGATGGAATGCTTTTCCCTGGTATTGCCCAGTCTTTAAATGAGATTCCTTTTGATTCTAGCTGTTTGATCCACTCCTCGATTTGCTGAACATTTGATTTTGTAAGCTTGTTAAAGGAGCTTTGCTCGTATTTTTTTTTGTCCTCTGGTTTGGTGGCTATTTCGCCCATTAAATTTATCAGTGTTTTTTGAATGGTATCTAATTGTTGACATAGGACTGTGTTGGTAAGATGTGCTTTAGCTATTCCGATTGCTGCATTTAATTCGTCAACATTTCCGCATGTGCAAATACGCGGATCATCCTTACGGGTTCGTTTTGAAAACAGTAACCCTGTTTCTCCTGTATCACCGGTTTTGGTCGTGATGCTCATCTGCTTCGGACATTCTCGCTTTTTGATTGATCTTGGTAAAGCGAAAGTGTTTTCATACTTGAACCAATCTACGTGAGTTATCAACATATCGGGGTGATGTTAAATGAGGAAAAGCTACTTAAACAAAAATGCAGCTATTCTTAGATTCTGAATTGCGTGTAATGCGGAATGGTGGAGAATCTTTTCTTTATGATAAATTAGGCGCTCAATTCCGAAGGATTAATGGTGAGAATGGTGTGGTTTTTTCCGTTTGGGCTCCAAATGCAAAAAGCGCGAGTGTCGTTGGGGATTTTAATGGGTGGAACCCTGGCTCAAACCCTTTAAGTTTACAGGGTGATTCTGGAATATGGGCGTGCTTTATCTCTGGAGTTTCTCAAGGATCTCACTATAAGTTTTATCTTCTAAATTCGCTTGGAGAAGCAGTTGAAAAGACAGATCCGATGGGGCGTTTTTTTGAGCAAGCTCCAAAAAACTCAGCAATCGTTTGGGATACCTCTCATTTTGATTGGAGTGATCAAAAATGGATGGATGCACGTTCAGGTGGGAATCCACTTGAGTCCCCTATGAGTATTTACGAAATGCATCTTGGTTCTTGGCGTAAACATAGTGATGCCGAGTCTTATTCTTATAAAGATCTAGCTGGAGAACTAGTCAATTATATTTCAGAGATGGGTTTTACACATGTTGAGTTTATGCCCGTGGCGGAACATGCCTACTATCCTTCTTGGGGATATCAAGTTACTGGCTTTTATGCTCCAACTAGTCGTTATGGAACACCAGATGAATTTGCAGCGTTAATAAATGCATTCCATGCAGCTAATATAGGGGTGATAATTGATTGGGTTCCCGCTCATTTCCCTAAAGATGATCATGCTTTGGCTCGATTTGATGGGACAGCTCTTTATGAACATGAAGACCCTAGGCTAGGGGAGCATCCAGACTGGGGGACATTAATTTTTAACTATGGTTGTAAAGAAGTGGCCAATTATCTTACTTCAAATGCATTGTATTGGTTCGATCGTTTTCATGTTGATGGACTACGGGTAGATGCTGTGGCATCAATGCTATATCTTGACTACTCACGAAAAGATGGGGAGTGGATACCCAATAAAGAAGGTGGTAGAGAAAATTTAGAAGCGGTTAAGTTATTAAGGAGCATTAATCATCAAGTGGCTAATCGATATCCTGGCGCAGTGATGATTGCAGAGGAATCTACTTCATGGCCAAAAGTTACGCATCCTATAACTGATGGGGGATTGGGGTTTTCATTGAAATGGAATATGGGTTGGATGCATGACAACTTAAATTTTTTCAGGCAAGACCCTAAAAAACGTCATTATAATTTTGATAAAATAACTTTTGCGATGTCCTATTATTATAGTGAAAATTTTTTATTGCCGCTTTCCCATGATGAAGTGGTTCATATGAAGGGATCTCTATTCGGTAAAATGCCAGGTGACGAGCGAAGTGGTTTAGCAAATCTTCGGCTTTTATTTGGTTGTCAATGGATGTTTCCAGGGAAGAAGCTTTTATTTATGGGGGGTGAGATTGGGCAAAAAAATGAATGGAATCAGGATTGTGATTTGGATTGGAAGTTAGTAGGAGACAATTGGTTGAATCGAGGTTTGCAGCGCTGGGTTCGTGATTTAAATTGTTTTTATCGAGAGCATGTATCTTTGTGGGAGTCAGATTTTAATCCTGATGGTTTTCAATGGGTGAATTGTAGCGATCGAGAAAAATTAGTTCTCTCTTTTATTAGGAGGAACAGCAATGAATCAGAGCGGTTATTGGTGATTGTTAACTTTTCAGCGAACCATTATAGCGATTATATAGTAGGAGTGGATAAATGGGGAAAATGGGAGGAAGTGCTTAATAGCGATAAATCAATTTATGGTGGAGAAAGTAAATCGACCAATGCAAGTGTTGAAATTATTTTGGAGTCATGTGACGAAATGGAGTTTTCCATATCAATAAGCTTGGCTCCATTTGCCATAGTGGTTTTTCATTTGGTTAATTAGTTCGTTTCTTAAGTGTTATTCGATTTTTTCATTTTTTACTAAACTAAAAAAGCTGTAAGTTAAAAATTTGTTTGTGATTGCCTTGTGCTGTAGGCCATTGATTCGCTACTGTTGCCAGGTGCTTTAATATAACTGTATTATTTAGAAATATTAGAGTGCTTGCTGGTTCTCATTAGCAAGTATTTTTGATTTAATGTATATATAATTGAGCCTTAAGTTTAATTCATTGCAATGTCTGATCTAAGTGAATTTTCAAAAACTGCCCCTAAACTGGAAACTGTTGATGCAGGAAGCATTCCTGCTGGTGTTGAGCCTGGCAGTGGTTCGTCAAAATTAAAGTTTAATGAGAGCATATCCCGCAAAAAAAATATTCCTAAAGGACTATGGACTAAGTGCGGTAAGTGTGCTGCGTTGATTTTTGATAAAGATTTAGACGAGAATTTAAAGACTTGTCCCTCATGTGGATTCCATTTTCCTATTTCTGCTCGGTTACGACTGGCTTCCTTGATTAACGAAAAAACGTTTAAAGAGCTGGATGCTGGGATGACCAGTGTAGATGTTTTAGAGTTTACGGGTGTAGAATCTTATTCTTCTAAACTGGAGAAGTATAAAGAAAAAACGGGAGAGGCGGATGCTGTTATAACAGGGCTGTGTAAAATGGGAGAACATAAGATTGCGATTGGAATAATGGATTTTTCATTTCTTGGCGGTTCAATGGGTTCTGTTGTAGGTGAAAAGCTTACCCGTATGATTGAGATTGGAACCAAAAATAAAATACCAGTTATTATTATTTCAACGAGCGGCGGGGCCAGAATGTACGAGGGAATGTTTAGCTTGATGCAGATGGCTAAAACATGTGGTGCGTTGGCTTATCATGCAGAGGCTAACTTGCCATATATTAGCGTGCTAACACACCCTACGACTGCTGGGGTGATGGCGAGTTATGCAAGTGTAGGAGATTTAATAATTGCTGAACCGGGAGCTATGATTGGGTTTGCTGGTCCGAGAGTAATTAAGGACACTACACAGGCTGAATTGCCTCCCGGCTTTCAAACTGCAGAATTTTTGATAGATCGTGGTATGATTGATGCCATTGTACCTCGAAACGAAATGCGCAATTCGTTGATAAATTATCTCGATTATATGTCTGCAAATGTTTCTCAAGCCAAAGTTAAGAGGGCTGTGAATAAGGAGGCTTCCTGATCGGAAAGCCTATTAAGGATACTCAATTATATTGATATCTTTATAGTGGATTTCACAAGCAGGGCCACTGTGGACTTGGAGAGCAATTACGCCTTTTTTTGCTATGTCCAAATCTTTTTCAATATAATCTACCGTTTTATGTCCATTAAGAAATAGCTGGATATGATTGCCTTTGGCAACAATACGATAGAAATTCCAATCATCTATTTTGGCGATTTTTGGAATATCCTCAGATGGAGGTGCGGCTAGTATTTTACGGCGGCGGGATTCATCGTAAAGCGCGCCCCAATATTTCTGTCCAATATCTGCCTGAAATCCAATTACCTCGTGATGATTTGGTATTCGCTTGGTTCTAAATTGTATACCTGCGTTGGCTTTTGGAGAGCCGATAACCTTGAACTTCAATTGTAGCTCGAAATTTTCGTATTCTGACGTGGTGCAAAGAAATTCGTTATTAGGAATTTTATCGGTGAGTCGGCCAGCTACAATGGCGTCATCCTTAATTCGGAAAAAATCCATATTACCTTCCCATCCCTTGAAAGTTGCCCCGTCGAACAATTGCTTTGAACCAGAAGTGTCTCCTGATTGAGAGGGGATGTCTTCTAAATTGAATGTATAGCACCCTGCTTGTAATAGGAATACAAAGAGGTAAGGAATATTTTTCATTAAAAGCAGATAGTGCCTGAAGCCTTAGTTAAGATCCAGTAGATATAGCCGACGAGATAGTGAGCTTAGATAACTCTTCGTCATAGGCTTTTTGCAGTTGATTAACTAATTGGTTTTTTGGGAATATTGTATCTTCTATTTTTTCAACATTACGTATTCCAGTTGCTGCTGAAGTTACAAAAATTGCATTCGCTTGTTCTAATTTTTTGGGTGTTATTGATTCTTCCTTAACTATTAGTCCAATTGAAGAAGCTAGACCTAGTGTAAGTCTGCGAGTTACACCTGGTAATAATCCGTCATATATTGGTGGGGTTCGCAGAATGCCATCGTTTATGCAAAATATATTGGCAGATGATGTTTCGGTTATGTTACCGTCAGAATTTAGCATCAAACCGTCATCTGTATTTTGTGCTTTAGCAAATTGTTTGGCCATTACTGCCCCAAGTTTATTGTTTGATTTTATAGTGGTTAGTATATCGCCTGTAGCTACTCGTATATTCGTGATTGAAAGTGAAATTGAGTTTTTCTCCATTGCTGGAATTTCATGTGTGGTTACAAGTAATGTTGGGGTTTCGTTCCCTGTGTAATCATATCCACGTTCACCAGGCCCTCTTGTTATTGTTAATCGGACAATACAGTTATTTGATTTATTCAGTTCAATTAGCCTTTTGGTTTTTTCTAATAAAACTAGCGGGGTTAAAGGGATTTTAAGGTTTATGGTTTCAGCGCCGGCGGTTAATCGATTCATATGCCATTGCCATAGAAAAGGTTTGCCGTGGTGAACTCGAATTGTTTCGTATATTCCGTCTCCGTAGAGAAAACCGCGATCATTTGGTAATATAGAAACTTTTTCTTTTTGGGTGATTGTCCCGTTTAACAGAGCGTATGAGTTAGTTTGTTTCATTTAATTAACTATCCCGCATACCGAAATTCACAGAAATATGTTATCTGTCAATATGCTATATTGTTTTTGTAACTAAATTTAAGTTTTATCCGTAATGTTAATTATGAAATTATCTTTGCGTATGCAGTGTTTTATTTTTTCTTTGTTTTTTCTTTTTCTAGCATGTGAGGATTTGGCGGCGCAGGATAAAAAAAAACAAAGCCGCCGAGAGCGCATAATGCAGCGCTTTGACAAAAACAAGGATGGTCAACTGGATGAGGTAGAGAGGGAGTCAATTCGTAAGTTGCTTGGCCGACCTCAACAGTCTGATGGTGTCAGCACGGTTAAACGCGAGGACAAGATTCATATACCAAAAGACTATGATCCAAAAAAAAAATACCCCTTCATTTTAACTCTTCATGGTTATACGAGTAGCGGCAGGGGGCAGTTAAGGTTCTTCCCGTTGGGAGAACTTGCCGAGAAGTATGATTTTATTTATTGCGCTCCTGATGGGGTCGGCAAAAGCTGGAATGCTACTGAGGCTTGCTGCGATTGGAATGGGAAAGTAGATGATTCCAAGTACCTCAGAAGTCTGATACTCAAGGCGATGAAGGAGTACAATGTTGATAAAAAACGCGTTTTTGTCACAGGTCTGTCCAATGGTGGGTTTATGAGTTACCGCATGGCGCATGATCATTCCGACTTAATTACTGCGATTGTTCCGTTTGCTGGTGTTGGTTTTGATCAATGGCCAAGTAATCCTAAGGCTCCAGTTAGCGTACTTCACGTACATGGAACAAAGGACAAAACAATTAAATGGTCTGGGGGTGAGATTAGAGGGAAAAAATACCCAAGCGCCGAAGATAATTTTGCTAAGTGGAAAATATTCAATGGATGTGACAAGAAGTCTAAAGTGGAAAAATCTACAATTGATTTAGATAGGAAAACCCCAGGAAGTGAAACCGAGATCGTTAGGTTTGAATCCAATGATGGGAAAGTAGTAATGGAGCTTTGGGAAGTTGTTAAAGGCGGGCACGTTACTCCGCCTCGTTCTGCTACACGTGAACGAATTATCAAGTGGATGTTGGCGAGGTCTAAATAATTACCTTATGAAGTAATTAAGTTTATTATCAAGTGGATATATTTTGTTACTTCCATTGGTTTTGTGCACGATGACGTAGTGCATGATCAGCTAGGACAAGGGCCGTCATGGCTTCAACCATGGGGACAGCACGAGGGAGCACGCATGGATCGTGACGGCCTCTGCCTCGGAGTGTTGTGTTTTTATGGTTTTCATCCACAGTTTCTTGCTCGCGCATGATGGTCGCAACAGGCTTGAATGCTACTCGAAAGTGTAAAGTTTCGCCGTTTGAAATCCCTCCTTGAACTCCGCCGGAATTATTTTGAGTTGTCCTTACTTTTCCTCGACGTGCGCGCATAGGGTCGTTGTGTTCTTGGCCAGTGAGTAGCGTGCCTTGAAATCCAGACCCAACTTCAAATCCTTTCGAGGCTGGTAGGCTAAGCATAGCTTTTGCTAAATCTGCTTCAAGTCGGTCGAATACGGGTTCCCCCCATCCGACAGGCAATCCGCGGGCGACGCCCTCGATTATGCCTCCAACTGTATTCCCTGCTTTTCGAGTTCGTTCTATAAGCCGTATCATTTTCTCGGCAATGACTTTTTCAGGGCAGCGAACAATATTTGATTCTACATCTCGCATTTTCACCTTCTCATGATCGATGTTAGCTGTGATTTTTTGAACCTGTTTGACGTATGATAACACTTCCACGCCGAATCGCTGTTTTAGTAGTTTTTTAGCAACGGCACCACCAGCTACCCTAGCAATCGTTTCTCGGGCGCTAGAGCGTCCGCCGCCTTGCCAATTCCGAATGCCAAATTTTTTTTGATAAGTATAATCAGCGTGGGAAGGGCGGAATTTTGTTTTCATTTCTGAGTAGGCTTCCGGCCGATGATCTTCATTATGAACCAGCATGTGTATTGGTGTTCCGATTGTTCTGCCTTCAAATGTTCCTGATAAAATAGTAACCCTATCAGCTTCATTCCGTGGAGTGACAATCTTTGATTGGCCAGGGCGCCTGCGATCCAGTTCTGGTTGAATATCTGTCTCATCCAAGTCTAGCATAGGAGGGCATCCATCAATAACTACCCCAACAGCTCCACCATGAGATTCCCCAAAAGTTGTAATTCTGAATAAATGGCCAAATGTGTTTGGCATGGAGTTATTGTGAGGGAAAACTTGTCATGTGGCAAATCACTCACATAAAAGGCTGGTCCGCGGGTCTGACTTTGGTCAAAGTAGGTCTATGAGCGCCAATCGTAGTTTGTTTTATATTTGGCCGTTATTTGTGGCTATATCTATGTTTTCGATTTTCGTTAGCAGTGTTTTAGCTGCTACGGAAAGTCCCGCTTTGGGGCACTGGTTATTTTCACTGGATCGAGTTAAAGGGACAACAATCAAAGCGATTGTTGGGCCTGATGCTACGATTGAGGGGCTTGGAAGATCTGTTAGTTTTGCAGACGCGCCATCTCCTGAACATGTTCAATTAACTGGGAGTGGTTCTAGGATTGAGGTGACGCCTAATATTTCTACTCTCGATATGCCTAAAAAAGCTGTTACGCTCGAGGCTTGGGTTCGTATTGACAAGCCTACTCAATGGGGTGGGATTATTGGTGCTCTTCAAGATAATGGAACCTATGAAAAAGGTTGGTTGCTTGGTTACCAAAACAAAAATTTTTGTTTTGCTGTTAACTCTGAAGGAAGCAATAAACTCACGTATTTGACTTCATTAGATGAGTTTCAGATGGGCAGATGGTATCATTTGGCAGGTGTTTATGATGGAGTTAATCAGCGATTATTTGTAGATGGAAAAATAGTAGCTGAGTCTTCAGAGCAGAGCGGGGCAATTGTTTACCCTCCGAAAACATGGTTAGAGATTGGTGCTTACCATGATGACGATGAACTTTTTATGATGAGCGGATGCCTGCATGAAGTTCGCATGCTTGGGCAGGCATTATCTCTTGAGCAAGTTAGTTCAAGATACGAAGCAAAGAAGGCTTTATTCCCTGAACCTGAAAAACCAGTTGAACCTCTTTCTGTTGCATATGGTCCTTTTGTTGACTGGATTGACCGTACCACAGCAAGTATTACTTGGGAGCTTGATCAGTCGATTCAGGGGGAGGTGCGGTGGGTTTCCCCAAGTGGGCATTCCACTATATTGAAAGATAATAATTTATCAAAAAGGCATACTATTATTGTGAAGGATTTGATTCGTGAAGGGGAATACTCTTATCAAATACTTGGAGAAGCTCCATCTCTTCGAAGTAAGTTGTATAAGTTTGACTCTTCATTTTATTACAGACTTCCTAAGGTTTCGCTTGAACCAGCTAAGATTAAGAAATCAGGTGACATTCAGTCAGTGGCTAAACAAATGCTGAGTCTATCAAAGGCTAAAGGCGGTTACTGTTTGGTTATAGGAGGTGTTGATGGAAGTCTTGTTCTAGAAATGATAAGGCAATCTGATTTTCAATTTATTCTGATTGAAGAAGATCCTGAAGTTGCCAGTAAAATTCGCAAAAATTTAGATTCAGCAGGTGTTTACGGTGCTCGCGCAACCGTAAAGTTCGGCAGTTTAAGTGAACGAATATTTGGTCCTATGATGTTTAATCTAATTGTTTCCGAGCGAAATGTCTTAGCTGGAGCAATTCCCAAAGATCCCGCTTCTGATGTTTTTCGATACTTAGCACCGGCTGGAGGTGCTTTAGTGCTTAGTAAAGGCAAGGAGGCGTCATTAACTCAAAAATGGCTTGGTGATTTAGACACTAGATATATCCGGAATGAAAAAAATGAGCCTGTTTGGTTTGTCAGTGAGCGCTCTAAGTTGAAAGGATCTGGCGATTGGACTCACCAATATGGAAATGCTCAAAATACTTCGTGTAGTGATGATGAATTGGTGAAAGGCGCGATGGGTGTTAAATGGTGGGGTGAGCCAGGTCCTCGTCCAATGCCAGACCGTGGACCTCGTAATCCTGCCCCGCTTTCAGCTGGAGGTAAGTTGTATATTCAGGGTGATCGAGTTTTATTTGGGCTCGATGCATACAACGGTACCGTTTTATGGAGTCAGTCTTGTCCTGAAATGAGGCGTGCCAATATACCAAGAGACAGTAGTAATATGGTTGCAGATGATCATGGTTTGTATCTTGCTCAGGGTCGTTATTGTATCAATTTCGACGGCTCAACTGGTCAGCGCTCTAAAGTTTATTCTGTTCCAGAAGCAGCTACGGGCAAATATAATTGGTCTTTTCTTGCTATTGTTGAACAGACATTGGTTGGCAGTCGCGTGACAAGAGGTACAGTATACCTAGGAGATGATGGAGAATGGTATGAAAACTTTAAACCAAATGATATTAGTCGAGTTACCAGTGATCGGCTTTTTGGTGTGGATACAGAATCTGGTGATATCCGTTGGGAGTACAATGGCGGAGCAATTATCAATTCTACTATAACTATTGGAAAA
>NYWG01000112.1 GCA_002684915.1 Verrucomicrobiales bacterium
TGGGACGATCGCTTCACGCCGCTTACCAAACCGCTTGGTACAAACATCATTAAACTTCCTCCGGGCCCGGCTGTTGGCCTTCTGCAGGACGGCATATCTTGGCCGAACGGCGGTCTGCAATTTCTCGGTTATCGTTTAGCTAAGGACGGCAAGCCGACCATGATCTATCGCCACGACAAAACGGATATCACTGACACGCTAACCCCCAAAGGCGATGGGTTGCTGCGGCGGCTGGAATTTACTGGTGGCGAAGGACCTCTCTGGGTGCGACTGGCGGCGGCCAAGGAGTTTCTCTCCAGTGAACGAGGAGTGTGGATTGGTGACAACAACCTCACCCTTATCGCCCCTTCTGCACAGTTACGCACAATCAACGGTTCGGCAGAACTCATCGCGCCAATTGAATTGAAAGGCGCCGACAAAGCGGTGATGGAGTTTCAGATATTATGGTAACCCGACTTTTCCCCAAAGATACACAAAGAGCACAGAAGATATTTAGATTCATTTTCTATCTCCTTTTTTTATTTTTGTGTGTTAATTCAAACGCCGCCGAAAAGGCTTATTACAAACTTACCTCCGTCCCCTTCCCTAAAGGCCTTAAGCTTGAGGTTAGCGGCATGGCGGCGCTACAGGGTGACCGTATGGCGATCGCCATACGAAAAGGTGAGGTGTGGATTGCTGAGAATCTTTCGACTGGCAAGCCAGTTTACAAACGGTTCGCCAGTGGACTGCACGAGCCGCTCGGTCTATCGTTGTACAAAGGTGATCTTTATACCGTACAACGCAGCGAACTAACGCGGCTGCGCGATACCAATGCCGATGGTCGAGCTGATGAATATCTTACGTACGCTAAGGGCTGGGGTGTGACTGGTAATTACCACGAGTATGCCTACGGCCCAGCAGTTGATGGCGATGGTAACATGTGGGTGGCACTCAACTGCTCCATCGGTAAGGGCCCCAACCCCAATAACCGATGGCGCGGCTGGAGCCTACGCGTGAAGCCCGACGGTTCGTGGGAGCCCATCTCCGGAGGCTTCCGGTCGCCTTCTGGCATTGGCACTAACCTCGCCGGAGATGTGTTTGCTACTGATCAACAGGGCAACTGGTTTCCCACCTGTCCACTGGTGCACGTGAAGCGCGGCGCTTTCCATGGGCACGCCGATGCCCTTCAATTTACTAGCCGGCCGGAGTCTACCTTTAAACTGAAGTACCCCATACCGAAAAACCTGACAGTGGCCGATGCAGCCAAGCGCATCCCCGCCTATCAACTACCGGCCATCTGGTTTCCGTATCGAAAGATGGGTATGAGCACGACGGATATTTTAGCCGATAGCACCCAAGGTAAATTCGGACCGTTCGCCGGTCAGATGTTTTGCGGCGAGTTCACGATGTCCTTTGTATCGCGTGTATTTCTGGAAAAGGTCGGAGGTGAATATCAAGGTGCGTGTTTTCGTTTTCGTGATGGGCTCGACTGCGCTGCGCTCCGTCTGCAATGGGGCGCGGATGGTTCGATGTACATCGGCCAAAGCAATCGCGGATGGAATTCTCTCGGAACAAAAAGCTTCGGCCTGCAACGTCTGGAGTGGACCGGCAAGGTGCCGTTTGAGATGAAGAGCATGTCCGTCACTCGGCAAGGGTTTCGCCTGAGCTTCACGCAAATGCTTGATGTCGGCACGGCCGTCACTCCCAAGAGTTACACGCTCAAGAGCTATACCTACCCCTACCATTCCCGTTACGGCGGCGAACCAGTGGATGAGAAAACGCACGCGGTGAAATTCGCCTGGCTGGACGCGCATGGGCTCTTCATCGATTTGGCTGTGGACGAATTGCGTGAGGGCTACGTTTACGAACTCCATGCCCATGGAGTCCGCGATCAAAAAGGTCGCGAGCTTCTGCACCCGGAAGCCTATTACACGCTAAATCGGGCGTTGAAGTAGCAACGTGTTGTCGGTGATCAGCCAACGGATCCTAGTAAGAACATAGCGAAGAATACCGGCTTGCGTTCAATCTGTAACCGGGCAAATGTTTCATGTGACGTTGCGTGCTTTATTACTCCGTATTCTCACACGGGAATTTGAGCTAAGACTTATACTCCACTCACCCCCATACAATTTAGCCCTATGTCAATATGATCTAAAATTTATTTTCAGATAAAAATGAATACAAATTCATCACAATCTCTTCGCAACATTGCTGTATCTTTTGCTCTGCACATATTAAACTGGCGAAGATGCAATTGCGTGGATTCTTTTTTGTTTTATTAATATATCTTGTAGTTCAACTAATAATCAAAAAGGAAGTAGGCGTAATACATGCTGAGTCATTACATACTTCCGCGCGTTATTCTGTTGATGTTGAGCGGTATCGATTTGGGAATAATCCAAAACCGAATGATGATAAATTCTATCCTATCCCGCGCAATTCGGTTAACAAAGAAGCTTATTTTAAACAAGTAGACTTGTATAATCCTACTAGTATCTCAAAAAATCCAAATAGAGGGTTGGCTGGCCCACAGGCTTTTATGCCAGTCCTAGCAAAGTATATACAAACAGGAGACCAATATTGGGGCGATTCCTGCATCACAATGTTGAAACTATTTCACGAAGAATTAGATAGGCAAATTGTAAAAAATAGGTGGGTTTGGCAATTTGAGCATCCAGCAGCCCTTATTCCTCTATATAGAAAACATCTTATAGCCGGTGGCGCCATGAAATCGAATGAGTCCTGGTTTCGTGAAATGTGGCTAACCTATTGTCGAAACCTCCACGTTTGGGATACGGAACCCATAGAGTGGAGAGGGGCTTGTCATCGATCTATTCCAGAAGCGTATGTAAAAGGTCGAGCTGCTACTTGGTATCCTAATATACCTGAAGCCTCTGAATGGGCTAGATATTCAAAACTTGTATTTAATGATTTTTGGAAAACTAAAGATATCCCGCAAAATGATACAGGTTACATGATGGGTCCATTGATAATATTAGTTAGCGGAGGAGACCAATGGACAGAAGACAATAGAGTATTTACTGACTTTGAAATGGGGAAAATCTGGCAACGCTTACTTGTAGAAATTACACCAGACGGAATGATTAATCCATACGGACCTAACGGAGGGTGGAATAGCACGGCTGATTACCGGATTGCCATGTTAGAAAGAATATCATCCATAACGGGTGATGGTAGCTATCGTTATGGGGCACATAAATTGTTTAATTATTTACTTTACCAAAATCATTATTCATCCAGCGGGGATAACAAACCAAATTACGGAGCAGCCTGGTTAATATCCCTAGCGGCAATTTGGGCTAACGATAAAATTAAGCCAATTAAGCCAAATTCAAAGTCTACTTGGAATCAAAGAGGTGAGGCTATTCGGATCCCTCATACTGATAAACAATTAATCAATAAACTTTTAGGAAATGCAGATTTTCGCAAAAACCGCGGACATGTCTGCTGCAGTTGGCATATGACAGAGAAAAAATGGCCAAATAAGTTAATACTTAGAAGTGGATGGGAACCTGGAGATTTATATGGGGTAATTGAATTACACCCAACAAGCTTTCCTTCAAACCCAGGAGGCATTATGGGCCTCACTCGCTGGGGCGCCCCATTCACTCAAATTGTTACTAGCAAGGGTGCGTCTGTAGAGAATCGATTAAGTATCGAAAGCTTAAGCAGTCATACAAACATTAGATATCATTCTGACAAAACTCGAATAGATGAGTTTTGGAGAAAAGGAACAATGCCGGATATTAGATCCGAAATGACGTATTTCGAAGAAACTGAAAAAGCAACATACGCTAGCCTCAAAGTAAAAAATTTAGATGGGCTTCCTGTTTTATACGAAAGAGAATTTATTTTTGCTAAAAATCGCTTTCTTGCCACTCGGGAAATTATAACTTTTGAAGAGAGTTTTAAAGCGCGGATAGCCCCGCTATGGAACACACATAATATAGGGCCACAAATTGGTAAACATTGGGCTAACACTTTTATTCATCATCCAGTTGCATCAAACGGTACTAGAAGCATGAAATGTCCACCCGTTGATCTACTCGTTTGGTTTGCCCCAAAAGCAGATTGTAAGTTAAACATTGTTGATCGGCTTATTGATGACCCTAGGGCGGAGGCATGCCCAAACCAATTAAAATACATTTGGGAAGGGACTCCCGCTAAAGGAGAGAAAATATTTTTTACTCAGCTGCTATACCCTCATCCCCCCTACCGATCTAGGCCTAAATCAAATAATCCCAATGTCGATTCTAATGCAAGCTACACTAATGAATTAGAGGCAACTGCGCACGCATCTGGGATTAAAGTTCTACGAGATGATCCAGAGGTCACAATTCTAAAATTAGAACTAGAAGCTAATAAAAAAGAGTGGGTTTTATTTAATAAAAACGAATCAGAAATTTATTTCAATAATGAGCAAACTAATAAGCCTTTTTTGTATTTTATTGAACAAAATTAAAAGTTAAAATGAATAATAAACTAACTGTAATTGCGGCGTTATTAGTCGTGGGGTGTAAGCTGAGTAAAGATAATCAAGCAAATGATTTTGTTGGTATACCTTATGTGACAAAAAGCCCGAAGATTGTTTCACAGCAAGGAACTGATCGACCTAGTGCATCGATTCATCGTTCAGCTAGGCAAGGAGAAGTAAACTTCATTATACAACACATCAAAGCAGGAACGGATATAAATGAAATAAATAAGAGCGATGGACGAATTGCTTTACATTCTGCTGCAACTCATAACCACGCCGAAATTGTAATTATACTAATAAATAATGGATCCATTATTAATCTTAAGGATCAAATAGGAATGACTCCTTTGCATCTAGCCGTGCTTGGCGGGCACGTAGATATAGTTAAAATCCTTATTAAATCTAAAGCAGAAGTTAATACAATAAATGCTAATGGATCGACTCCGTTAGATACGATTAGCCATGAATTTAAATTCGACACACAAAATATCAAATCGAAGAAAAAAGAAATTGAGAAGCTTCTGCGAAAAAATGGAGCTAAGAAGGCAGAAGAATTAAAACTCTAAGAGAAATAATAATGATACATAGGCATAATTGATCTTAACGCAATGACCTCTATTTATAATCCTTTCCAGTTCTTTGCAGTAGCTATTGTTTGTTTTACATCATTATTTACAACATGCCTTCAAGCACAACAGCTAGCCTTCCCTGAAGCAGAGGGGTATGGGCGATTTGCATTAGGAGGGAGAGGTGGGAAAGTGCTATTTGTCACTAACCTGAATGACAGCGGCGATGGCAGCCTTCGGAAGGCAGTAGATGCTGATTATCCAAGAATTATTATATTTAGAGTTGCTGGCACTATAGAGTTAAAAACTAAATTAATTATTAACCATCCTTATATTACCATTGCTGGACAAACTGCACCGGGTGATGGGATATGCATCAAAAATTATCCACTTATTATTTCAGCAGATAATACAGTGGTGCGCTTTATTCGCGTAAGACTTGGAGATAAGGCAGGAAGGCTAATGGATGGAATAGAAATATCTTACGCTAAAAATGTAATTGTTGATCACTGCTCTTTAAGTTGGACTTTGGACGAGGGAATAAACACATATCATGGCACACAGAATATTACCGTACAGTGGTGCCTTATTTCCGAATCATTAAATGATTCCGCGCTGCGTAAAGGCCATGGTTTTGCAGCCTCGTTAGGAGGAATAAACACCTCATATCACCACAATTTATTTGCAAATAATGCAGGTCGTAACCCAAGTATTGCAGGAGAAAAAAGCAATCCAACAATCAATCTAGATTTTCGTAATAACGTGATATTTAACTGGAAAATGCGCAGGCTTGATGGTCGGCCTGAGTCTATAAATATCATAAATAATTATTATAAAGCAGGTCCAGCTTCAAAAGATCTAAGTTATATAGTAAAAATACAATCTTTGGATAATGGTAATTTTGGGAAGTGGTTCATTAAAGGGAATATACTTGAAGATAAAAATAAGAAGTTAAAAAGGGACGGATTAATCATAATCGATGATAAAGATAAGACTCCGAATTTTGCCACAATAAATAAGCCGGTTATGTTTGGCCCTGTTTTTACGGAGTCAGCCACAAAAGCCTTTGAGAGTGTATTGGCATCTGCAGGTACAATTCGACCAAGGAGAGATTCCTTAGATAGAAGAATTGTTAGTGAAGTGCGATCCGGGAAAACAAATTTTGGAAATGGAATTATTTCTAGTCAAACCGATGTTGGAGGTTGGCCGAAACTGATGTCAAAAAAACCCGAGTCAGATATTGATATGGATGGAATGCCGGACGAATGGGAGAGAACATACAACTTGAATGGGGTGAATGACTTACAAAGTGATCTAGACTTAGATGGTGATGGGTATACAAATATTGAGGAGTATCTAAATAATACAAATCCTCACAAAAAATCATGAGTTCGCGCATGACACGACAATTTCTAATACTAATTATTCTCTTAAGGGGCATCGGGCTTCAAGCAGAGCCTGTCACCAAAACATCTCTGCCGATTCAGATTTCCTCCAGCACTTATGATGTTGTTGTCATAGGGGGAACTCCGGCGGGAGTTGCCGCCGCGATTGCAGCGGGTCGTGCTGGTAAGTCTGTGATCCTGATTGAGCAGTCGCCTGTTCTAGGGGGTGTTCATTCCTCAGGGGTGATTCGATTGGATGATCTCTATGTGGAATCGAATAGTGGAGTGATGGAGGAATTCCGCCAAAGGGTGAAAGTATATCATCGCACAGAGTTGGCTGAGGATCCGCTCGTGAAAGCCCACTTAACGCGAAATCCTCGTTCCCCATGGAATGTGGCGGAAGGAAGAGCTTGGGAGCCGCATACAGCAGCTAGAATTTATGCGGAGATGGTCGCCGAGGCAGGCAACATCACAACGCGTTTTAACGAAGTGGCTGTCGATGTGAAAATGAAGGGTAACCGGTTGACAGGTGTGATTGCGCAGGATCGTGATAATCAAGGTAGACTGGGGAAAAAGCAGTCTTACGCTGGTAAAGTGATTATTGATGCGACTTACGAGGCGGACCTGGCGGCTTTCGCCAATGTGCCGTATCGCATTGGACGAGAAGCCCGTTCCGAGGAGGAGCCACATGCTGGGCGCATCTACACGAATTTCTTTCGTGGAGTTTCGGGAACGTTGAAGGCGACAATCCTTCCAGATAGCACAGGAGAGGCAGATGATCGGTCGCAAGCATTCACTTACCGCCTCACTGGAAAGGATTATGGCCGGGCCGATCATTCTTACCGGATTAAGGAACCGCCGCCGCACTATGACTCGGCCAAGTACAGATGGCATTCGAATACCAAGCCGATCATTCCCAATAGAAAGTTCGATTTGTTGGGAATCAATTGGGGCGGTGATATGACAGGTTACGGAACGCGCTGGGTGCTGGCGGATTGGGAAGAACGCCTTGAGATTGAGAGAGTCTTTCGAAATTACGATTTGGGATGGCTTTACTATATCCAAACAGAAGGAGGATCGCCCAATATTGGTCTTCCTGACGATGAGTTCACGGACAACAACAACGTTCCGTATCGTCTTTACGTCCGTCAGGGGCGGAGAATTCATGGATTGTATACGCTCAATGAAAGCGATATTCACAAAGATCTTCGTGGCAATGGATTGCGAGGGCCGCTCAACTCAGAATCTGTAGCTATTGGAGTTTATGGTATCGATGCCCACAATGTCCAAGCGCCGACAACTCGGAAGGAGCCGCGATCGGGAGAAGGGGCCGCTGAAGGGACGCTACATTTATTTGATGTAACAGGGCCCTATCAAATTCCATACGGGGTGATGGTTCCAGAGAGGCATCAAGGAATCCTTTTCCCAGTAGGTATTTCAAGCACCCACGTTGCGATGTGCACCGTTCGAATGGAACCCGTATGGTGCGCGCTTGGGCAGGCGGCTGGAGTCGCCGCTGCGTTGGCGATCGACCATGATCTTGAGCTTGCCGAACTGCCGGTCCAGCAGATCCAAGATGAGTTGTTGAAACAGGGGTGCGTCCTGTTCTTTTACACTGACCTTCCGAGGGATGCTCCCGCCTTTGAGGCTGCTCAGAAATTGAGTCTGCTAGGTGCCGTTGCTAATGATGATCCGAACCGCTTCCGTGTGGATGCTCCTGCTGCGAGTCTAAGCGATTTGAACAAGAAGGCCTATAGCTTCCGTCCGGATGATTCCGTTACGATGGGGGAGTTTGCTCGAATGGCGGTGAAGGGATTGCAAGTCCCGATTAGCATTACTGCTGCACATTTTAGCGATGTCCCGCGTGGACATTACGCATTCAAATACATCGAAACCCTTTATGATTACTCAACGCAATCTCACGAGCCCTTCCTTGATTACGAAATCCATAGAAAACCAGGAAAAAAAACAAGGGTTTTTGTTCATCCGGATCGGAAAGTGACGGGCGCAAAGGCAACTGAAATTCTTTCAGGCTTGTTGAGGAAGCAAATAAAGAGATGGAGTGATCCAGATGCTAATCTTACTCGGGGTGAGGCGGTGCAATTGATTTATCAGCAATTGGATTAGGGAAGACAGATTAAGAATTAATAAGCAGATAATCCTGTGCTAAGGAATTGGCTCGCGCCTGAGGTTTAATTAGTCGATTTTGGTCCTGTTCCATGGAGCGCGCTAAACTCATACTGTCTCAGTTTGCATTGGCCGGATTTCTTTCAGTCAGTGCTGAGGGCGTTGACGAAGCCGCTTTGAGGGAAGAGGCGCAAAAGGTATTCGATGAAAAGGTTGCCCCTTTTGTTAAGAAATACTGTACGAGTTGCCATGGCAGCCGTGCAAAGGCCGGAATTAATCTTGCTTCAGCACTCAAGAATCCTGGAGGGGAGTCAGCATCGTTGCATTGGAAGAAGGCGGTGGCGAACGTAAAGGTGCACGATATGCCGCCGGAAGATTCTTCTAAGAAACCGACTGACGAGGAACGTCTCCAATTCATTAAGTGGGTTGGCAAGGTTAAGTACCTGTCGAAACGCGATCCTGGGCAGTTTGTAATCCGTCGGCTCACCAAGACCGAATATGCCAATACTTTGCGCGATCTGTACGGGGTAGACACGTCAATCGCTGACAGTCTTCCTGAGGAAGTAGCGGGGGAAGGTTTTCTCAATTCGATTTCCTCTTTGCAGTCGGAGCTCTTTCTCGGAATTGCTAATAAGGTAGTAGAGCAAATTATGGCATCGAAAGGCAAAGGGCTCACTGCGAATCAAAAGAGACTATTTGGTGAGGAACTTTCGAAAGGGACGGACCCCTACAAGGCGGCTCGTGGAGTTGCAAGCTCTCTGGCTCGGGATGCTTATCGCCGGCCGCCGACCGATGCAGAGCTGGATGTGCTCGTTGACGTCTACGAACTCGCCCGAAAAAATAAACTCAACCACACTGAAGCTTTGGGATTGATGCTCAAGGCGGTGCTTGTTTCTCCGCAGTTCCTTTTCATCACACCCGCTGGTGAACCGAAATCTAAGGAATCGATAGTTCTGTTGGATGACTACCAGTTGGCTTCTCGGTTATCATATTTTCTTTGGGCTGCGCCTCCAGACGCTGCTTTAGCCGCTTTGGCTGACGAAGGCAAACTGCATAAGCCCGAGGTCCTACGGGGGCAAGTGGCACGATTATTGAAGGATAAAAGATCGCGAGCGTTGTTTGATGGCTTTGGCGCGCAGTGGTTGCGAGTTAACGATTTGGATAGACGGGTGTTCGATCCGAAGACGTTTCCTCAAATGACGACGATCCTGCGTAAGTCTATGATGGAGGAGGCTCGCCTATTTTTTGAAAGTATTCTGAGCGAAAACCAAAGCGTGGCTCGGTTAGTGGACAGTGATTACACTTTTGTGAACGAGCCACTGGCTAAAGTGTACGGGCTAGATCAATCCGTGCTAGGTTCGAAGATGCGAAGGGTCAAACTTACGAACCCAAATCGAGGAGGGATCCTCGGTATGTCGGCCACACTGGCGAGCACTTCTTTTCCAAATCGAACCAGCCCGGTACTCCGAGGAGTGTGGGTCTTGGAGCAAATTCTCGGGGAACGAGTCCCTCCGCCACCGCCCGACATCCCCGAACTGGAGGAGCAGGCTCGCAGTGAAGTGGAAGGGCTGACGCTGCGGCAAAGGACCGAGCTACACCAATCGGAAGCCACCTGCCGCAACTGCCACAAGGTACTTGATCCTATCGGTTTTGGACTAGAGAATTTCAATGCCATCGGACAGTGGCGCGAAAAGAATGATGAGGGACTTGCCATTGATTCCGCTGGGAAGCTTCCAAATGGAAAAAGTTTTTCTACTCCCGCCGAATTGAAAGGCCTCCTTGCTCAGCGTGAAGCAGATCTCGCTCGTAATTTGACTGAACGGTTGATGTCCTACGCGCTGGGCCGACAATTAGAGGGCTACGATGATGTTGTAATAGATCAATTGATGGTTAAAATAGCCAAGAACCATTATCGTGTCCGTGATATCATCACCGAGGTTGTCACCAGTTACCTATTTACGTATCGAAGAATAAAAGGATGAAAATGACTAACTCTTCTCATATGGATCGCCGTACATTCCTGAAAGGCGCGGGTGTTTCCCTAGCCCTGCCATTTATGGACTCTTTGACCTCGGCTGCGGCTTCCGCCAGACCGCCTGTGCGTTTGGCATTCATGTATATGCCGCACGGGGTTATCATGGATCAGTTTTGGCCGGATAATCAGGATGCCTTCCTTAACTCACCGCCTCCCATCATCAAGTCGCTGCAACCGGTGATGGATCAATGCCTGATGATGAAGGGTATATCCGGGGTGCCAATTACACCCTTCAAAGGTGCTCCGCACGCGTTGGAGTTGTCGACTTGGCTCACCGCACGTTTGCCGAATGCTAGCACACGTGGTCGAATCAATATCGCTATCTCAGCCGATCAAATTATGGCCAACTATGTTGGGGCACAGACTTCACTGCCGTCTCTTGAGTTGGCAACGATGCCCCAGACTTGGAAGGAAAATCAAGAGGGCTTGCACGAGGCTTATTATTCCCACTGCAGCTATCGCTCTCCCACGCAACCCGTCCCTGCTGAGATCGACCCACGCAATGTTTTGACCCGACTATTTGGTAAACGCGGCAAAGCTGGGAAGGTTACCAAGAGCAACCCGCTGGACCGGCAAATGCTCGATCGCGTGCTCGGTGGCGCACGGGATCTTCGTCGAACCCTTGCCAAAGTTGACCAAGACAAGCTTGATGAATACCTCGATAGTGTTCGTTCAGTGGAACGGCGTATCGCCGCCATAGAGTCTCGTCAACAAGAGGCAGCCTTGGAGAAGGCGGGAGTTCGTTCATCCAAGCGAGATGCTTCCGACTCGCCTCCCATCGAGGTCAAAATTCCTGAGGGAGACAAACGGAGCGAATACATGCAGGTGATGTGTGACCTAACAATCCTTGCTTTTCAAACCGACACAACACGCGTTAGTACCTACATCGGTTCACGGCCCAACGGAGCGTCCTATCCCGAGCTTGGCTTTTCGAACCAGCATCACTCGCAGACTCACTACGGTAACGATCAGGAAAAGATTCGAAAGGTGGCGGCGATCAACGAGTTAAACGTTGCGCAGTACGCCTACATGGTGAAGAAGATGCACGCACTTAAGGAAGGGGAAGGCACTTTACTTGATAACTGTATAATGATGTGGGGCTCAGGGTTGGAAGACGGGAACAAGCACCGGCGCGACAATCTTCCATTCATCCTTGCGGGGAAAGGAGGGGGCGCTCTAAAAACTGGTCGCTTCCTGTCTAATATCAAAGGCAATCAGGGAGATTTACTTACGACCCTGCTCTCCTGTGTCGGAGTGCCTTTGGATCGACCGATCGGGATCTCCACCAAGCTGATCAACGAAATTAAGGCCTAACAAAAGTTTGGAAGTAAAATAATCTCATGCGACTCCAAGCTCTTAATAGTGACTGCGATTTGGCTTCAAAGGATGAGGAGCTTGCGATCTCTGGTCGAATTCAATCAATTAGCAGGGCTACAAAATTCCTACTTCAAATTTGTCCGATAGGGAGTAGGGCTTCGTGAGATGAAAAACAATTCTTTGGCAACTATTGGTTTCATTTTATTAGCAGCTTTAGCGCTTGCCTCTCCGGTTAAAGCTCAAAATCCCTCTGCAAGGTCAGTTGACTTTACTAAGGGTATTGGGCCCATTCTCCAAGAGTATTGCTACGACTGTCATGGCCCCAAAAAAGCCAAAGGCAAAGTCAAACTGACAGACTACAATTCATGGGCTGATTTAGAAAAGAATCCAGAGCTCATAGAAAAGATGATCGAGGCCTTGGATAAAAATGAAATGCCGCCCGAGGAGGAAAAACAGCCCAGCGACAATCAACGCAAAGCAATGCTATTGGCGCTGGAGAATGCATTTAAAAATGCCATGGCTAATAGCAATTTTATAGCTCCACTTAGCCTTCGCCGAATGAATCGTTTTGAATACGGCAATGCGGTAAGAGACGTGTTCGAACTTAAGTCGTGGGTTTACTCGATCAATGATCGAATCATTAGAGACCACAATAATTATTTTAGACCCGAAACCGGCAAAATGCCCAAGGTTGCAAGAGTCGGGAATCGAATTATGGGGCTGCAACAGATGTTGGAGAATAGATTGCTGGGGGTGATGGCCTTTCCAAAAGATCCTCCTGCAGAAAACGGATTCAACAATCGCGGTGATCATCTAAGTTTGACGCCAACGCTCATGGAGTCCTTTTTGGAACTTAGCCGGTCTGTAGTGAATGCAGAGAATTTTGATAAAAACTGTCAGATTTGGAATGATCTATTTCAGGACCCATCACAGAAGCCATTGACCCAGGGATTTGGATTTATTAACGCAGATAAATCTGTCGCGACACATAGCACGGGGCTGACTATTAGTGCTTGGATTCGCCCAACAAAAGTAACTAAAAATTGGCAGACCATTGTTCGTCGCGAGGATTCGTGGAGGCGCCAGTTATTGGCCATTGGCGACACGGATGGAACTTGGGGAATTTGGATGGGTGCGGGCATTGATGGCCAATATGTGGAATTCGGCGCCCCAGTGAAACCAAGTGTCCTTGGAGATGGCAAGTGGCATCACGTTGCTGGGACCTTCGATGGGAAGGAAATGAATCTCTATTTGGATGGGAAGCAGGTCGGGAGCAAGGCGATTGTGGGCAAGCTTTACACTCAGAGTATGGAGCCGATGGAGATCGGATCGTATGATCAGAAGGAAATTTTTCACGGGGATCTTAATGATGTTCACTTGTTTCGATCAGGGCTTAGTAAGCTCCAGATTGAGGAGATAGCGAAGGGTAAACAAGATGTTGCCAAAGAGGAAATGGTGGGGAGCTGGAAACGAAATAATGATGTTACACCAGAATTGAAGCAGCCGATTGAAGTAATAGCGCATGAGCGCATTAGGAAATTCCTTCTAAGGGCCTTTAGGTCTCCAGCTGATGTAAAAACCTTTAATTTATATACGGCTTATTTTGATAAGCAGTATAAGGAAAGTGGTGATTTCACGAAAAGTATGAAGGATGTAGTATCAGGTGCGCTGGCTTCTCCGCGGTTTATTATGGTTCACAATAAGGCCCGTGAAGACTTACCCAATCATGCATCATTTAATTTGGCGACACGTCTGTCATTTTTCCTTTGGAGCTCGATTCCTGATGACGAATTATTGGCATTAGCAGGAGAAGGAAAGCTTCAAGATCCAGAAGTCCTCGAAGCCCAGGTTGATAGGATGCTAAACGATCGTCGTGTGAAAAACTTCTGTGACAGTTTTGCCCCTCAATGGCTAAAGATTAATAATTTAGTTTCTGCATCACCTGACTTTAAAACTCATAGAAATTACTATTTTGGTGGCGACGACAAAATATCCTACAAGAGAGGGATGCATATGATGTTGGAACCGCTTCTAAATTTTGAAACTGTTTTTATTGAGAACAGGCCCATTATGGAATTAATCGATTCCGATTTTACCTATCGCAGTCACTTGCTGGAAGAATGGTACGAAGGCAGAGCTGCTACCTATGCTATAAACGTCAATCTCCGCGATATTGAATTTACTCGGACGCCGCTAAAAGACAGAAGGTTCGGTGGTGTGATTACAACAGGAGCTGTGATGGTGATGACATCGGGACCGTTTCGATCATTACCCATCACGCGTGGCTCATGGGTTTCTTCGGTCATTTTCAATGACCCCCCAGAGCCTCCACCTGACAATATTCCTGACTTAAACGCGGACGACACAACGCTTAAAAACGAGGGGCTGACGGTAAGGCAGAAGTTAAATCGACATAGCGAAGACTCCCAATGCTCTGGATGCCATCAAAAAATTGATCCATTGGGGTTTGCTTTGGAGAATTATGATTTACTAGGTCGTTGGAGAGACACGTATCGAACTGGCTTGAAGGTTGATGCTAGTGGTGTATTATTCGGGAAGCACCCTTTCAAAGACGTTGTTGGGTTTAAGGATGCTGTGCTTGCTGAAAAAGACGTGTTTGCAAAGGCGTTCACTAAGCATTTGTTGTCCTATGGTTTAGGGCGAGAGTTGACCGTATCAGAACGAGTTGCAGTTGATGAAATTGTGAAAGCAAGCGAGAGTAATAATTACAAATTGAGAGACCTTATTAAACACACGGCGGTTCACTCAGTATTTAGCCAAAAGATAAAACAATGAATCAAGTTGATAGGCGTAAGTTTTTGTTTGGGACGGCAGGCGGTGTGATGGCCCTTCCTTGGTTGGAGATGTATGCAGAGGATGCGTTGACCAAGAAATTAAAAGAGCCGTCTCTGCGTTTTGCTTCGTTTTATTCGCCGATGGGTTTTGTGAGAGATCATTTTTTCCCTGAGGAGGGAAATCAAAACTTTTTGGAGATGCCGACTTTGAGACCACTAAAAAAAGTGGGGGAAAAAGTTACACTCATCACAGGTTTGTCTCGGGTTAACGTTAGAGGAGTGGATGTGCATAATCAATGTAGTTCATGTTACCTCTCGTCAGCCAATCCTCATGGTGAACTGAAATCACCTTATCCTATGGATAGGACCTTGGATCATTTGATTGCAGATAAGGTAAGCCATCGAACCCCTATTCGATCCTTGGAGCTGAATTGTAATACGTTTAAAGACCTTAAAGAATCGATTTATTTGGACAACATTTCCTGGTACGGCCCTGAGCATGTAGCTACGACAATCAAAGATCCGCGGCAGGTTTATAAGCGTCTTTTTAAGACGGGAAAATCCGACAAGGATATTACGGATCTGATTCTGCAGGATGCTTCCAATTTTGAAAAGAATCTGAGTAGTCATGATAAAGACAAGCTAGATGAATACTTCACTTCTGTTAGAGAAATCGAAAAACAGATTGAGAAGCTAAGCAAGTACTACGCAACGCATGAGCGGCCGGATATGAAAGAGCCGGATGAAGAGCCAATGACACGAGGAGAGTACATAAGAATGATGGGCAAATTGCTTGTGCTGGCATTTCAAGGAGATCTTACACACGTTGCCACGTTCATGCTCGCACCGGAAAGATGGGGAACCCCGCAGCGTTTTCATGAATTAAATTTTACGAAATCACATCATGGACTTACCCATTCGCAAGACAGACAAGACGTAAAGAAGGCTCTTACGCAAGTTGACCGCTTTTATGTGGAATTATTTGCGGAAGTTTTAGAGCAGTTGGACTCGATTAAGGAGGGGGAAGGAACTCTTTTAGACCACTCCATGATTACTTTAGGTTCAGGATTGGGAGATGGAAAAGACCATACAATGGATGAGCTTCCAATTATTGTAGCGGGTTCTGCTAACGGACGTATCAAGACTGGCCACATTCTTAATTGTCCTGAAAAAACACCACTGGCCAATTTGTGGCTTTCGCAAGCTCAGTTAATGGGGACAGGTATGGAACGATTTGCTGATAGTACCGGGCCTTTAAAAGGCTTACTCGCCTAAATGATAGGGGATTTCTTTCCCCTTCATTCTTAACGGTTTATAGCTTCACGAAGTTAGTGGGCACTTGGATGCTCACAACGAATTCAATGTGCACCATCTAAGACTCGATGTTTGCGAAAGAGCATTTACGAATTTTAGTGTAACCATAATTATTGAATAACGTAATAGTGTATTACGTTCATACAATTATATGATGCTTAGTCGTTGCCTCATCAAAGCGTTGCTGATTCTCGCTACCGCCAGCTCGTTTCTTGTTTGCTCCGCGGAAACGCGTTTCCCGAATGTCGTCACCCTCCTCGTTGACGATCTGGGCTACCGCGACATCGGATGCTACGGCGGCCCCGTGAAGACTCCTGTCCTCGACAAGTTGGCCGCCGAAGGCGTGCGCTTCACCGACTTCCATTCCGGAGCTCCGGTCTGTTCCCCGTCACGTGCCACATTCCTCACCGGCCGCAACCACATTCGCGCCGGAGTCTATTCCGTCCTCAATGAACAGCGTCACCGAATGCATCTGCTTCGGAGCGAAACGACTCTCGCCGAAGCTCTGAAGGACGAGGGCTACGGCACCGCTCACTTTGGTAAATGGCATCTCGGTATGCCGGTAAACAATCGCGACAACCCCACGCCTGCCGAACATGGCTTCGACTACTGGTTCGGTCTGGTCAATGGGGCTAATCCCACTCACAAAGATCCCACCAACTTTCTGCGCAACGGCAAACCCGTCGGGCCCATGAAAGGCTACTCTTGCCAGCTCGTCGTCGACGAAGCCATTGACTGGCTCGATAAGAAACGTGACGCAAGCGAGCCCTTCTTTCTCAACCTCTGGTTCAATGAGCCCCACGCTGTCATTGCGGCCCCCGACAAGATCGTCTCTCGGTATGGTGCGCTCAACAATCAGTCCGCCATCTACAACGGCACCATCGACAACACGGACCGCGCCATAGGGCGACTTATCGCCAAGCTCGAGCAAATCGGCGAGCTCGAAAACACAATCATTCACTACTCCTCTGACAATGGGAGTTATCGTCAGGATCGCTGCGGAAAGTTGCGTGGCAAAAAGGGATCGCATTATGAGGGAGGCCATCGCGTGCCGGGCATCTTCTACTGGAAAGGGAAAATCCCCGGTGGCCATGTGGAGAAAGAGGCTGCCGGAGCCGTTGACCTGCTTCCGACCATCTGCGGACTTCTTGGCATTGATAAACCCAAGGGCATCTTCCTAGACGGCTCGGACCTCACGCCTTTGCTCATTCGTAACGGCAGTTTTGAACGTCATCAACCACTCTTCTGGATGAATGGCTCCACCATGGCGCTTCGAATGGGGGACCACACCCTCTTGGCACCGAGTACAGCCAGACTGTCGTTTGACAATGCGAAGGCAAAACGCTTGCTGGAGCAGACAAAATTGGCCTTGGGGGACGATCTTGAGAAAGAGTTGGGCGGACTTGATCTGCGCACACGCATGTTCAACGGCAGATTCGTCAATCGCGAAGCCAACCGGCTGCGCGATGAGTTTCGGGCTATGTTCCATTTTAATGAAGCCTTGATCCCCCAGATGAAGAAGGGAGGCGTCAATCGGGTTCAACTCTATGACCTCTCAAAGGATCTCAAGCAGCAAAACGACATTGCGAAAAAGCGTCCCAAACTAGTCGCGCGAATGAAAAAGCAGGCCAACCTTATCTACAAAAGTGTCATGGCTGATGCTCCGGACTGGCCCTCAAAATGAACCGACGCAACACATACTATTGCATCGCCATATTGCTGTTCGCATGCTTAACTGCCAGTTCGCTGCTCTCCGAGGATAAGAAAGCATGGGCACGCTAACATGAGACTAGACTTAGCATATATAAA
>NYWG01000113.1 GCA_002684915.1 Verrucomicrobiales bacterium
AGTGTTTCTAGTTTAGTAACCTGTGGTGCTACTTCTTGTACAACACCTAACGCCCATGCAGGCCAGTTGAATTTTTCTAGATCGTATTCTAGTGTACAATTATTCCATTCCTTCTGCAATGAAGTTAGTTCCATAGTTACTTCCTTTCGAACGTGTTAATTTGGCAAGTTATAAAATTATCTTGTGTAGCATTTGCGGCACAATGCGGATCATCAATCCCAAAACTCCATACATCTCCCTTTTTCCATCTAGTAAGAATTTTTTCTTCAAACTCTACCATTTGGCCCAGTTCCCAATCTTGCAAGAACATTAGGTAACGAATGCATTCGTCTCTTTCAACACCGTACTTTTTTCTTAACTTATAAAATTTATCAGTGTGTACAGGAACAACATTACCTGGAGCAATATTTGTCCACGAAACTGTTCCGTCTGTAATATTCAACTCTTCCATAAACCTTGGCCAATACTCTGGGAGGTCATTGTCAAATGCTTGTTCTAACGAGTTTATCTCATTGATGTAATTAGGGTGAGACCAATGATCTCGTTGAGCTTGTGTTAATGGTGATAGAACAGCAAACTTAAAATCTTTAAGATCTTGGGACCAGAAATCCGATATGTTCTTCTCGAACTTGATCATGTATAATCTTCTAACTCCCCTTTTCTACGCAAGTCTAGTGTAGCGCAGTGCAATCCTCCACTAAGTGTCATAGCATGTCTAAAGCGTATAGGTACACTTGTAATACCGTGCTTGTCTAATTCTCTCATCAAAGGTTCTTGTGTGTCATCTACACATACAGTATTGTGATCAACACTTAAAATATTCATTCCTATGTATGGGCTACAAGGAGCAACACCTCCAGGTATTTTACTTCCTTGTGCAATACAATCATCAAACCAAATTTTATCCCACTTCTCAAATACTTTAGGACAGTTTTCTGCGGTTACTCTTGAACTGTTTAGTAATACTAATCCAGGACGTAAAGGTACTATTGTACTGTCGAAGTGACCGTAACTGTAAATATGTTCTGCAGGGTGTATACGATAACCTCTATGCTCTAATACATTTTGTAGCCATTTTAATCCCCAGTGGTTACCTGTGTTACTAATTTGGAATAATATGTCTTTACCTAAACGCACACAGTTAGGTGCATCGAAGATCGGTTCTAAGTTTAGTAAACTAGGCTTACCATCTATATCTTCAAATTGATAACCTTCATCTGGTAGTATAGGCTTAGGAGCAGCAATCCATTCAACACCATCTTCAATTGCTTCAAACATCACATTTCTATATGCTCTAGTTTCATACTGCCTTGCACGACATGCACTTGGAGTCTCAATAACTAAGTTGTCCATAGGTAGCAATAAGTCTCTCGGGCACCATGTGTACCAACCTGTTGTTTTCCATTCAGGTGTACTGAACTCTACGCTATGATCAATTGGAATGGGTCTATGTACTTTTACACCTGCTTTGGTTAGTACATCACTTAACCCTTGTAAATCTTCGTTGGCTTCATTAATAAGCCATTCTGGGTACTCACCTTCTAAAGGCTTGATTAAATCCATTGGGTGATTAGTGTAGCTCATGCTCATTGTGCTACGATCTACAGTAGGAACTCTTGCATGGTCGGCGATTCCAACTACTATTTCTTCTAAGGGATCCCAGTGATTATGTGTCGATACTTTCATTTTTTGCCTTCTTCTATTATGTGTGTATATTTATCGGGTGGTTATGCATTTGATTGCGATAAATGGTTAACAACATATTCCTTGTTTGGTATCTCTGTTTGCTTGACTAAGTCTATTATTTCTTGTTTGTTTGTATGGTTAGTAATGTCAAGACGCTTTGGATATGTTAAAACATTAACTGTCCATATAGGAGTAATGCTGTTAACAAACTTTTCTAAATCAGCAATACCATGCCAATTGTTCAAGTGTAATACACTGTTAACTTCAAGTCCATATCCTAACTTTTTAATTTGTTCTATAAATTTTAGTATGTCAGGCCATTTACTTCCACTACGAACTATTTCATTTAATGGTCCGACAGCATCAATACTTAATATAAAGTGTACCTTTTTAAATTTTTCTAACAGTTCTATAACATCGTCTTTTAAAAGGAAAGTTCCGTTAGTGTTATATATTACTTCAACTTGTTTAGGATTATTAATCTTTTCAAGGAACTGTTGATGCCTTTTTGTCATTAAAGGTTCACCACCAAGAAACAATACTTTCTTTACAGTGTCCGGAACTGTTTCTATTTCATCAACACTTGTATACTTTGCAACTCCTGTTTCTTTCTTAGCCCATGCTGAACTAAACTCGCTCCAACAGCCATCACATGTTAGATTACATATATTATCAAAGCCTATCTCTAAGTATTCTAAGCCAACAGTATCGGTGTCATATTCTTTGTTCATGCGTTGGCGTAAACTTTCTTTGCCGTTCTTTTCTTCATACATACACTTCGAACATTCCCATAAAGTTGATACATCAGTGTTCCTCAACTTTACATACTCTTCTGAATGTAGTACATCTTCAAGGCTACCTTTAAATGTTGTTACAGGTGCTTTGTATCTACAACACGGAAATACTCTATTATCACCACGTATATTAGTATGTTTCCAAAATGCTGCACACTTAGTCATTAGGTAATCTCCTAATAAGTTGTGTGTATCCTAAGCCTTCAAAGTAGTAATCTAATTCTTCTTTAGGAATATTAAACTCGTCTTTAAACTTACCAAGTAAGTTATCTTGTGTTACTACATGCTTAAGAAACTGCAAGTAATTTTCTTCAGTATCTAAACGTATATCATCGTCATGTTCTCTATGTTCTAATAGGTACTTTGCATTTTCTACAATTGCATTGTTTCTATCGTTTTCATTTGGTAGTTTATGATAGTCTGGTATAGGTAGATATTTTTCAAACGTTCTGTAACCTAAGTCTTTTAAGTATTGGAACTGATCAGGATGACCTGCAAATATAAACGGGTGTTTCAAATAAAAACAACGCCAAGACTTTTCTGTTGCAAATGCATTGTCATCGTCCCAGTAGTTTGGACCTTCACTTACTATACTAAACAGTGTATTAGTAAACACACTAGTATCAATGTGTGCAGGTGCTTTGACCCAATCAGTATCAATAACATCGTGCCAAACTATATCAGTGTCTTGATTATAAGAACCATAAAAGTCCTTGGCAGTTTCAAACCTTCCATCAAAAGAACGTTTGCAGTCTATTAAAAATTTATTATATTGTTCGTCTGTGTAATGAGATAAACAGTTTCTACACCATTCTTTATCTAGTTCAGTCCAAGGAGGAAAGAATGTCCACTCTGCTTTATCCAACATACCTGCATCATAAAACTTGCTCATAAGTCCTATTCTATTTTCTCTATTGGGCATTCCTGTTAAAAATAAAAACTTATTGTTGTCTGGATTATAGTAAGGGTGCTGTGTATTTTTGTAACTATTGTATATCATTCTTACATTATAATCAAAAAAGAAAAATGGAACTGGCAATCCTTCTATAGTTTCTCCTTGCCCGCTTACAATATACATCTGCTCTATACCTTTGCTTGTTGCATGATCTTTGATGTCAGATATATGTTGAAGGAAATCCGCAAGTCCAGCCTTAGGGTGTAAGAATCCATCAAGTAGGTATATGCCCACTATTATATTACAGCCATCTGCTGCTGCTTGATCAATTTCTTTATTAATTAACTTTGTTCTAAGTACATTGAAATCTTCTGCTGACCAATGATTATAATCACGCATCCATTCAAAGTTAATTACTCTACCCTTATTCATTCTTTTCCCTTATGAGATGATCTAATCCTTCGTTGTCCAAGTAGTAATTTATTTCACTTCTCGGAACTGCCATAATATTTTCTAAATTATCAAACAGTCTATCTTGTGTTTCTATTATGTTCATGTACTGCTTATAATTGTATTCAACATCAGCAGCAATATTTTTATTATGGTTGTCTAGTAGATACTTTGTATTTTCTACAATAGCATCTAGCCTTTTATCTTCATCTTGAATATAAGCATAATCTTTGATTGGAAGATAGTCTTCAAATGTTTTAAAGCCTAAGGACTTTATATATTTAAACTGTTCTGTGGGGCCAGCAAATATAAAAGGATGCCTGTTTATAATTGTACGCCATGTTTTTTCTGTAACAAAGTCATAGTCGTCTGACCAAAAGTTAGGCCCTTCTGATAGTATACTGAAGTGTGTATCTTCAAATACCTTAGGTGTTAAATATCCAGGTCTTTTGTAAAACTTTGTGTTTACAATATCGTGCCAATCTCCATAAGTTTCTTGAGCATCTTTAATTAATAATTTAACTTCATCGTATCTATCGTCTATGCTTCTTTCAACTGTATCAATAAACTTGCTGTATTCTTTGTCGCTATATCTTTTTAAATGATCTCTACACCATTTGACATCTTCAGCATATGTTGGTTTAAAGAAACTCCATTCTGCTCTATCTAACATTCCTGCGTCATAAAACTTACTAAGCAGTCCTATTCTGTTTGACCTAGTTGCTGCACCACCAAGAAACAAAAACTTGTCCTTGTTATCATACAACGGAAGTTCTGACTTTTTGTAGCAGTTGTAAACAAATCTTGCATGGTAAGGAAAATAGTGTATCTCAAACGGTACAGTAATATTTTTAAATTGTTCTCCTAGTGAAGATAGTATTACTAATTGAATGCCAAGCTCAGTTGTTTGTTTTTGTAAGTTATTAAAAAATTGCTGTAAGTTGCTGTCATCAAATGGTAGTATTCCTTCGTTTAGAACTATTCCTACAACATGGGTACAACCTTCATCTGCGGCCTTTTGTATATCCATAGGAATATACTTCTCTGCCAAAGATACTAGGCCTTCGTCAGTGTCCCATAGGATTTCGAAATTAAGTATTTTGCCTTTTTTCATCTGCTATTGCTTTTATCTCATCTTCAAGGTTATCATTGGATAGGTACTTGTGTAGACTTAGTCTATTTGTTTCTCTATCTCTATTGTACTCATTCCATCTGCTGTCACCTATGCCAAAAAGAATACAGTTACTAGGCTCTACATCTAGTATTTCACAACAGCGTTCTTGCTTTGCTCTGTAATTATCATATATGTAGTCAGGCGAAAAACTGTTAAGTAATTGCAGTCCTATATATGCTGATACCCTATTAATATATCCTGCTTTGTTTGTAACAAACAACGGATCGTCATCATCTTCTTTAGTTAATCTCATTCCTATTCTAGCATGAGCGCAGTATAGTGTTTTAGATAGACTAAATGTTACGTCAGTAATACATTCTCTATCAAGATTAAAGTCTATGCCGCTGCACACACCGAGGTAAGCACAATCAAGTAACACAGGTATTTTAAGTTTGTCACATTGATCAAGTAGCAAATCTAAATCCTTAGGTGTGTTGCCAGTATCGCTAAAAGGTAAACTAATCATTAGAACATCATTACCATCAAGAGGAGCATCATCTAACCACTCCCAATCATATCCGTTGTTCCTACAATTTAGTCTATGATATACATATTCTCCTTTGTAAAATCTAAATCTACGTTTATGATGTTTTGCATAAAACTTTTCAAACGCTTCTGTCGTACCATTTGCAAAACAAGCATATGGATATTTTTCTAAACCTGTAACATTATTATTTTTTGTTTCTGATATCCACGCAATATATCTGTCTAAAAACTTTTTCAGTACATCTTGGTCTTGTGTAACTTTAGTAACGTCAATGTTAAGATTAGACAAGAATGTAGTAACCAGAGGATCTGCTATAGCAAATGCATTTCCAAAAGGCAAATGTTTCTTATCGTATTTGTTCTTCATGTACTACCTCCAACGGTATCTGTTCGTAGTGTTTTCTACTTAATCTAGGATCGTTTTTCCTATGTAATATTTTAGGGTTCTTAGGACACATTGCACAAAAACTTTCTGCTTTCCTATTAAAAAATTCTTGTAGCTCTTCATCTGTACAATCTGGTGTAAGTGCTTGGTACTTTAAATAAGGATCCCACTTACTGGACAATTTGTATGTTTTTGCTGTCATAGGCAAGTATGCTAATGGAGCACACTTGTACAAATTATTCTCATGTATTTGCCAGCAGTCTTGACCTGTAATACAGTTATCCCAACTTTGTTGAGGATCGTTATCTTCGTATGGCTCCATTGTAGATCCAAATCCTTTATACATCTTATACCAAATAACATCTGACTTCCAAAAGTCAACATTGATTCCGTATTTGTCAATCCAATCTAGTGCAGTTGCTTCTATGCCTTTCCAAAGTTCATTGTATTCAGCATTGGTACCATGTTTAGATATTTTTAATCCGCAATTATTATCTGCAAGTACTTTTGGTAAATCAGGATATCTATTCAATAGCACACCATTTGTTGTAATATCTAATCTTTCTAAACTAGGCTTATCCCATTTCTTGCGTGTAAGTTCTACAATATCGCAAATGCGTTTGTTAAGTAATGGCTCACCTCCCAGTATATCTATTGTTTTAGGTGCTATTCTATGCGCCCAACTATCGTACCATTGTTCAATTTCTTCATATGTTACAGGAACACTATGCCCATGATTAGAAAAATGACAACAGTTTTCGCATGTAAAATTACAAGCGTGTGCGACATGCCATTCTAAGTGGGATATTGATATCATACTACTACTTATCTATAATATACGCACATAAATATACTTATGATAGCTCAAAATGATTATGAAATTGCAGACTGGTTACTGAATAAAAGCAATTTTGGCTGGCTTGAATTAGATATAGAGTTCAATTTAGACGCATGGAAAAAGGAAACTGCCGCTGCAAAATTTGTAGATCATAGAGGCGGAGAACATCCTGGTTGGAACAGTAGTTGCATACATGGCATTGATGTGGATAAAACTGGTGCATGGACAAACTACGGTTATGAAAAAGAAGAAGATGTTCCTTATCAATGGACCAGCATAAGCGAACATACACCTAGCATCAAAGGCTTCTGGGAATTGTTTCCATATGAACGCTATAGAAGAATACGCTTCATGCAACTTGAACCTGGCGGTAAAATAAGTCCGCACAGTGATGCTCCTGGAAAGTTACCAGGTGAAGAAGATTTAGATATGCTCGAGTTTGGTGTGCCTATTAATGTAGCAATCATTCACCCAGATGACTGTCATATGACTCTTGAAGGACACGGTACTGTTCCTTTTAAAGAAGGAAAGGCTTTTATAATTAATATAAGAAACGTGCATAGTTTTGTTAATAATTCTAACACACCTAGAATACACTTAATAGCACACGGTATACCAGGTAAACGTAAAGATGAATTTGTGGAACTTATAGCAAGAAGTTATAGAAAGCAGAATGAACGATAGTATTAAAATATTAGATATATTCTACGGCAACAAATGTCAACTTGCTTGTGATCACTGCGACACAAGGAGTGACTACATACGACACGGAGAATTTGATCCTACACTTGATAACATTTTAGAAAGTGTTACACTCGCTAGTCAACAGTTTAATGTAGAGTGTTGGAGTGTGTTAGGCGGAGAGCCTTTCTTATACACAGATACAGTTATAGCAATTATTGAACACATTCGAAGTTTAGAAAAAGAAAAAGATAAAGTTATTTTCTTTCCTACTAATGGTATTGCATTAAACAAACCAAAGGTAATGGATCTTGCTGTAGAGTTAATTACAAAACATAATGTATGGATGCAAATTTGTAGTCATGTAGCAGCATGGGACGTTTTAGCAAAGCATAATCAGATGTTAGAAAATGTATACGATCTTGCAGCTCGTGTAGGATATGATAAAGTTGAACCTACAAGCAGTTGGTGGTCTTCTATAATGAACTTGGGAGGTGGCAATGCTGCTTGGCAAGAGTTCAATAGACGAAAGGGTATGGACTTAACCATGGAAGAGTCACCTAACGAAGCAGCATGGATGAATGGGAAAAGTGGCATATATTATATGGAAGCTCATAGTTTTCAAAAAATACATAACAGAGATGACTTAGGAAAATTAAGGCCGTTTAATCAAGGAGATCCTGAATCATCATACTGGAATGGCTGCCCTAGTTGTTTTTGTGCAATGCTAATTAACAAGAAAGTTTACAAATGCGGAGCATTGGGTACACTTAAAAATGTACTAACGAAAACAAAACAATTAGATGATGAAGATTGGCAGCCGTACTTAAACTACAAACCTGTGGATTTAACACTTAATGATCAAGACGCTATAAACAATTTTTATAATACACACTACTCACATATAGATGCTTGTAATATGTGTCCTAAAAATATTAATCAAGTAAAACAAAATGAACAAAACGTACTACCCAAGTACGCAAAAAATAGATTATAAATCTATCTTATCACTAGGAATATAAACTACAGCAAACACCCAAGGCTCGTCTGAGTTGTTCCACGCACCGTGTAGGTACTGTGAGTCAAACATAAACACTGGTGCTGCTTCTGGAGTAAACGCTTTATTGTCTACATGAACACCTATAGTGTCAGGTGGTAATCCTTTAGGATATTGCAAACTAATAACCAAGTTTCTATTAGAAGACTCACCTACAGGAACTCCTGGCTTATCTACATGATCCTCAATTCTTGCTCCACTTGCAAGGCTATGTAGTTCAACTTCATAATCAAAAGCCAAAGCGTCAATGTGCTTTTTAAAGTACTCCATTAAGAAGTCTGGAATATATTCTTCAGGTGAATAAAATTTTATGTATTTCCATACACCTTTAAAATCATCAGGATCATCGAGGTATTCTTCGTCCTCTTCTTGCATTATCCAATTACTTGTATATGTTGTTCCTGTATCAGTACCGACAGCATTATGCCAATATTCGGCATCCATATCCTCTGTATCCTTAACATTTTTATCTTCCAAAAACTTTATCGCAGCATTAATATCAAAGTCTTTAAAACTATCAATAAAAGGCTGCAATTTAGGGAAGTCTTTATATGTGTTAAGATCTATCAGTTCGATGTTCATACCAATATTTATGCTATAAATATTTGTCATGGACTTAAATGAAAAACTAGCATTCTGTATCGTAGATGATATAGATACATATGAAAACGATAGCATTAAGCAAACTATTAGAAATATTGTTGACTTTACAATATCCAATTTGCGTACCAAAGGGTACACGGTAAACATAGGTAAAGACGAAGATCAACTATTACAAAATCTAAAAGGTTATAAACATGCAGTAGTAATGAGTCCTGGCACAGAATTTATTAACGGCTTTGCGTTCTTTGAAGCACTAGATAAACTAGTAGAACAAGACTTTTTTGTAGCAGGACATATATTAGATCGTACTATGCACAGTGCTTATTATGAACTGCACCATCAATGTTATGTAATTAATATGGATGCCTACAACGCATTTAAACGCCCTACAGTAGGCGCTTTAGAAAAAGGCATAGTACATACCCAACTAGAACCTAAACGCAGCGTAGACAACATACACGACGACTATACGCCTATAACTGTAGCAAAAGGATACAAGCAGGTTACGTATGCTAACAGATGTCATGGTTGGAATCTATTAAAAGTAGCATTTGAATGGAACTTGCCTGTTATTGTATTTGACGATAGTATTCGTAATAATAAACAGCATTACTATCCTGAAAGCACAGAGGACTTTTTAAAACAGAAAGAACATATTGATCACAAATTAAAATACTGCGAGGAAGAATTTGTACATACTGACAACACAGAATGGACAACTGGTATTACAGAAAAGTATGAACAAGTTGTGCTACCTGCTAGTGGAACACTATACTTAGACTTAATAGATAAAGGGCGTGTAGTGTTTTATGACTATAATAAAAAAGCACTAGACTACTGGAAAGAAACATGTCCACGTAAGGACGGCATAGATTATTTGTTTGTGTATACTAATTTGCTTGAAGAACAGAACCTTATAAACTACTTAGATGTTAATCTAAAAACATTGGTTAACTTATCTAACGTATTCTGTTATGAAGGTACAGCAGCAAAGTATAGTTTAGAACAAAGGCTAACTGCACAAAACAAATTATTAAAGGTACTAGATACAGTATCTGATGTAAAGATTAACTTTACTATGAAAGCTGATGCTGGGCATTAATTAACTCAAACACATCTTGATTATTTTTGTTGCCACCTATATGGTTGGCTGCCCATGTGTCAAACCCTTTTATGTCTTGATCAACAAAATTATACAAAGGAGTTTCTATTTCAACTCCGTGTTTCCAATCATATGTTTTTTCAAAACTCCACATATGAATTATTTTACTTTTTACCTTGCTTAATACATTTAGGTCAAAGTATTGCAGTGCTGCTTTTTGCTCAACACTTGCTTTTTCGTAGTCGTGTAAATGTTTAAAATATTCTGCTGCTGCATTAATTTTTTTACGAAAGAATAGATCCTTAAAAGAATAGTCCTTCCATTGTTTGTTTTCAATGCTGCCTTTTGTAATGTTTCTAAGTTTAGCATCGTACAACCTATTATAGTCTGTCCAACAAAATATAGAAATATCAGGTACATCACTTTCATTAAATTGTTTTAACATGACATCCCACACTGAGCTTCCGCCATATCCTAAATGTGTAATTTTTGCATCGTGATGATTTCTTAGTTTTTCAATATAGGTATCGTAACCTTTTGCAATGCTATGTGGGTTAGATGTTTCGCAGCAGAAACTATCTCCGTAAAATCCTATTGTTAGTGGCATGAGTATTCAGTCACCTGTAATACTATTCTTGGAACAAAAGAAAGGTTAGCAGCACCGTGTTCGTCTTGTGAGTTTTCATATTGGAACACATCACCTCTCCTGTAATTTGCTACCATTGAGTTACCGTATATAAAAACATGTCCAGGAATAAAATCTTGTAAAGGAACCCAATAACGTTTACAGTTTTGATCATCATGAGTATGTGGATCTGTGTGCATAGGCATCATTTGCCCAGGTAG
>NYWG01000114.1 GCA_002684915.1 Verrucomicrobiales bacterium
CAAGCCCGGGCCCGCAACGATGAATGTGCAACCTGCCCAGCCGGAGCTACAACGAATGCGGACGGGACAGGATGCGTATGCGGGCCAGGGTCTGTCACGAGCATGCTCGACGGCAAGCTGCGCTGTGAGACGTGTCCAGCCGGATTCGTGGCCAATGACAGAGGCGATGATTGTGTTTGCGGCGAGGGCACTTTCTTTCGAGTGAACCCAATCACTAATTTCGACGAGTGTGTTCAGTGCGACCCGGATGTTTTCGTCTGCCCATCTGGAGGATCTGCTGACAGCAAGCCTTCTGCGAAGGCGGGTCATTTTATGATTGATCCGGATCAGGGCATCACTGCGAAGTGCGCCGAATTTGAGGACGGGAAATCCACCTGCCAAGGTCCAAGCGTGACGGGCAAGCTATTTGTGGATTTCGGTGTCGATCGCGAAGATTTTTCTGAGAGGGATCGCGAAGACGCATTGCAGCAACTGAGTGACTTGCTGGCAGAAACGATTGGAGTTAAACCCGAAGATGTCACCACCGCTTACGAGGAGGCGCGAGTGCTCAACACCGAGAAAGCCGCTCCGACCGCAGGGAATGTAAAGTACACCATCAGCCTAACGGATTCGTCAGCAGATGAGGTTCTTGGCAGCATGGAAAGTGGTTGGACAGATGGGCTAGCGCTTCAGGATTTGGCCATCAGTGAAGCGGAGCCGCCGAGCACGGTTAGCGGTGGGTGCGTGGACGGCCACACCGGATTCCTCTGCGGTGCGTGCGACGCAGGGTTCACGCGGGACGCGTACCCCGCGGGATGCAAAGCCTGCTCGGGCACCGCCGTCGGCATGGGCCTAATGGTGGTCGAATGGATAATCCGCGGGCTTCTCTTCTTTCTCTTCGCGACGATGGCAGCCCAAGCCGCATATAACGAGCGGCCGTCTGTGCAGACCGTGCTGCTCCGCATCGCCATCTCGTGGTACTTCGCCGTTTCCGTCCTCTCCGAGTTCTCGCTCTCGCGCGTCCCCTTGTTCTCTTGGTCGACGGAGCAAGGGCCTGCGGCGGGGGGCGAGGAGTCGCGGCGGTACTTGTTCGCCTTTCCGGAGGAGCTCGAGCATGCCTACCGCGGACTCTACTCCGCTCTGGTGATCTTCGCCCCGGACGTGTCCACAGCCCAGGAGACGTTGGAGTGCTTTGCAGAGACGGGAGGTGGCTTTGGAGGGGATGGCGAAGCTTTGGTAGACCTACCGAAGTTTGAGGTGCCAGCATTGTATTGGACAGCTGTTTATGTGCCCGCGCAACTCCTTGTGATTTTTCTGCTCGCGCTGCTTCTGATGAAAACCGGTCTCTATGCGTGCCTCGCATCCTCCGCGAAGAAAGCGCGAAATCGCGTGCTCGGCGCCTTCCGCCAATCCCTTGAGCCCTCCCTGGCGAAGATGGGATTGCAGTGGGACGACGACCTAAAGCCATTCCTGGAGGAAATTGAAGACTTGCAGGATCTGAAGGATAAATTCAGCAGTCTTGACGCGGTGCTTGAGGAGTTTGTCAAGTCGCTTAAGGGGCAGGCCTTGGAGCGTGCGCACACGGCCCTGATTGCGGCGCTCCGGCCTAAGGTGGAGGCCTACCTGGCGAGGCGTGAGCGCTTCCCGCGGAAGTGGGAGGATGTGGAGCGAACCCTTCAGCGCATGAGCCCGAACGAGCTTCGCAAAATACTGGAGGGCGAGACAACAGATGAATTGCTGGAGCGCTGGGCAGAAGATGGGAAAGGAGAGACCGAGGGCAAGGCGCAGGCGCACATGGCCCCGCGCCCTTCCGGCAAAAGGCGCATGACGAAACAAATGTCGAAAATTATCAAAACTTCGAATGACCACATCTTGGGGTTGTTCACCCCACGCGCCTCGATCAAGAAGTTGTTTGCCGAGTGCGAAGCAGTCTTCTTGATCTGTCTGTACAACATCTGGCCGCTGCTGACGAAACGGTTCTTCTCTCTGGTCTTCTGTAAGCCGTTCCCTAGTGGACCGTTCACATCGGAGCAGAGGCTCATGATGAATCCGAACATTATTTGCTACGACAGTGACCACCTCACGCTGTCCGTCTTGGCATATGTTGGGATCGCAGTCTTCTCGGTGGGGTCCATTATCTTTCTCTTCTTCCGGATTAAGCGACACGGCAATGACAAGCTCCATCCTGACCAGCTCCGACGCTTCGGCTACTTCTTCAGTGGCCTCGAGCCGGAGTACTGGTGGTGGGACATTGTCTTCAAGCGCATGGACCTCCTTCTGGTGATGGCCATTACGTACACCAACATTGTCCCTGACCAGCGTGCGAAGCTGATCTGGTACACGTTCTTGGCCGGTGTCATGCTGGCCGTCCACAACCATTGCAAGCCTTTCGATCAGCGAGAATGTGGATTAGCGGATGCCGCCGAGACGATGGCGCTCACGGTACGTTTCTCGACGTTCGTCACCATTTCCGTCTTGTTGCTGTTCGATGCTTCGGCCACGGTGGCTTGGATTGCGGGGGCGACGGTCTTCGTCATGAACGTTGTCTTTGTCGTCTACATGTACATCCACATTGGAACCGAAATGGCAGTCCAGATTAAGCTTGATGATGAAGCTGAGCTTGATCCATCGAGGAATTGTTTCAAGCGTGCCCTCTTTGCTTTCTTCAGCTTCGTCTTGAAGCTCTTCAAGAGGAAGAAGGAGGCGGAGAGTGACCGGGTGCTGCGGGTCATGTGGGCAGGCCCGGGGCGCGAGGTCCACGATGGCGACAGCGCTGGACTGCAGGACCGGATCATGGTCGAGTTCATGCTGGCGGACGTCGACGGCAGTGGTGACCTCGACCTAGACGAGTACAAGAAATGGGTGCAGGGCATCAAAGGCATACCCGCCGAAGCACAGACGATGCTCTTGAAAAAGGCGGGCATCCCCGCCGAAGCAGAGACGGAGGAACGCACCAGCATCAGCATCGATGACTTCCGACATTGGCTGAAGGATCCAGAAGTCCGTAAGGTTTTGCGACTCAAGGACGACAGCAAGAAGGACGACAGCGAGAAGAACGACAGCAAGAAGGACGACAGCAAGCCGAAGGTGGGGTCGGACGATGAGTCCAACACGGATGGGAAGGCAGCCGGATCACTGCGCGTTCTCTCTATTCATGCCCTACAGTCGGGGATCAAGAGCAGTTGCTCCTCTCGCTTTGCAAGTTGGCTCGCGCGCACTTTCTACCGCCTCAGTGACGACGCGCAGCGGGACCATTTTGCCGATCAGGTCGGAACCTTCGCGAAGCATATCGTGGCGACGCTCGGCGCCAACTTCCTGCCCTCGAACATCGTGGACGTCCTGTTCCTCCTGACCATCACGTCCAAGCATCCGGAGGTTCAGGCGGATGGTCCGCACTGGGACACCGATAAATTGGTGAAGATCGCGAGGATGATCCTGGACGAGATCGAGAGTGTTGACGAGGACACTCGATGGGTAAGTGCGGAGGATATGACGATCATGCAAATGCGCTTTTGGGCGTTGAAGGAAGACGACGCGAACAAGTTGCTCAAGCAAATGAGCGAATTGGCCCATCGATTCCAGTCGCGACGGGTGGATGCGGTGGAAGTTCAGCAGGACCTGAAGCGGGCGACCGATAAGCCGATCCACCCTGAAGGGCTGCAGTCACCGCTGCCAACCTCGACGACGCTGGTCTCGACGCCAGACAAGCGCACGGACAACCCCTTCAGCGCGGAGGCTCCCACGGTTGTGCTCCTGGACGACGTCGCTCTTCTGGATCAAGAAGTGCGGGTACCCGGGCATCGCACCGTGGCCGAGCTCTCGGAGAAATTGGAGGCCGCTCACAAGGAGAACGAGCGCTTGCGCAAGCAGCTCCAACAGGTCCCTGCGACCAGGGCGAGCAGTGGTTTGCCCACACCTCTCATTCCTACCACCGCCGTCAACGAGACGGAGACGGTGATGGAGGACGAAGGTGTGTACCAAAGCCACTGCTTTGGCATCTACAACTTGTGACGAGCAGCCGCGCCAGGGCGGCATCGCCGTGAACATCGGCGACATGCTGTCGTGCTGGTCGCTAGTGACGCTCCACAGTGGTGCCGATCAGGCGCAGAACTCTTGCGTGCATGCCGATCCCGACAGGCTTGGAGAGCGGGATCGATCCCAAATTATGTTCAAAGTCTAGGTTGCTTGAGCCTTGCAGGGGGGCCCACGGCGCGAAGACAGACGCGATTCAAATCGACTCAAGGGCCAGAGGACAGTTGATCACCCCGACATTTTTGCAGTCCTTGTATTTTCGTATCGATCGGATGTGATGCAAATCGGCTCAAGGGCCAGTGGCCATCCCTGCTTTTTCGCTCCTTGAGCTGTAGCATCGATCGATTGTACTAGAGGCTAGCATGATCCGATGCATGTGTATACGGTCTGCCCTAGTGTAATAATTAAATTGTCTGATAATGTAATTAAATAATATTGAATACCAATGGAGATCATTGGTTACTATTAGACTACTTTGCATGGGCATGAGGTCTGCAGCGGCAATAAATGCTTTTTTAAGCGAGCCAGTACCGAAATCGTTTAATCACTGTAGCTGTCTTTATTGGCAGCAGGGCTCATGCTTATTTTCGCTCCAGGCGCAGCACAATCTGGATTCCAGACATGTTCGACAGGAAAACACGAGACCGGACGCTGTCACCAGCGCAAGAGGCCGCACCACGTAAAAGACAAATGTGGGTTCTGTCGCTACTCTTAAAAAGGTATAATCGGGGTGCTCGGCCGTCTGTGGCCTTTCTCTCCGACAGACAGCCGATTTGCGTATTGTCGAATTCTGATTATGCAGCAGTTGCTTATTGTCAACGCGTTCATGAAATCAGTGCAAGTAATGATGAGCACTGCGGTTTTCGCAGAGAGACATCGCTCGACATACGCAGTACGTGGTATTTTGTCTTAATTGCCTTGCAGAAGTGTCGGGGAAGCGAAACTTTTGGTTATGATAAAGGAATAAGCATCTATCATTTCATACACTTGTTGTTGAAGCTATTCCTTCTTTCGGCGTAGGATAAGACGTCTCGGCCTCTTGGAGTTTTCAGAATACGCTTTTGCGGTTGAGCGAATCCAGTCAAATTAAGTGAGACCATCAAAATTGATTGGTTTTGATAAATGTTCATGAACATTGAAAAAATCAATTGATTTTGTAACATCGGGAATCCCGTGTTGTGAGTTCGGTATGGCCCGTTATGCGCTCCAGAGCACGCGAATCCATTCGCTTTTTCAAACTTTTTTGTAATGTTCTGACGGTCCTAGCAATGGCATTGCGTTGCGGAAAAATAGCATCGGCACTGCGTTGCGGTAACGCCAGAGATTGCAGTTCTGAAAACAGTTGGACAGTTCAGTGGACACAAAAAGTTTTGGTATGCCCCGTCGACCACGATGTGCCGATCTCGATCGTACACCGCAGAACATTGAACGTTCTTCGTGGAGAGAGCGAGAACACCAGATGGCCTGGCAGAGGCAGCGCTGCGGCGGTGGTTTGCGTTCCTGCCAAGCGAAGTGTGCTCGCTCGTGCGTCTTGCACATACTCGTTCTGCCAAGTCATCGAGAGACAGCGAGAGCAATTGTGCGGCGCATTGGTCTTCGGTTATTGGCAGTTTTGCGGGTTGGCAGTCTTTCTAGGTTGGCAGTTTTTCTAAGATGTTCTAAGTGGCATCTATATCGAGAATCACGCACGATATTGCATACGCGACGGCGGCGCGACCAAAACCGTGCTACACCGGGCGCCTGTCCGACTTACAGCTTTTTCCTCCACCCTTTAGAACAAAAAGGTTTCAGTACATTAACACACATCATAAGGGCGAGTCCGCG
>NYWG01000115.1 GCA_002684915.1 Verrucomicrobiales bacterium
GGAACCGCACTTTAGACAAACTTTTCATAGAAACTTCTTGAAGCACAGTAACTTCGGGAACAATTGCCACTCCAAAACCAATCTCTACCGCTCGCTTAACCGTCTCTATATTATCAAACTCCATCACAGGATTAAGTTTTATCTTTTTTTCACGTAATATTCTATCAATTCCACGTCTAGTCGGAATATCAATATGAAACCCAACTAAATCCTCGCCAGCAATCATAGGAAGATCCACTTCATTCTGCTCCGCTAACGAATGATTAGGGGAACAAATCAGGACAAGCGGCTCCTCCATCAATGGAATAATAGCCAACTTAGAATCCTTGCCAGGATATGCCACTAAACCCATGTCTACCACATTACCAAGTACATCCTCACGTATCTTATCAGCATGACTATACTCAACATGTACATTAACAGTTGGAAATTTCTTAAGAAATAGTTTCAGAAATGGAGGTAATGTGTGTAATCCAATCGAGTAAATCGTTGAAACACGAATGTTACCAGAAACTATATTCTGCAGAGCTTGCATTTCGCTATTCAACTTTTCATAGGTATTCATTATCTCCTTGCTATGGTCGTATAGCAAATGCCCTTCCCTAGTAAGACGAAACATTTTTTTGCTTCGCTCAATCAAGAGTGCATTGAAATGCTTCTCTAGGGCGCTTATCTGCTGGCTAACTGCTGACTGAGTGATCCCGCTTATCCTAGCTGCATTCGTGAAACTTCTACTCTCGGCTAAGTCACAAAAAACCTTAAAACTCTCAAGCTGCATAAGTTTGATTAAAACGAACTGTAAGTTGAGTCAAATATCTTAATGAGACAAAATTAATCTAAAACTCCGCTAAGTGTTGACCAGAAACGGTCTGCCACTCTTTAATCCCCTGCCATACAAGGGATCAAATTCGGATGTATCACGTCACCAAACTACCAAATAAACTTCGCCTCGCTACGGTTGAAATGCCTCACATGGCTAGTGTCAGTCTAGGAATTTGGTCAGCCGTTGGCAGCCGATGTGAACGTAAGACTGAGAGTGGCATCAGCCATTTTATCGAACACATGCTATTTAAGGGCACCTCGCGACGCACAGCTATACAAATTTCTCAGGAAATAGAAGGAATTGGCGGATACATCAATGCCTGCACCAGCGAAGAGAACACCTGCTATCATGCACGCGCTCACGCCAAGCACGCATCCAAACTGATGGACGTCCTGGTGGATATGTATCTAAACCCGATTTTTGACAGGCGAGAAATTTGCCGAGAACGCAATGTCATAAAAGAAGAAATCGCAATGACATACGATCAGCCATCTCAACATGTACTAGAATTATCCGACAACACCTTATGGCCTAATCAACCCCTAGGACAATCCATCGCTGGCAACGAACGAAGCCTGAATGCCACAAGAGGAAAGCAATTGATGAGTTTTCACTCGAAGCATTACGTGAGTGCTTCAACAGTTGTAGTAGCTGCAGGCAATATCCGTCACACCGAACTATTACATTTAGCGAAAAAATTAGCTAAGGAAATACCCAAAGGAAGGTTATCTAAATGGTTTCCAGCAACACAAAAACAAAAAGGCCCAGAGATTTGTCTTTTCACGAGAAGCACTGAACAAACACAACTTGCGCTTGGAATTCGTACGTGCTCGCGGCATGACCATCGTCGATTCGCTCTTAGATTATTAAATACATTACTAGGTGAAAATATGAGTTCGCGACTGTTTAGGTCTATCCGAGAAGAGCATGGATTAGCTTATAATATATACTCTATTCCAAATTTTTATCATGATACAGGCAGCCTAACGATTACAGCCGGGCTTGATACAGCCAATACAGAAAAAGCTCTCAAACTGACTATGGAAGAACTGCAAAAATTACGAAATAAAGCTCCATCGATTGGAGAGCTGCGCAGAGCACGTGATTATCTAATTGGACAACTTGAACTTTCCCTTGAGAGTACTGATAACCAAATGAATTGGGTAGCAGAACAATTATTAGGCTTCGAAAAAATTATCCCGCCTAATCAAATTAAAGATTACTTACATGAAATTCGCCCAAGCGATATTCGCGGGGCAGCAATTGATTTCTTTCAGCCAGAGAACATTTGCCTGTCAATGGTTAGCCCACTAAAAAGTAAAAGAAAATTACTTAAGTGCCTAAAGATTGATTAATATGCTCTCCTCGATAATTCAGGAAATCGAAACACAGCAAACGCCAGAAACTCTGACGTCACAGCTAAACAAAATACCTGGAACGATTCTGCTTCGCTCTGGCACAATGGAACACGCTGACCGCTTCAGTCTTGTAGTGGCTCGTCCCTTCTTAAGTTTCAAATCTTTTGGATCAAAATGCATTATCCGATCATCCAACGGAGAACGTACTCTTTTCGGCAACCCTTGGAAACTGCTTGAGAGCTTATCCAATCGCTATGAGTTATTAGAAGAAATAGACCTCCCCTTTCCGCTCGGCGGCTGCTTTGGCTACTTCGGATATGAAATGAAGCAATTTTCCGAACCACAATTACCATTAACCACACAAAACGATCTGGCATTACCAGAATGCCTGGTTGGGTTTTATGACAGCGTAGTAGTCTTTGATCATCAACTTAGTAAGACTTGGTTAATCTCAACTGGAATGAATGAAGAAGGAAACCGTTGCTCTAAACGCGCTCATAGAGCTGTTGAATTTTGGTTAAAGCATCTCACCTCAATTAACAAAGCAGAAATAAATGACAATACCGCTAGCCAATCGGAAATATTTAATTTGGCATCTACCCTTAACTGCGATGAATACTGCAATAGGGTAAAAGAAATAATCAGCTATATTTGGCAAGGTGACATTTATCAGGCTAACCTTTCACATCGCTTAGGAACAAAAGTTAATTTTGATGGTTGGTCTCTTTTTCAACGCCTCGCCACAGCTTCACCAGCCCCTTTCTCTGCGTTTATGCAATGCGGCAGTTATCAGCTAGCAAGCTCTTCTCCAGAACAATTTTTGAAGTTAAGTGGCGATCAGGTAATAACAAGCCCAATCAAGGGAACACGACCTCGGGGAACATCACCCGATCTCGATGCCCGACTAGGCTATGAATTACAAACTAGCGAGAAAGAGAGATCGGAACTAGTTATGATCACTGATTTACTACGAAACGATCTAGGACGGTTTTGTGAATACGGTTCTGTGAGCGTACCAACTCTAGCAAAGCTAGAAAAATTCGCCCAAGTCCAACATCTCATATCGACAATAACTGGCCGACTTAGAAATGGAGTGACTCATCTTGAAGCTCTCGCTTCCAGCTTCCCAGGTGGCAGTGTAACAGGAGCTCCAAAAATTCGAGCTATGGAAATAATCGATAAGCTTGAACCGGTGGTTAGAGGGCCATACACAGGCTGCCTCGGCTATCTTGGCTTCAACCGTGAGAGCCAGTTGAATATATTAATTCGTACCGCGATCTGCCATAAAGATACCGCTTGGTTTCATGTAGGAGCGGGTATCGTGGCAGACTCAGATCCTAAAGCCGAATACGAAGAAACACTAAATAAAGCCGCTGGTTGGATCAACGCACTAAACCTTTCAGGTTCAGCATTGCCTTTATCCTCACACACAAGTTTAACCAACCTCCAGATATGATAGGGATAGGCACAATCTTAAATACAGTATGTATCATCACTGGAGGACTTGCTGGATTATTCATTTTTCGTAATATTTCTGTTAATACACAACAATCACTAAAATCATTACTGGCACTTGTATCTTTGATGATTGGATTCATGATGATCTGGGATGGAATCTCGGGCAGCTTTCCACTTCAGATTCAATGGTGTGAACTTAAGACCAGTGGCATAGGATTTAGAAATGGAGATATCCTAGAACCTGCTGGCGGAAAAGCTGCTCGCTCAGCTCGGATTCAGGTCACTTCCATCTCGCCAGAAGGTGTTATTACATCAATAAAAATCGATGATTCAGGGGATTATTCTGAAGAACCAAAGTCCCCTGTAAAATTAACCTATCCTAATAATAAAATTGGAACAGGGCGCGATGCTTCAGTAGATCTAGCGTTCACAGAAGTATCTAGAGGCTGGGTACAGCGCACATATTTATTTTTTCTGATAATGCTATCATTAGGAATTGGTAAATGGGTTGGCTCAAAAATTGGTATCCAAAAACGGCTCAATATACTTGGATTAAATGCTCGAAAAAAATTCAATAAAGCAGCCGAAAAAAACGAAGAAAAAAATCCTCCTAGCGAAGGATTCATAACTTGCACCTTGTTATTTTGCGTTGGCCCAATGTCCTTGCTTGGCCCAATTCAAGACGGCCTAAATGGGGACATTCAGATACTTGTTATTAAATCCATCATGGACGGCATCTCAACCATGACATTTGCAACGACATTTGGCTGGAGCGTTCTTTTATCCGCCATTCCGGTATTAATATATCAAGGTTCGCTTACGCTATTAGCAAGCACTGTAAAACAGTGGCTTGACGGCCTCCAGGAAGCTGCACTCCTGCTAGATTCAATAACGGCCTCAGGGGGGTTTATCGTCCTATGCATTCCTTTTTTACTACTAAATATTCGTCGCATTCAACTGGCTGACTACCTCCCTGCACTATTAATTGCGCCAAGCATAGTGTGGGTGTTTTTAAGGTAAAACAACTACCTGGATTGCAATAACACTTTAAAAGCCTGCCCCATTTGAGCTGGGTGAGTAAGCGTTTGTAATTGGCGAAGATCAATCGCTTTCCCAATCTGAGGAGATTCCTGCACAAGATCGACAAAAGACCTATTCAAAAAGCGTTCTTGAGAAGTGAACTGGTCTGTTGCCAATCCAGCTGCTTCCCCTGCTTTTTTGATTAATTGAAAATTGGCATGAGCCGTTAGATCCTGCCCTCCTGGATTGGCTAATATATCGTCGACATGCTGATGCCCACGATAACCACGAACTGTTCCTTTAGGCTGATTGGGAGAAGGCCACTCATCAGGACTATGACCATAATCAAACGCAACTAATTTCCCTTCTACTAAATTGCAAGCAGCAAAATGCCACCATTGAATTGCAGCTGGAGAAAGTTCAGTGAAAAATCTATCAGGCAAAACATCAAGCAACGAATCTGGCCAGGAGGGAAGCATCGAGCGCCAAGCCGAAATATTCGATTCCATAGCCATCCAATAAAATTCTTCGCCACGACATGACACTCCCCACTCAATCCAATCACGCTTGGATTGACTCCAGCTAATTCTATGCAAAGGAAAAGCATCAAGTAATTCGTTACTAAAAATAACTCCTCTTACTTTAGACACATCTCGCATTGAATCAAACCACTCAACTTGACTATTAAAAGCCGCTAACCGATTTATCTGCCAATCACGTCGTTTTTTCGAAGGCTCAATAATAGTATACTTCAAACGTGAAAAAATGGATTGGCTATATTCAGCTAACCAAGCAAGGATGTCATGGGCAAGTGTGCCATCATGCGCACCTGCCTCCACTAAGCGGACTGGCCCATCAATTTCTCCTAACCATTTACTAAATCGAGAAGCTAATAGTTGACCAAATGCTTCTCCGACACTGACGCTAGTGATAAAATCTCCTTTGCAGCCAATACGAGAGGTCTCCCTTTCATAGTATCCCCATTCTGGGTGATATAGTGCCAATTCCATAAAACGGGTAAATGGAATGAAGCCAAACACCTCAATCTCAGCGCGAATTTCCTTAGTTAATGAGTTCGCTTCTTGCGACACGGCGGTCATTGTGACTAAAAGGAGCGCAGGATCAACCCGTTCTGCTCAATGGAAGAAAAAGAACCATTAAGAAAAATAGCCAAGCCAACAAGAATCGACCTAGCTTTAGTTGAGCGCGGCTTATGCATAAGCCGCGAAAAAGCCAAGCGTGCTGTTATGGCTGGACAGATATTGATCAACGACCAAAAGGCATTAAAGGCAAGTGATTCTGTAAAGCCTAACGATACCCTTAGATTAGTTGCTTCTGAAAAATTTGTAAGTCGAGGAGGGCACAAACTTGATCATGCCCTAAATATATTCGCAATCAATGTGCAAGGGCTTAATGCAATCGATTTGGGGGCGTCAACCGGGGGATTCACCGACTGCCTTCTTCAACGTGGTGCAGTCTCAGTAACAGCCGTAGACGTTGGAAAAGGACAACTTGCATGGAAATTACGTAATGATACGCGCGTAACGGTGATGGAAAGCACTAACGCTAGACATCTGACACCATTATCTTTTCCAGAACCGTTTAAACCTTTTGATCTAGGAGTTATTGACTGCTCTTTTATTTCGCTTCGACAGATACTGCCAGCAGTCGTAAATTTGCTGCCGCAAGAAGGTCAAGTGGTCGCATTATTAAAACCGCAATTTGAAGCCGGAAAGGCCGAGGTAGATAAGGGGAAAGGAGTTATTCGCAACCCAGAAATCCACAAAAGAGTGTTGGAAGAGTTGCGATTTTTCGTCAATGATGAGTCGCCACTTGAGTGGCTAGCTGAGACGGAATCGCCACTACTAGGGCCAGCTGGAAACAAGGAATTTCTTGTACAGTTAAAAAAGTGAAAAACAAGATAAGAAAGATTGCGATAGTCGCCAAAGCCGAGACATCGGCGGCTAAACGAATCGTACGGCAAGCTGTTAAGTTAGCCGAAGCTGCCGGATTACATCCCATTACAGATGAAAATACCGCAAACTTGGCTAAACTTAACATTCCTATCCGAAAAAACCCATTAGCAATCAGTCGACTAGTAGACCTTATCATGGTCTTTGGTGGTGACGGCACAATGCTACATTGGGCTCGTAGCACTGCCGGCTCAGGCACTCCAATATTTGGAGTAAACATAGGTGGCCTAGGATTTCTCACAGCTGTTTCATGGAAGGACTTATCGAAAGCAATGAACGCTGTTGCCGCCGGAAAATTTAGTATCGAATCAAGAACTTTGCTCTCCGCCAAAGGACAAACATGCCAAGGGCAATTTAAACTTAAGGCAATGAATGACTTCGTAATTAGTCGAGGCTCAGTTCCAAGAATGATCCGCCTTGAAGTTAAAGTGGACGGCGAAGTTTTGACTACCTATCGCTGCGATGGATTGGTAATAAGCACATCCACAGGATCAACTGCCTACTCACTTGCAGCCGGGGGCGCAATCTTAGCACCGGAAGCTAAGGTAATATCTATCACTCCAATTTGCCCGCATACTCTTTCGAATCGAGCAGTAATTATTAATCATCAATCGACCGTAGAAGTTCGTATGCTTGATCGTAAACGAGAAGCAAACCTTTCTGCAGACGGCTGGGATTGCATTGAAATAGAAACAGAAAGCCCTGTCATAATTCGGCGCAATCAACAATCAGTAAAACTTGCACGTCTCACAGATAACTCCTTTTTCAAGACTTTGAGGCATAAATTACAATGGATGGGCTCTCACTCCTGAATATGATTCGATTGAAAGACATAGCCCGCGAAGCAGGAGTTTCAGTAATGACAGTCTCAAAGGCCTTACGGGACGCCCCAGACATTGCAGCCAGAACTAAACTGCGTATCGGCGAGCTAGCCGGGCGAATGGGCTACACGCCAAATCTTGGTGCTCGTAGTCTTCGTATTCAAGAAACCAAGCTTCTTGGTCTAGTCATCCCAGCTACAACAGATCCAATTTTTGCACGCATAGTTATGGCTATTGAACAATGCGCACTCGATCATGGTTATGAGCTTATTCTTCATCATTCATGGAATGAGCCCGAACGTGAAGAGACTATTTTACAGAATCTTATTTCTCGCCGCGTGGATGGAATTTTTCTCTCGCCCGTTTATAGAATGGAGTCAGAAGTTGCTGTCTATCAGGAACTAAAAAAACGCGGTATACCGACTGTCATAATGGGGCCACTTGCTGAGTTCTGTGGTGATTTTGTTAATGTTCAGACTCTTGGCAATGAATCGGCCTTTAGTATGACACAGCACTTAATCGATCTTGGCCACAAACATATCGCTTTTTTTGCTGGCCCTCGCTTTTCCGCAAGAGCCATTTCTCGGCAAGAAGGATATCAACGCGCGCTTCGCGAAAACGGTCTAGAGGAAGATCCCTCACTTGTATTTAACGGAGGAACAACCATTATAGAAGGCAGCAATGCAGCTAAACACTTTCTTGAAGAAAAAACACAGGCCACAGCGATTCAAACAGTAAATGATCTTGTTGCCATTGGTGCTGCCAATGTATTTCTCGATCACGGACTGAAAATTCCAGACATGCTATCCATTGCTGGTTTTGGAAATATCCTTAGCAGTGAGCATTGCCGAGTACCACTTACTACAATAAGGCAACCAAAATTCCGGATGGGCATGGCAGCCTTTGATTCTATGCTTAAATTAATTGCTAAAGAACAAGCCAAGCCTCAAAGAATGGTCGGCGAAGTGCTCGTTCGACAAAGCACAGGACCGGCCAACTTAAAAAAACAATGACCCGACCAACTTGGGAACAATATGCTTTAATGATTGCAAAAGTAGTCGCAGCCCGCAGCGAAGATCCATACCAGCAAGTTGGCGCTTGCATACTGCGCAAAGACTACTCCGTGGCTAGCGTCGGTTAC
>NYWG01000116.1 GCA_002684915.1 Verrucomicrobiales bacterium
CAAGCTGATTGAGCGAACTGGCTGATCCAAAACGTTCTTTCAACCAAGGTTGCATCAAATCGAATACCTCAGGGAGAGGCTTGGTTGTAATGAGATGATCGAGATGGATCATAAGTTCTGAAGCAATATATTAGATTTATTTATTGGGAGTTCTGAAAGTGCGATTAGAATTTCGATAATCCCATAGACCTCTGTCTGTAAGGATTAATTCATCTGCAGGAGTGACAATTAGCGTGCCTTCTCCTTTTTCATCTACATCAACCCAGTAAACATCAAGAGTCTTTGATCCCTTTGTATAAGCGAAGACTGTAATTAGTAACGCACTTGCTAGGGCTGTAGATTGAATGATGGATTGAATTTTCATTATAATGTTGTACCCAAATGCTGACGGAAGGGTTGATTGGAGGCAAACCTGTTATTACATCTGAATAAAAAGTTAAAAAACAACCCCGTTTTAATTTAAAAAAACGAGGCGAAAATAAGAGCTAATTAAATGATTTGTCTAGCCAAGTTTGAGAATTAGCCCCTGATGAGCTGTATGCCATATGTTCATGGCTTCACGTAGTTCTTCTACCGCTTCTTCTGCTTTTTGTTGTAATTCAGTTAATTGTTCCCGTTTGGATTCCAGTTTTTGACGAACAGCTTTCATATGTTCTTTAGTGGCTTTCTCCCAAACCTCATGAGCTTTATTGAGTTGTTCTTGTGCGTCGGTAAAAAGTTTTTGAGTTTTCTCACATATATTTTGCTCTTGTTTTTCAAGTCTAACAGCGAGGTGTCTTTGCTTTTGGTAAATTTCTGCCATTGCGATAGTTTCATCGGGCACTCGACGCAATTTTGATGCGAGGCCGATTTTTTCTAAAATATGGATAGTCCACTTGGTAGGGTCGAATTGCCACGGTTTTACACCATTTCTGAAGTCATGTTGAAATTCGTGATGAAAATTATGATATCCTTCTCCAAAAGTGAAGAGTGCCATGATCCAGCTATCTTTGGCTGAGCATTGATCTGAATAGGGTTGGCGGCCGACGGTGTGACAAAGGCTATTAATAAAAAAAGTCATGTGATGTACCGCTACAAGACGAGTAACTCCGCCGATCATCAGACCAGCTGCTGCGCCTATGCCACCTTCAACAAGATAACCAATTAAGCTTGGAAGACCAAATCCTACAAGAATACCTATAGCTACCCACCACTTGTGCTGGAAACGAACTAGTGGATCTCTTTTTAGATCATTGACGTTCGTTAAAGGCGATTCCCCTCCAATTGGCCGCATCATTATCCATCCCATATGAGCAAAAAAGAATCCTCTTTGAATACTGTATGGATCTTCATCATGATCGACGTGCTTGTGGTGACGTCGATGGTCAGAACACCATTCCAATGCTGAATTCTCCATGGCCGTGGCTCCAAAAATCAGGGTGAGAAAGCGTACTGGCCAACTTGCTTTGAAAGACAAGTGTGAGAAAAGCCTGTGGTAGCCGAGTGTGATGCTTAATCCAGATGCAATAAACATTCCGACAAACATACTACCATGTAACCACCAGTTAATCTGCCCACCATATTGGTAAACAAAAATTGGTAGACCAATAAATGCGGTTAACAGTGTGCCAATTAGAAATGCGGAGTTCGTCCATCTGACGTTACGCAGAAAATAGGCGGAATTCATGTCCTTGTTGTTTAGCGGGTTAGCTTTCTAAGCCGCAAAGAGAAGAAAATTAGGCCGTGTTTATGTTTTATGGCAACTCATTTCTATATAAATTTTATATGTTCTAAGAGGAACTTTCTTCATTTATGCGGTTTTGTTAGATTTTTTTGCGTATGAATTTGTTTAGACCGTTTTGTCGAATTTGTTTTTTTATCTTTTTAGTTTCAATATTCGCAGTTGGAGAAGCTACAGCTGAAAATCGCCCCAACGTTCTTTTTATAGCTGTGGACGATCTGAATAATGATTTAGGATGCTATGGTCATCCGCTTGTGCATTCCCCAAACATTGATCGATTAGCAAAGCGCGGCATTCAATTTGACCGAGCTTATTGTCAATACCCTGTCTGTAATCCTAGCCGATCATCGCTAATGACAGGCTTGTATCCTGAGCAGACAGGAGTGCTTTCAAATGCTGGCGTGTTCCGGAAGCGTCATCCAGATCTACCTACTCTGTCTCAGCATTTTATTGCCAACGGCTATTTCGCGGCGCGAGTTGGAAAAATTTATCATTATGGTGTTCCGTTGCAGATCGGGACTTCAGGTGAGGACGACGAGTTATCGTGGAATCGTGTGGCAAATCCAATTGGTATTGATCGTACTCAATTGGAGCCTGTCTCTACATTGATGAAGGGTAAATACGGTGGCACTATTTCTTGGCGAATAGTGGAAAGTAAGGACGAAGATCACACCGATGGTAAAGGTGCGATTGATGCGATTCAAATCATGAAAGAGCATCATCCCGATAAAACTGGCAAACCATTCTTTTTGGCAATGGGTTTTTTCCGGCCGCATACTCCTTATGTTGCCCCTGCGCATTACGCTAAATTATATCCTTTCGAAAAGATTATACCTTTAATGGAAAAGCCTGGTGATCGAAATGATATCCCATCATTGGCGCTCCACGACAGGCCTCATCAACGAGAGCTTTCAATTTCAAAGCGGAAGGAGATCATTCAAGCCTACTACGCATCTGTCACACTAATGGATGCTTGTGTTGGTAAACTAATGGATGCTTTAGATGAATTAAAACTAACCGAAAACACTATTGTAGTTTTCTTTTCAGATCATGGCTATCATCTCGGGCATCATGGTCTGTGGCAAAAGAGTGACCTGTTCGAAGGGAGTGCGCGAGTTCCAATGATTATATCAGTGCCCGGCGCAAAGCAGGTCGGAAAAAAAACGGCCTCATTGGTGGAACTAATTGATCTTTATCCAACCCTTTCCGAACTATGTGGTTTAGATAAACCAAGGCACTTAAAAGGTAAAAGTCTTGTCCCTGTTTTGAGAGATTCAACAAAGAGTGTTAGGGAAGCGGCATTTACTGTTACTCGCGCACGTGGAAAATCACCCAAAAAATTGGGAGGGCAGAAACCATTGGGTCGAACTATTCGTACTGATCGATATCGCTATACCGAATGGGGTCAAGACGGAAAACACGGTGTAGAGCTTTATGATTATAAAACCGATCCAGAGGAGTACATTAATTTAGCCAAGCGTAAAGGTAATGATTCGCTAGTAAAATTAATGCAAACCAAATTGCATGCTACTCGTTCCTATACTCGATGAACTTTTTCAAGTAGTGAATTAATTGCCTCCTGGAGCAGAGTTTTTCATGAATCTAAAGAAATCCGATCCAGTCGAAAGAATAAGCGTATCCTTTTCCGATAAGGTGTTTTCATAGGTCTCCATCGTTTTTAGGAATTCATAGAATTCCCTCGCTTCTGTACTTTGATTGAATGCCTCGGCATAGATAGCGACAGCTTTAGCATCAGCCTCACCTTTTATTTGTTGTTGTTGTAAATAAGCTTCTGAAGTGATTGTCTTTAGTTCACGTTTCTGCTCACCCATAATTTTTGCGGCTTCACCGTCGCCTTCTGATCGGAACTTATTAGCAATGCGACTTCTTTCAGATATCATTCGCTCGAAAATCTTTGAGCGAACTTCTTGTGAGTAGTTTATTCTTTTAAAACGGAAATCGAGCAGTTCGATGCCAAACTCACTCTTCAGATTGGGCCCAGCATTATCCAGTACCTTTTGAGCTAGAGCAGATCGTCCATCTTCAAATGGTTTCAATTGGGACTCATCATCAAGCAGTTCAGTTTCTTCAACAACAACTTCACGTTGTCGTGAACGAATAACTTCCACTAGATTATTTGCAGCTACCACAATCCGAGCTTCACCGTCCAGGATATCGTCAAGTCGTCCCTGAGCACCAATTTCATCTTGTACCTTCTCGAAAAATAGTTTGGCATCAACAATGCGCCATCGTGCATAGGTATCAATAAATATGAACAATTTGTCCTTCGTTGTAACTTGATTAGGGTCGCCATCCCATTCTAGGTATCGTTTCTCAAACTTATGAACTTTTTCTATGAATGGTATTCGAAAATAAAGACCAGCTTCATTGTTTTCACCAGTTTTTTCAGGTCCGTTGATAGGGCCTCTAACAATTTTTCCAAATTGTGTAATGAATACTTGTTTGGTTTCATCAACAATATAAACCGATGAAAACGTTATTATTATAAGAATGAAAAGGACAATCCCGAGAATGATAGATGATAATTGCTTCAACATTATTTGCCTCCAGTATTAAGGTTTAGTAGTGGAAGTAGCCCTTTGGCTTCTTCGTCTATGATAATTTTTTTTGGTCCGGTATTTGTTGCTGTGTTAAAAACCTTACCTATCGTTTCAAGGTAAATTCTTTTACGTGTCACTTCTGGAGCTAGCTCGTAAGCAGTAAACACCTGCTTGAATAAATCTGCATCACCTTGTGCATTATTAACACGTTCAACTGCGTAGCCTTTGGCTTCTTCAATGATCCGTGCGGCATCACCTTTCGCCTTGGGGATGACTTTGTTGAATTCTGCCTGAGCCTTATTGATTTTTTGCGAGCGCTCCTGTTGTGCCTGATTAACGTCATTCCAAGATGCCTTCACAGATTCTGGAGGGTTAACATCTTGCAATATTACTTCTTCCAGTTTGATTCCTAATTCGTATTGATCAGCTAAACTTTGAAGTTTATCCTTAACCTCTTGCTGAATTTCACTACGACCGGATGTGAGGACTTCGTTGATCGTTCGATCGCCAATAATTTCACGCATGACGGCTTCGTTCATTGCTCGAAATGTTTCATTCGCATTTCGAACTTTAAAGAGATAGTTATAAGCGTTGGAAACAACATACTGAGTGGACCATTCTACGTCGGCTATATTTAAATCGCCGGTGACAATAAGTGATGTATCTGCTTGGTTTCTATTTCGACTAGCGTAACGAGTTCTTTGTCCTGCAGATTGTGTGGCAAAACCGAACTCCTCCTTTTGCATGGTTGTGACTTCAACTATTTGGTGCCTGTCTATTCCAAACGGTAATTTGAAGTGTAGACCTGTTTCTGTGATAGGCTGGCCGGTATATTTGCCAAACCTTAAAACTATTGCGTGCTCTCGTGGGTCTACTTTGAAAAAACTAGTATACAACCCTACTGCTATCAGCCCAACAACGATGCCTCCCATAATCATCTTGTTAAGCGCTGCCGGATTGATCCGGATTTCATTTGGAAAATCAGCCATATTTCTAAAAGGGAGATTCTTATCGTGCTTGTTGGTAGTTGCAAGGTTAACCGCGCTTAGAACTAAAAAACCAAGAAGCAGTCAGTCCGAAAAGAAATATTGAAAGTGTTCCGATAACCGTAATCATGTTGGCATGGAATGGACTACTCATCCAACCGAGTTCTTCCTTAAAAGCAGGAGAAAAGGTCATCCATAGAATCACCAGTACGCCAATGGTTGCTCCGATAGCTGCTCCGGCATTGTTAGCCCGACGGCTTATGAATCCGAGTAGGAACAATCCGAGCATTCCTCCAGCAAAAACTCCGCTTATTTTCCACCAAACGTCGAGTATGCTTTTAACGCCCATCATTGCTAAAGCGACACTAGTCCCAATTAGGCCGAATAAAACTGTCATTATTCGGAGAAATCTTAGGCTTTGCGCTTCATTTGCATGAGGATTTATCCAGCGCCGATAAAAATCTTGGAGTGCGATGGTGGATGAACTATTTAAGCTGGTGTCGATGCTGCTCATTGCGGCAGCAAATAGTGCTGCGATTAGCATTCCTGCAAGTCCAGCAGGCATTCGGTTGGCGATAAAATGAGGTAGTATCTTGTCACCGTATTTATCAGGTTCTAGCTCCTTTGCTATAAGTTTTATTTTGGCTATCTCTTCATCTGACCCTTTGGCAAATCCGGTAGATTGCTCTGCTATCAATTCTGTAGCTTTTGTGATTTTTACTTCTTCTAGCAGATCGGGATTAGCTTGATAATAGGAGAATAGGATTGATCCGATAAAGAAGAACATAAGTGCAACTGGCATGTAAATCAGTGCGCCCATCCAGACCGAGCGACCAGCAGCCTTTTCAGAGTCAGCTGCATGATATCGTTGTACGAAATTCTGGTCGATGCCGAAATTGGTTAGGTTTATGAAGATACCGTACATTAAGACTACCCATACCGTTGAATCTGCTAAACTGAGGCTACTAAATTCTCCTAAATTAAATTTGCCAGCTTTACTTGCAATAGAAATTGCGTTCTCTGCTCCGCCCGGTATGTCAGTTAAAATTAATCCAATAACCAGAATTGCCCCAACGGTTAGAATGATACTTTGAATTGCGTCTGTCCATATCACCGCTTCAATTCCTCCAAGTAAGGTATAAAGCGTTACAGCAAATCCTGATACGATGATAATAGTTTCAAGCTTCCAGCCGGTAAGTGCGCTCAGTCCTATTGCGACTCCGAACATAATTGTGCCAACCCTTGAAATTTGAGTTAGGAGATAGCATATGACCGCGTATATTCGAGCCCAAGGTCCGAATCTTTTTTCTAGATGTTCATATGCGGATAGGCCTGTATTGTTCCGGTAGAATGGAACAAACCATTTAACTGCGATCAATGCAGCAATAGGGATAGATAGGCTGAATACAAAACTGTTCCAGTTAGCGCTGTATGCTTTTCCTGGTACGCCAATGAAAGTATTGCTACTCAAATATGTGCCGAATATCGAAAGGCCGCATACCCAGCCAGGAAGCGAGCGGTTTGCTACTGTGAAGCCCTCAACGGTAAGACTGCGTTTTCGAAAATAAAACCCAGCAAAAATTAATAGTAAAAAGTATACTGTTAGAACGGCTAGGTCTGGAGGTCTTAGTTGTCCTATTATCATAGTTTAATTTTGGCCTTTCTCTGATAAGTAATGAATTAGGTCAGCGAGATTTTTCTTGCTTAGATTAGCAGTTAGGCCAGTCGGCATTGCTGAACCTAATTGTGATTGTTCGCGGATTTGCTCTTGAGGGATTGTGATTGTTTGCGCTTCGGATATTGGTCGAAGGATGAGATGCCTCTCCCTTGAACGCTGTTCATAGCCTTGGTAGACATCACCACCATTGGTGGTAACCTGTAATAAGTTGTATCCCTCCTTAACGTGCCGGTTAGGCCAGATCACTTCTTCAATAATTCGTTCAGGGCTGAGTGTGTTTCCGATTGTTTCTAGATCTGGCCCGATGAAAGGAATGCCATTATTACTTGAGGAATTGATTTTATGGCATGCAATGCATCCAGCAATAGAGAATATTAATTTCCCGTTTCTAGCATCTCCTTTGGTAGCTATTTTAGCTAAGTTAGAAACATATTCTGATGAATAAATTGGTGCGGTATTTTTTATCCCGGCTACTTTACTCAAATAATTCATCAGATTGGCATCACTGCTACCGATTGATTGTAACTTGGTAAGTGTTTTAGCTGCTGAAGTTTTGTTGAGATTGATTTTGGCTAGCGCCTCCATCAAGGCTTTGCTTCCGGATTCTCGATTCAAAAAGATATACAATACTTCATCTTCTGGTTGTCCTTTGGCAATCATATTGGCGCCTAGTTTTGCAGCTTCTGCTAGATTCAGCTTAGCTAGGCTTTCGAGCCCAGCAATCTTTAGTACTTTTGATTCTTTGCTATTAACCAGCTTAATTAATTTTTTTGTATTCACTCCTTCAAGTTTTCCTAATGTCCTGACTGCTGCCAAACGTGTTGAATCGCTTGCTGTTTGTTCGAAGGCCAGAGTTGATGTTGAATCTTTTAGCTCTGAAATTTTCCATTTTGCTATCAATCCTAGTGATTGCACTCGTATTGATTCATTTGTCCCAGTTAATGCTGATTCTAAAATCACGCGTGTGTCACCCTCTGGTTTTTTATATGACTGGGAATTGATTAGCGCTGCCCATGCGGCCGTTTGACTTGCTAGTGATGAATGGAAAGACGGTTCGAAAATTCTTTTTATTTCATTCTGCCCTCCGAGGGAAGCGATACCACGAAAGATTCCAGGTAAGCCTTTATCATTGATACTGTTTGACTTTGCTAAATTTAGCAATTGAGACAGAATTTTTTTAGAGCCACCTTTTTCCAATACAGCAAGCATTGAACTGGTATCGTCTTCAAAATCCAAGGTGCCATCTGTAAGGCCATCCATCCAGTTTAGTTCTTGATGTCGTACCGCTTGAGTGAATGCATAGTCAATCCACTTGTCTCTAGAATGTCTTGTGACTGCCTGTGCTGCAAATTGGATTACTTTAGCCTTTGGTATTTGACCGCAAGCGAGAATTGCTTCAAGTCTGACTAGAGGGTGAGGGTCGTTTGCTGCTTGAGCTAGTAATTTGTTTGTATTTGGTAATCGGTCCTGCCAGCGCCCCAAAATCCTTGTAGCAAAGGCTCTTGCCCGATGGTTTTTGAGGTTTATGACCTGCTTTAGCAACTTATGGCTAGGAGCTTCAGCAATTGCGCAAAGCGCTAATGCTTCAAAAAGATTTCTATCGTGGTGTGGATCGTCTTTATTAATTTGGCTAGCCCAATTTTCTGTTATCTGTCGAACCTTTTTGCCTTTACGTTTATTGAGTTCAAATTTCGCCTGTTGACGTGTCCATCGTTCAGGCGCACTGAGCATATTGAACAATTGGCTAGTAGATGAATTCGAAAATTTAGGTTTAGGTACAATTGGGTTTTTATTGTATGTAACACGCCAGATTCTTCCGTGGTGTAGATCTCTAGTCGGATCACGAAAGTAATCATCCTGATGGCAGATTACATTATTGTAAAAATCTGCAATGTACATGGCGCCGTCTGGTCCTATGCGAATGTCGACAGGGCGAAATTTTCGATGATTGGATTTTAATATTGCATCTTCCCACTCTAGCTTAAAACCAGATCCATTAGGTTGTAGTGAAAATCGCTTAACAGTGTTAGACTTGAAGTCGTTAATTACGAATTGTCCTCGCATTGATTTTGGCATGTTGCGTCCGTTTATCATCTCAACTCCGCAATATCCACCGGGATTACCGATTCTATCGAGGCGTAAACGGCGCTTGGCAGGGATTGAAGCCGGTGTCAGATATGTGATTCCGCCAGCACCATCGACTACCAGTGATTGACCCCAGTTATCAAACACAACACCCCATGGGTTGCCTGGTCCCATAAAATCATCCAGAAGGCCATGTAGTTCCAGTCGGCCTGGGCGAAGTCGATACACTCCAGCTTGATAAAGTGAGGATATTCCCCAAGGCGTTTCCACTCGTGACTCGATGCCGTCGCCTTGACAAAAGAATAGCTCACCGTCTGGGCTCCATGTGAATGAGTTCATCGCTTGATGTGAGTCTCCAGTTCCGAAGCCACTTAAGATCACCTTGCGTTCATCTGCCACACCATCACCATCAAGATCTCGCAGAAAAAGAAGATCAGTAGATTGTCCTACATAGACTCCGCCGTTGGCAGTCTCCAAACCTGTGGGAATATTTAATCCATCAGCAAAAATGGTCGAATGATCTGCTTGGCCATCACCGTTTGTATCGGTGAGTAGGATTATTTTGTCGTTGGGGATTTCACCTGGTTTGAGATGTGGATATGTCCAAGTACAAGCTACATACATCCTTCCCTCAGAATCCCAACGAATAGTCAGGGGGTTTTCCACGCCGAGTTTTTCCGAGGCGAACAGATTTACCTCAAAATCTTTAGCTGGCTGGAATTCTTTCATCTCCTCTTCTGAAGAAAGTGCTGAGGTTGGTGGTGGTAGTGGGATTTGTTGGGCTATCTTGGGTTTAGCCAAGCCTTTGGCTACGGCAGTAATATTTTTTTCTGCTTCTTTGATTAGATCAGGAATCTTGTCGCGTTCATCGCGGATACTGGGAATATTTTTTTGGTTGCCAATACTAAATACGCGTCGATTGTCATCGCCGAAAAGGCATTTCCAATTAGCTGGACGCCAGTAGTCAAACCACAGTCGGTGTTTCTCGCGAACCGAGGCTAGTAAATCATTCAATCCTTCAAATCCGTTAGGACGTTCGATGCCAAGTGATGATGCAATTTGTAACGCAAAATTTGCTTGTTTATCTGAGGTGATATGCAGGCCGTTTGTTGTAAATTTTTCTTCATTATCAGTAAATAAATCAACAAATATCGCATCATGATTTAATGCAGCAGTACGTAGTGTTTTTATGTAATGGGACAAATCGGAATTTCGATTTCTTAGGTCTGGGTATAGTGGGTTTTTTGATCGTTCAAATTTTGTTGGTGAAATGACAATCAACTTCCGATCTTCTCCTCGCAGTCGACTGAACAGCTTATTACTAGCCTGAATGAACGCCTCAAGGCCTTTGATCCCAGCAAATGTTTCGTTTTTCCCAAGTTGAACTATTATCACCGTAGCCTTTAGATTGCTCAGTTGAGTTTCCAGATTGCCGAGCCCCTTGATGCCTCGGAAGCCGCCGCTGCGCCAGCGTTCGGTTTCGGTGCCAAGTCCGAACACTGTGTCTGCTTCCCACGACATATCGCGAAACTTGGGTGTTTCGTTACGAAAATTCCAAGTTAGAAGTGTCTCTAAATGGCCGCTGCGTTGCGCGCGCACCATGTCCGTTCCGCCGAGAAACACAACAACGTCGTCTTTGTCTAAGATGATTGAAGGCTCTACTGAGAACGCTGCAATGCTTGTAATCGACAGTGAAAGAATAGAAAGCAATCTCACATTCTGGAAAGGTTATAGCGCTAATTGAGCCACAGTTAGCTTAAGGAAACGAGCTTGATTTGCGTCTGTTTTAGAGATCAACGTCGCCTGCGTTTCGGTGGAGCAGAACGTTCTTGAAGCCAAAGTATATCAGCATTTTTTGGTGAGGATACGAAGACGGGGATGTTTACGCCCTTACGAATTGGAACAGAGGTGCGAGTATCTACCCATTTTTTGATTACCGCATGACCATCGGCGAGTGTGACCCCTCCTGCATTGTTGTGGTAGCTGGCTGGATAATCTATCCAGCGCGTTGCTGTTGGGTTTCTGGGATTATAGCCGTTCATATCGACAGCAAAATATCCGTTGTTGATTCGGTCCTCGCGCTGATCTAAAACAACATACAAATCGCTTAAAGGTTTCCCTGCAGCGTCAGAGAGCTTGCGCATAGTTTGGAAGCCTGTTTGCCAACTGTGAACCGTTGGTGAATTTAGAAATCCGTTCATAGAGATGCTTCGGACCCGTGGCAGTTCTTTGCCGCCATGGCGAGAGGTGCTTTTGTCTGCCGGGCATTTCCAGATTCCAAGGCTTTTGTGATACGGCCATAGGTAGCTTTGCATTAGGTATACCGTATTTGTATTGTCAGGAACTGATTGAGCATAGTTGAGCCAACCTTGAACCCAAGAGTTTCGTCGATTCGAGTATACGGCATTAGGCACTAGCTTGTCGTCATTATCATTCGCATACATCGTCCAGGAAAAACTCATTTGTCGAAGGTTATTCATGCAACTAATGCCAGTCGCTTTCCCTTTGGCTTTAGTCAAAGCTGGCAGTAGTAAGCCAGCAAGAATTGCAATAATTGCTATTACCACAAGTAATTCAATTAGCGTAAAAGCAAATTTTCTTTGTTTGGCAAGACTCATATTAGTCAGCTTCTGAGGAGGGGAATCGCTATTGATTATGCGATGTTTAGTCCGTGCATGGTACCAGTGCTGGTTGCAAATTTATCTACCTCTATTCCCATGCTTTGTATCATGCTAACGAAGAGGTTTGGGAGGGGGTAGTTATTACTTCGGTCAAATGCTAAATGTTGTCCGTGCTTTAGTTTTCCTCCTGCAACGAGTATAGGCATGTTTGTTGTTGTGTGTTTGTTAGCATCACCAAAATTGCTGCCATACATTAGTACAGAATTGTCTAAAAGGTTACTTTTACCCTCATCGATATTTTTTAAATTCTGGATTAATTCACCAAATAGCTTCATTTGTGATCGATCGATAGCATTCAATTGCTCAAGCTTGTCTTGATTCATGCCGTGATGTGATAGGTTGTGATAACCATCTGTGATCTTTGTTCCTGCAACTTTTATTGCAGGTGAGTTGTTGCCATCAAGCAGAAGTGTAATGCTGCGGGTAGAATCGGTTTGAAATGCCAACGTGATCATTTGATACATTAGATTGGTCATTTGCATGAATGCATTACGATTTGATGGATCAGAGGGTATTCCAATTGGAGTAGTTGGTTTTGCCTTATGTTCCCATGCCCTTGCCATAACTAGACGTTTCTCAGCTTCACGAACCGCGGTAGTGTATTGATCAAGTCGATCACGATCGGATGCGCTGAGTCGGCGTGCTAATGACTTCGATTTCTGAGCAAGTGTATCCATAATACTTTCACCTAATTGAAGTTTACTTATTTGTCGCTCTATTTCTTCTTTAGAGCCTTGAAGGAACAATTTTTTATAGATCGAGGATGCGCGATTTTCGCAAGGAATCAATACTCCGGCATCAGTCCATGATAAACTACGTCGGCCAATACTTGCGTTTACTCCTAATGTAAGTGAAGGGAATCTTGTCATGTGGCCAATTTTTCCGGCAATAAATTGATCGAGTGAAATGGAGTTGCGAAACCCCCCTCCACCGGGGTGGGGAGCACAGGTGAGGAATGAGACATCTGAAGAGTGTGAACCGTCTACGCCAGGGTGTGATACGCCGCTTAAGACTGTAAAATTTTTGCGGTGATCTTTAAGTTCGTTCAGGTATGGAGAGAGTGTGAAATTTGTTCCTCCTTCGACAGGAAAGAAGCGATCAGGTAGAAGTCCAAGATTATTGCAAATGGCCAGCATACGTTGAGGAGTCTTAGGTTTTTTAGCCCGAGCGAACACAGGTGTCATTGAATCTAGAATTGGCAATGACATGGCCACACCAGCTCCTCGCAGGAATGTGCGACGGCTAAGCGTGCGCCTGTCTGCTATATGCGGTACTTTCATAGTTTAAAGGGATTTTATAGACTTTGATATGGTATGCAATACGGCTGGAAGTTTATTTATTTACGAAAATTTTGCTTTGTATGAGTGCGTGAATAAGCGATCGAACACCATAATTGCTATCTTCACATTGGTTGAGAATTGAATCTACAACTGGACGATCCCCAAAAGTGACAGGAGCTCCAGTTGCATAAACTATTAGTTGGTGAAGCAGGTTTTGAGCTATGGCTCTTTCTTTTTTGACTAATAACTGTTTTAGTTCTGAAATATTATTGAATCTTTGCCCGTTATTTATTTCGCCTGCAGTATCAACATGTTTGCCCAGTCGAAATTTGAAGGCGTGACCATTTTTTCCGATTCCTTTTATACGGTCTCCTTTTTTACTCAAGGATCGATATCGGTTACGCCAGCCTCCGGCTACATCAAAACTTTCTAGAGCAAAACCCACAGGGTCAAATTTGTTATGGCATCCTGCACAGGATCTTGAGTCCCTGTGCTTATCAAGTTGTTCACGAATTGTAGTTGCTCCACGTGTATCAGGTGTAATTGCCTCGACGCCGGATGGGGGAGGTGGGATGTGCATTCCCATTATTCTTTCCATTACCCATGCGCCTCGTGCCACAGGTGAGGTTGTGGTGCCGTTGGCAGTAACTCTTAGAACACTTGCTTGTGTAATAATTCCGCCTCGTGGGGAGTCTTTTGGAAGCGATACCTTTCGTAAATGGGTTCCCTCGAATGATTCTAATTTGTAGAGTTTTGCCAAACGCTCATTCACAAAAGTGAATTCGGAATCAATCAAATTTCGTGCGGGTAGATTCTTTTTAATTAACTCCGTGAAAAAAGCACGTGTCTCGAAGACGGATGCCTCGGTAAGTTCGTCGTCGAGGTAGTAGTCCGGATAAAGTATCGCATCCGGTGCGTTTGCAAGGATATCTCTTAAGTTTAGCCAATAATCAAGAAATGAATTAACAAAACGTACCGACTTAGCATTGTCGAGTAGTCGGTTTGTTTGTTTACGCAAAATTTCCGGATCGTTTAATTTTTTCAACTCAGTAAGTGTATTGTCTGGAGGGCTATTCCATAGAAAAAAAGAAAGGCGTGACGCAAGTTCTTTTTGTTTAAGGGTTCCAGGAGTTGCATCAATAAATATAAAATCAGGCGAGCATAAAATCGTTGAGAACGCAGCAATAATAGAGTCAGTGAAATCCTGCCCGAGTGCGCGGCTCCTGTTAAAAATTGATAAATAAACATTTACTTCTGAGTTGTCAATTGGCCGGCGGTACATTCTCTCCATGAATGCGGTCAATAATTTACGTGTAACTTTTTTTGCATTATTTGGTTTAAGTCTAACTTTGCCGTTTTTCAATTCGAATGGCGTCTTGCCTGCTACTGCTTTAAAGCTGGCGGGAGGCCATTCATTGTATAATGGACCTTCGATTTCCAGCCAGTTTAATGCGAAACCTGGTACCCCCTTAAGGGTTGCGTTGGCATTGCCACTCCATCCGGGTCTAGTGCGAATCAGACGTGTTGCATCTGGCCTGATGATCTCGTTTTTTTTCAGAACCACTTCGCATTCTGAGATTTGTGGTTCTGGAAATGAATCATAAGTCGCGAGCCATCTGCTATCACCGTTTTGGGACACAGAGTACAAGGTGATTGGCTCGCTGCGTATGCCGGGATAAGCAACTGTACGGCTAGGTCTCCACCAAGCCTTGTTTCCTCCTGTTAAACCGTGATCTTTACCCCCGCTAGCACCGTTTGGGCCAGCTAGAAAAGTGTATGTCTTCATACGGATTTTGTAACGTCCGTCAATTGGTACGCGTACGCGCGTGAAGTCATATTTTGTCGTGGCTGTATATGTTCCAGAAACGAAGCCGACTGCTTCCTGTTCTCGAATCTCAGGATTGGATGGTCCAACGGTCATTGGCTGTTTGCCTCGGATTATTTCTGGTTGAGGTATTGTGCCTAGCAGTGGAATTGATGCACGCGTAGCGGCTGTCTGAATATTAGGTTTCCAACGGAGAGCGCTTATCATGTGACCTTCTTCTCGTGCATAAAATTTTTGTTTGTTTGTTTTATGTGCAGCCGTTTGAAGTGCTGTTCGAATTGAATATTCAGCAGCTTCATAGAATTTTGAGATTTGCACATGTGAAACATCTAACCGTTCACCAACTTTGTTGAATAAATACGCTGTGCCGTCTTCGGGTAACATATCGGCTACGAGCAACCAAGGTGAAGAAAGTCGGTCGCGGAGTGAATTTTCAAATTCGAATCGATTAAGTCTGCGTAAAGTTGATCGCCCATTTTGTATTACTCGATTTAGGTCTGCATTAGTAAGTTCTTTTGCAAGTGACTCTAGAAAGATTGATGACTCTTCTGGGCTTGGGTGAGATTTTACCTTAGGTGGCATTTCACCTGCCTTAACTTTGTCGTGAATTAGGACCCAACGGTCAAATGATTTTTGTTTATTAAGTTCGAAAGTCAGAGATTCTAGATTGAGTGCGCCTTTCTGTGACTCCTTATCGTGACAATCAAAACAATGATTTTTTAAAAAGTAACTTAATACTTTTGGTTTGGCGTGGCTGTGCACGTCAGCGAAGAGCGTAAGCACAAAACAAAATACTTTAGATAATATTCTCAATATATAAGAGGGAGCTTGTCAGGAGAGGGATTTTGGCAAGAATTCAGCTGTGATCAACTTTTTCCAGTTCAACTTTCTTAATTGCTGAACGATTTTCTTCATTTATAGAGTAAGATCTTTAGAAACTTACTTTGGACTCTATCACCTTACTCGCTTAATATATTGCGCATGAGCGAGGAATTTCGACTAGTGTTCGTCAATCAATTACTAATGAAGGATGGCCTTTCAGTAGGCGATCGTGTGCGTTTGCAAGGATGGGTGCGCACCCGACGTGATTCTAAGGCTGGTCTTTCATTTTTGCAGTTACATGATGGTTCTTGTTTTGACACTGCGCAGATTGTCGCGCCTGGTGAGCTGGATAATTATACGAGCGAAGTTCTGAATCTAACCACTGGCTGTTCGCTTATTGCTGAGGGTGAGGTTGTTGCATCGGAAGGCAAAGGTCAAAGTGTTGAATTATTGGCTTCGCGTATTGAGTTAGTAGGTATGGTAGAAGACCCAGAAACATACCCTATGCCAGCTAAAAGACATACCTTCGAATATTTGCGTGAACAGGCTCATTTACGGGTTCGCACTAACGTCTTTTCTGCTATGGCCCGTGTTCGTCATTGTGTTGCAAATGCCATTCATCGTTATTTTCATGAGAATGGATTTTATTGGGTACACACTCCCATTATTACGGGTAGTGATTGTGAGGGAGCTGGTGAGATGTTTCGAGTTAGTGCGCTAGATATGGAAAATTTGCCGCGAACAGAAACAGGTGCAATAGATTATTCGCAGGATTTTTTTGGTAAAGAGACGAATCTTACAGTTTCTGGGCAGCTTAATGTTGAAAGCTACTGTTTGGCATTAAGTAAGGTTTATACATTTGGACCCACTTTTCGCGCAGAAAACTCTAATACTTCACGACACCTTGCGGAATTTTGGATGATTGAGCCAGAAATTGCATTTGCTGATCTTTCAGATAATGCTGATCTTGCGGAGAATTTTTTGAAGGAAATTTTCCGTTCATTACTTAACGAGCGTGCAGACGACATGGATTTTTTTCAGCAGCGCGTAGATAAGGATTGTATCGTTCGTTTAGAAAAATTTGTCGAAGCAAATTTTGAACGAATGGAATACTCTGATGCCATTGTGCGGCTTGAGAAGGCAGTAGTCGATGGGCACAAGTTTCAATTTCCTGTGAAATGGGGAATGGACTTGCAGAGTGAACACGAGCGTTGGCTAACCGAGGAACACATCGGGCGTCCGGTGATTTTGGTCAATTACCCAAAGGATATAAAGGCATTTTATATGAGAATGAATGACGATGGTAAAACGGTTGCTGCGATGGATGTATTGGCTCCTGGGATTGGAGAAATCATTGGTGGTTCTCAGCGAGAGGAACGGCTCGACGTGCTTGATGCTCGACTAGAGGAACTGAATTTAGATAAATCTGATTACTGGTGGTACCGTGATTTGCGAAAATATGGCACGGTTCCTCATGCAGGTTTCGGATTAGGTTTTGAGCGTACTCTCATATATGCAACTGGAATGGCTAATGTTCGTGATGTGATTCCTTTCCCTCGAGCACCGCGTTCAGCTACATTTTAGCGAATCAAAGTTCAGCGTTATATGCTATGGTTAGTTTACTGTCAGCTTGAACAGATTGGTTAGTTGGAAGATGAAGTGTAATGTTAAGTTGCGAAGTTTCGAATTCTACTTCCTTATGTGAGACTTGGTTAATGACTGATTTTACTTTTCCATTAAATGTTGGGAGGTCTGTAGTTGGATCATTAATGACACGCCACTGGTGAGGCCGAACAGGAACAAGTTTTTCATTGCTTTCTTTTTCGGTAAAAGAATATGGAGCATTAGGTATTAGTTTGATTGGTATGAAGTTTGTTTTACCAAATAGTCGAGCAACATTTTTATTCATCGGGTTTTTATAAATTTCATTCGATGTTCCAATCTGTTCAGCTTTACCTTTGTGCATAACAACCATGCGATCGGCCATTGCTGTTGCATCTTCAATATCGTGCGAAACAAAAACTACTGTGGTTTTAGTTTCTCTAAATAGTTTGAGTAATTCAGTTCTGACAGATTCCTTTAGTTCTGGATCTAGGTGGCTTAGTGGTTCGTCTAGAAGTAGAAGTAAGGGGCGCGTTGCTAGAGCACGTACTAAGGCGACACGTTGTTGTTGGCCTCCAGATAGCTCATGTGGAAATCTTTTTTCTAATCCAGCAATGCCAGTCATATTAATCAGTTCATTTATCCAAGAGGGATCATCCATTGCTCCTTTGCCAAATATGATATTTTGTCGGACTGTTCTGTTTGGGAAGAGTGCGTAGTCTTGAAAAACAAGTCCACAATCTCGTTTTTCTGGAGTAACAAATACGGTGGAACTATTTAGAGTATCGTTATTAAGAATAACCTCGCCATAGTCCGGGGCCTCAAGTCCAGCTATAATGCGAAGAAGAGTTGTTTTACCACTTCCACTCCCTCCTATTAGTGCAATGACTTCACTGCTTTGGCAATTGAAACTGAGATCATTTAGAGCAGGGGGTTCGTTAGAGTTGTAGGACTTTGTAATGTTTTTAAGGGTAAGTACGTTCATTTTTCAGTGTTTCGTATTTGAAAGTTTAGCCATATCAAAGGCAAAAGGCTGACTATAATGATGCAGAGTGCAGGTACAGCTGATTCAGGGATTTGTGCTTGCTGTGCTAGATCGAACGTTTTTGTTGATAGTGTTTCAAAATTAAAAGGGCGGAGTATTAATGTCAGAGGTAATTCTTTCATAGTGTCGACAAAAACAAACAGTCCAGCCGCCACCAATGCGTTACGTAACATTGGTATGTTAATCTTAGTCAATGATCTTATTGCAGTTACTCCTAGTGACCTTGATGCATTGTTGATTTGTTCACAATTTCGTTCCATTCCCGAGTCGATTGGTTGCCATGCTACTGCGAGAAACCGTACTACATAGGCCAATACGAGCATTGATAGTGACCCAGTCATAATCCAGCCAATTGCTTGGTTCACTTGCTTAGCTAAGAGCAGTATTCCAATAGCGATTACTGCTCCAGGGACTGCATAACCAAGGATAGCTAATCGATTTGTTGCGTTGATTGTTCGGCTTCCAAAATAACGACTGGTAAAGGTTAAAAAAATTGCAAGCAGTACTGTTATTAAGCTTGCAGCTGTCGCGATTGCTATACTGTTGGCAGTAAGGATTAAGAAGTTTGAATCAATAACATTTTCTATCGTCTGACTGGCCCAGTAGGCCAATCGAGAAATAGGCAAGATAAAGCCTATTATAATTGGAAATAGGCAGCATAAGATTGCCAAAAAGGATTTTATTTGACCAAGCTCATAAGGTTTAAAAGGTCGATCAGATTTGCTGTTATTATGAAACTTGGCTCCAAAACGAAGCCATTTTTCTAGTATTAGCAAAAATAGGATTAATACCATTAGGCAGGCAGCTAGGCGAAGTGCACCTGGAAGATCACCTATTGAAAGCCAGGTGCGAAAGATTCCAGTGGTAAATGTTGGTATGTTAAAGTGTTTTACAGCACCGTAGTCATTGAGTGTTTCCATTATAACTAGAGAAACTCCTCCAATGATGGCCGGCCGAGCTAGGGGAAGTGCAGTGCGCCAAAATGTGGAGTGCGGACCATGGCCAAGAGTTCGCGCTGCTTCTATACATTGGTTGCTTTGCTGTATGAATGCAGCACGTGCCACAAGATAGACGTATGGGTACAGCACCGAAGCTAGTACAATAATTGTAACAGGATAAACAATTGCGTCGCTCACCAAGGCCATTGCTTCAGTGCTAATATTTAGCCGTATCCAGATTAGGAATGGATTCAGTTTATCAAGTAGGTCGAAGTAGGAATAGGCAGCGATGTAGGTTGGAATTGCAAGTGGTAGTATCAGTATCCACTCAAAAAATTTGCGACCAGGAAATTTGCAGGATGCGACTAGCCATGCGGATGAAACACCTAGAAAAATGGATAAGGCGGCTGTTCCAACTACGAGGATTAAAGAACCCTTTATGTATTGCCCAAGAACGGTGTCGCGTAGATGTTCCCAGCTTTCTGCTGGCATGGTGAGATGCCATACAACTTCTGCCATGGGCAGAAATAAAACTAGTCCTATAACTAGGGCCGAAATTGTCCAAGCGTTGAGTTTAAAATAAAACTCATGCTTTATGAAGCGCAACCAGTATTGCGCAATTTTGATTAAATATGCAGCCAATCCGGTGGCAGCTTACTCCCAACCGGCTAGATCGAACAGCTTGACTGCTTCAGCATTGTTAGCTCCTAGAATGGAGAGATTAACCTTATCTGCCTTGAATTTGCCCCAGCTTTTGAGCAATTCAGATTGGTTGTTCTTTATTTTCACTGGATATTCGTAGTTAACGTTTCCAAATGTTTCCTGTGACTTTGCGCTTGTGAGGAACTCTAGAAATTGAATTGCTTCTTTTTTGTTTTTTGCACTAGCTGTAACTCCACCGCCACTAACATTGATATGTGCTCCGCGATCTTTTTGGTTTGGAAAAAAGACGCCGACTTTATTGGCTACCTCGCGATCTGCTGCTACGGAAGAATTTGCAAGAATTCCAAGATAATAGGTATTCATGATAGCTACATCTGCAAGTCCGGCAGCAACAGCACGTGCTTGATCACGGTCACTACCGCGTGGAGCACGAGCCATGTTCTTGCGAACGGCCTTAGCCCAAGCGAGGGCTTTATCTTTTCCGTGTGCAGCTATTATAGAAGCGAGTAGTGATTGATTGTAAATATTGCTCGATGACCGGGCAACAACTCGGCCTTTCCATTCCGGTTTGGCTAGAGACTCATAAGTGGATAGCTCGCTGGTTTTTACACGATCCTTTGAATAAACTATTACTCGTGATCGTACGGTCATTCCGTACCAGTGTCCTTCTGGATCACGCATAGACTTAGGAACATTGCTGCGTAGCGTTTTAGACTTCACTGGCTGTAAGACGCCTGCAGATTTAGCCCGATGCAGTCGTCCGGCATCAACTGTAAGAAGTACATCTGCAGGTGAATTTTTACCTTCTGTGACTAGACGTTGTATTAACTGATCAGCACTACCCTTAACGACATTTACTTTAATATTTGTTTTTTCTGTGAACTCTTTAAAAAGAATAGCATCAGAATCGTAGTGGCGATGTGAGTACACATTCAGTTCTGCGGCAGATGTATAAACACAAAGCAAAAAGCTAAGACCAAGAGATAATTTCAAAAAGTATTTCATAGCAATCCGCAAGTACGGGGTAAAAAAATGAGACAGAGTCTCAATTATGTCAAGCTTCGGATATTTTCCAATTTTGTCGTAACTGCATTAAGTATCACGAGTTAGAAGTTCTTAAGTGATAAGATGAGATATGTTTTTTGATCATGAAGCCTCTGTTAAATCCGTTAATTTTTATTATTGGAAATATTTCGGCAGGCTTCGGCAATGACTTCGAGTTGGGATAGGAATTTTTCCCGATCGTTTTCAGGTAATTGATCTAGTACATGGCCTTGTAATTCGATTGCCTCTTGTCTTATGGCTTCATACTTATTCTTGGCTAATGGCAGTAGCTCCACTCGATTTGCACGGCGATCTTTTTCATGTGGTCGGCGTTTAACTAAGCCATTGCCCTCCATTCTTTCGAGCAATGATGCAATGGTATTAGGGTCGCTGCTTATTGCATCCGCAAGCGCTTTTTGAGTTAAGCTTTCTGGTTCGGCTTCGAGGAGTGTCCGGATTACTGTAAATTGGTCAGGAGTGAGATCCATCTTAGCGATTCGACGTCGGAATGCCTGATTCAAGCTATACCAAGCACGACGTAAGAGAATTGGTAGGCGTCTGCGTGCTGGAGCATCCAAAGGGATCTCGGTATCTTTAATTTCGTTTGAAAACTGGTCCATCCGTAAACAGATTGCCATGCTTCGTATGATGGCACAAAAATTATTTACCTTTTACAGGCCGATTAGCAATCGCCAATGCACCTAACATGATCAATGCCCCTGCCAATTGTTTACCAATAATCGCTTGGCTTAGCAAAATCCAGCCAAGTATGGCTGCAAACACCGGTTGCAGTAATAAATTGAGTGAAGTTAAAGAAGCGGGTAGATGCCCGAATGCATATGCGATTAATCCTTGCCCTGCAAAATGACTAATTAGCGCTAGGCTAATTAGAATGCCCCAACCATTTAGTTGAGGTGATATCATCGTTTCTCCACTGATTATTGCTGCAATAAACATTAATGGAACAGCGAATAGACCGCTCCATGCCATGATTTCTTGTGGTGCACAAGTTTCTCGAAGTTTTTTAACAGTTAACATGTATGAGCCATATGAAATAGCGGTTATCAGGGATAGTAAGTCTCCGAAAAGTTGTTCCGGTTTCAGTTGAAAGCTGGTGCGCATTAGGATCGCAGCTCCAATTAATGCTAGTCCAAGTGCTATAAAAAAACTGGTGTGTATTTTTTCGCCAAATAAATGTTTTGCCCAAAGTGTAACCCAAAGTGGTGCGAAGTTGGCTAGTAATGTTGCATTAGCAACTGTGGTATATTTGATTGACCAGTGCCATGAAACCAAATCAATAGCGAAGAAAAATCCGGCTATAGCCATAAGCCCGATTGGGCGTTTTTGGCGTTTAGCTGAAGAGGCGGGTTTTGATGGTGATATCCACAGTATTAACCACATCAATGGCAAAGCAAATAAAACACGATAAAACCCAATGGAAGCTGGTCCAAATCCTCCATATTCAGGTTTTAGTGCGATTGCAGCGAAGATTGGTGCGAAACCAATTGCTAAGGCGCCAAATGCTAGTGCTATCATTGATTTCTGCCGAGAATTCACTAGAGGTCATCATATTTAAAATGGCATTTCTGTGCGAGATTTGCCGGCTCGCGGTAATTAGATGGGCAATGTAGATTATCACGACGAGATGTTTTGGTATCGGTGCATGATTTTTTTTGTGGTCGGGTTGGTGGGGCTTGCTAGTCAGGGGTGTGTTCCGAATAGTTCTCCATCTGTCGAGCATCACAGATCTTCATCTCTTACGAGTAATTTAAAAAAAACAACACTAAATGCGTGTTTGGTTTGTCACAGTACTAAGGAGATGCAGCGTGGACCGGTGTTAAATGGTTTTCCTGATTGGTATCTAGAAAATCAGTTGAAAAAATTTCAATTGGGGTACAGAGGTAAGAATCCGAATAATCGAGCCGAGCAGTTAATGTGGGTGGCAATGAATAAGATTAATAAAGACTCCGAAATTGTGGCATTGGCTGATTATTTTTCTAAGCAGAAACCCGAACCGTCTTTACGGATCATTCGAGGTAACGTTGATCTTGGTAAGATTCTTTATATTTCTCGATGTGCTTCTTGTCATGGTTTGGAAGGCAAAGGAAAACGAGAGATTAATTCGCCTCCTTTAAATGTACAGGAGGATTGGTTTCTTATGGATCAACTAAGGAAGTATGCTAATGGCCAACGAGGTGATCACCCAAGAGATATAGATGGAGTGATCATGAAGAGTTCGACCGACGATTTATCCCTTAATGATTTGCGAAATATTGTTGCATATATCGCGAAGAACTTGACGATTTTGCCTCCCTTGCAAAAGGTCGGGCCCACAAATAATTAGTTTATGGCAAGTTTGCGACTAAATAACCTCTGCAAAGTCTTTGAAACTGATCGTAATGGTGAGGTAACTGCGTTAGAAGGTATTAATCTGGAAGTTCCAGATGGAGAATTAATGGCTTTGGTTGGTCCGTCTGGTTGCGGAAAGTCTACATTACTTCGCTTGATAGCTGGTTTGGAAAACCCGTCAAATGGTTCGATTATTTTGGGAGGTACTGAGGTTAATCACATTAAACCTCAGGATCGAGATATAGCGATGGTTTTCCAAAACTACGCACTTTTTCCTCATTTGACAGTTGAGCAGAATATAATTTTTAGTTTGAAATTCCGTAAAATTCCTAAATTAGAAATACAGTCTCGAGTTGCCGATGCAGCCGATTTATTGGGATTGACTGATTTTCTTAGACGTCGACCTGCTGAACTATCAGGTGGACAGCGTCAGCGGGTTGCGCTTGGGCGCGCTATGGTCTGTAAGCCTAAGATATTTCTTTTAGATGAACCGCTTTCAAATCTCGATGCTCGTATGCGTGCCGAAATGCGTTCTGAAATTGCTGAACTTCATAATCGGCTTCAGGCGACTATGATTTTTGTAACGCACGACCAGACCGAGGCTATGACTCTTGGTCAAAGGCTTTGTGTGCTTGATCATGGAAAAGTTATGCAGGTTGGTGCGCCAATGGATCTGTATAAACGACCTGTACACCAGTTTGTTGGAGATTTTATTGGTACACCGGGAATGAATTTTATACAGGGCAAGGTAGATGAAGTCGAAGGTGGTATGGTTTTTGTCGAGCAAACTAAAGACGGTGATGAGACTAGTCTTAATTTGCCCGAACGAGTAGCTAAGGGCTTAGCTAAATTTAACGGTTCTAAAGTTGTGTTAGGTATAAGATCTGAGCATTTGAAATTGATTGAAAACGGGATAGGCTTGAATGTTACGTTGGAGACGGTAGAAACATTGGGGCATGAGTCTCTATTACACGTTCGTACCGCTGCAAATAAGTTGATTGTGCGCTCCGTAGGTGATGATCAATCTATCATTAATGGAAAAGTACTGGAAATTGATTGGGACACTGTTATTTGGTTTGATTCCAATTCAGGCCTAGCGTTGAACTAATGGATCAAAGGCTAAAGCGTTTTATAGTCTCTGCTGTGCTAATATTTTTATTAGCACTAGTGTTTTTATGGGGCATTCATTGGATGGGGCATTCGATAAAAATCAATTAGAAGAGCCTTTATTTTGGCCAAAGTGGCATGTCTTCGCCGTTGATCTCAATTTCTACATCTTCTCTTCGGTTTCGAATGAATTCTCGGATCGCATCGAAACGAACAGAGCGCCACTGGTAGTCGCTGATATGTGGCGTCAGCATAGCCTCAATTCGCTTGGTTTCGGCTAAGAGCTTTTCTTCGTTCCAGTGTTTAGTCATAAGTTCATTCATGGTAGAGGCGTATTTTTTCCGAACAGATGGGATTTGATATAATTTTCGAGCGACAAGACCTTGTAGTCGAACAGAGCGTGGTGAACGTCGATCTACACGCAGTCGACTGAATTTTTCGAAAAGGCAGTCTGCCCCCCATGGCATGAAGTGGAATTTCTTTGTTTTTGGATTGAGGTAGATGAAATAATTATTACGATTTCCAGAATAGCCATCCCAAAAGCTGAGTAGCCCTTCCAGCGCCCAGAATCTATAAAACGCCTTTTCATCAATTAAGTCCCAGATGGCGGTTTGGTAGTCGTGTTCGTTTGTTTGAAGTTCTGCAACCTGAAGAAAATCCGTACTACTCAGGCTTATATTCATACCGTGAATAGCCAGCAGATTTTCTCCAATTCGAAATTTATCGCGATGTTTGTTTATATTAAATGCAGCAAATGTTGCATTAGATCCATCATCCCCGCTCCCGGTAGCCATAGAGTTCCATTTTGGGCTTGGTGGAGAATTATACCTAGCAACCTCATATCCGTTGATGTACGCGACAAATCCGTCGTCACACTTCATACGAAGCAATAGGTTTTTTGTGCTTTGAATTTCATCTAGGCTTTTTAGTTCGAAAGGGAAACGAAGATAAAGTGACGTGGCCTTATTGTGCATCTGCTCAATGAAATTAAAGTTTGGAGATATTAGTTTTTCGAAACCCTGTCCGGTTTCATAACCGGCCCCATTGATTCCCTTTTTCCAAGAGAGGTCATTGAACTCAGGTTTGAACCACTCATTGTCGTTTTTATCACTAGTTGGTACCCATGCATATCCTGAGGCGAAAGCACCAAAAAATGATTTACCTCTTCCGCCTTGCAGTGCGTTGATTACTTTAACGATGTGCTCACGCCCTTTTTTATTGTCACCAGTTTTCAGTTCGAAGCTTCCTTCCCATTCTGGATAAAAATCGACTACTGTGCCCTCGAATAGTGTTCCTTTGTCGTTGCCAAATTCACGCTTTAATAGTGGTTCTCGAACAGTTTCGACATGGCTGTATACTCCAAGGTTGCGTCCATTAACTGTGACTTTGGCATATGCACAACGGGAACCTGGAGAACCGGCTTCATTCCAAATCCGGTAGCCCATGAACTGGCTCATAAGGCTTCGGTCTTGCCGGTTATTGTTGAAAGTTAGATTTCTTAATCCATCAATGTTCCGATTTTTTTCATAATAATCGAGTTTCACTTTTAGTGAAGGGCGTTCAGTATCCTGTGAACCAAGGAATCCTTTTTTTCGGATTCCAATATTTTTGAAGGTTACGTCGTCGATTGTTACGTTGGCTTTAACATAAGAGTATGGAGAGGGTGGCGGTTCAAACTTACGGCTTGGTGGCAGTGCGTTTTCACGCGTACGTCTTTGGTAACGAAGCTTATCCCAGTTTTGATCAGAGATGGTGATATGGACCTCGATCAACCTATTCTCAGGAAATAAATCATCCAGTTTTAATTCTTTTGCATAGCTACCGCTGGCGAAAATGATCGCAGCCAGTCCAAGTACCATATTTTTTAAGTTACCGCTCATAAATTTAAATTCTACCAGTCTGCTTGCGCCCTTAAGGCCTGTTTATGTGATATATTTTGTAAAAGTTACGCAGTTTTATGTATATTTTTTCTAAATCATAGTTAAAAATCCTCTGAATTTACTTGTTGTTTTCATTATTGCTCTTTGTTGCAAATGGATCATGTGAGAGTTGAGTATTCTATGGCATTGACTCTATCGGGACTTCGGTAGATTTTTCCCAACGCGATTTTCTCATGAAACTCAATAAAGCATTTTCGGGATTGATGATCTTGGGTTTAGTTTTTGTAGGATCACTACATGCTAAGCCGCTTGATATTTGGATTAGCTCATTTCAGGACCAGCTCTACTATGAAAATATGGTGAAGCTCTACAAGGCATCTGTAGATAAGGATTTTGAGGCCAAGGTTCAGGCTTTTGGTTTCCGTGAGATGCCTGAGAAATTGGCTGTTTCTATTAAGACAGGAATTAATCCTCCAGATGTGGTACAGCTTGATGAGGTTCTTTTTGGTGCGTTTTTAGCCGGTGATGTACCGTTCTTAGATCTAGGTAATCGAATTAAGAAGGCTAAGCTTGATAAAGATATAGCAAAGAGTCGTCAGAAACTTTTCGCCTATAAAGGTAAGACTTACGGTGTGCCTCAATCATTAAGTGCAATGGTGCTATACTATCGTTCAGATCTTTTAAAGGAGTTAGATATTGATCCGGTTAGCCTGACAACTTGGGATAAGTTTGTTTCGGTTGGTGAAAAGGTTGTTAAAGACCATGGCAAGGCTATGATCGCTCTTGACCCCACTTACTTTGGTATTCTGCTTCGCCAACGCGATAGTGATCTTTTTGGTAAGGATGGTTCTGTTTATCCAGATCGAGAGGCAGCTATTGAGGTGTTAACTTGGCTGCAAAATCTGAAAAAGTCTGGTGTTGGAATGGTGCCTGAACGAGCTTCCATCTTTGATCCGCTTTTCTTCAATAGTGCGGTTCAATTTGGAGAAGTACTTACAGTGGTTGGCGCGGACTGGTATGGCCTAGACATGCTCCAGCAATTTACACCTGATCTGAAAGGGAAGTGGGGTGCAATGCCTTTACCCGCATGGAAGCTGCCTAATGGAAAACTTAGTCGTAGAACCTCCACTTTTGCCGGTCAGGGTTTGATGATTAACAAGGGGAGTAAGCTCCCAGAAGAAGCATGGAAATTTATCAAGTTTGTGATTACTAATAAGGAGTCTAATGCTCGCCGTTTTCTTGATGGCAACAGTTTTCCAGCATATCAGCCATCTTGGAAGGACGAGCGTTTATTGCAGCCTAATGAGTTTTTCAGTAATCAAAGATTTGGTGAGCTACTTGTGAAACTCTCAAATGAGGTCCCTGAAGTAGTAGGTCATCCGAATCGAGCTAAGGCTATCTTTCTATTTCAGGAGACTTTCTTTAATTCACTAATATACGGTGAGCTAAAGCCGGCTGAAGTGATTGATAAAATGAAAACTATGCTCGAAGCAGCAGAGCCAGGATTCTAATTTTAATAAGATGGAATCGAGAGCTCAGCCTGTAATTAAAGCCACAGGCGGTGTGGGTTGGGCTCCGTTTATCTTTTTGTTTCCGTTTCTTTTTTTTCTAAGTCTCTTTTGGGTATTACCATTGCTCGGTGGAGTAAAGATGAGTCTAGAATCCAATGGGCTTGGAGCGGTTGAGTTTGTTGGTTTTAAGAATTATTATGCCTTAGCCAATGACGAACGCTATTTTAAGTCCATTTGTAATAGTCTCATATACACTTTGGCTTCGGTCGTTTTGATCGTACCTATGTCACTGTGGTTGGCTCATTTGCTTCAATCGACCTTCCGTCGATTACGTCCAATGTTAACTTTTGGATTACTATTGCCCGCATTGACGCCTCCTTCGGTACTCGCAACTCTTTTTCTTATGGTGTTTCATGGGCGAGAAGGATTGTTGAATCAACTCTTCATCATTCCTATTGGCCTAGCTCCTATCAATTGGCTCAAGGATCCTAATTTTATTCTCCTTGGTTTAGTGCTTCAAACTGTTTGGCGTTGGACTGGCTTTATGACATTTTTTATCATGGCTGGAATGGAGGGTATTCCAAAGGCCTATTACGAGGCTGCAAAACTGGCGACAAGTAGCCGATGGGATCATTTTATTCATATTACATTACCTCAACTACGTTCGGTTTTGATCTTTATTTCGATATATTTATTAGTAGATGGATTCTCATTATTCTCTGGTGCATTTATTCTCCTTGGAGGTTCTGGAGGTACAGCTGATGCCGGGTTACTTACAATTTCCTATGTGTTTCAAAAAACACGTTTTTTTGAGTATGGATCTGCTGCAGCAATAAGCGTAAGTCTTTTGCCATTAATGTTATTGTCTCTTTATACCATTATATTATTACGAAGGAGATACATATGAAAAATATTGATTCAGCAAAGTCTGGTTTTCTTCGGCGTAGTGTTTCAACTCTTTTACTAGTGCCGTTTTTGTTGGCTGTATTATATCCTTTTTTGTGGATGGTATTCGGTATTTTTAAGACCAATCATGAATTTTTTCAACCGTTGCGGATTTGGCCGATGAAGCCACTTAACGGAGAGTATTGGATGAAGCTCGCTGATACATTTTTCCCTAATGAATTAAGTATGAGGAATATTCATGAGCTTGTTATCGGTAAATGGGTTCCGTTTTGGGATGTGCTCTTAAATTCAATGTTATCATCGTTTGGCCAAGCCATAGGTGCTGTCGCTTTATCAGCAATGACTGGATATGCCTTTGCTAGGCTCAAATTTCACTGGAAAAACATCTATTTTGTGATTGTGTTAGCCCTTATTTTGGTTCCGAGACAACTTTTTGCTGTTCCGCTTTTTTCGTGGTTGAATACCCTTGGTTTAAACGACTCTATTTTTGGTATTATTCTTCCAGGAGTCATCACTGGTTTGGGTGTTATTTATTTTACACAGGTTTTTAGAAAGATTCCTGTGGAATATAGTCAGGTTGCCCGCACCTGTGGGGCTTCAGAGTTTCGAGTTTTTTTAACATTACTATCATTAATTTGGCCGGCAATATTAAGCTATGGAATGATTCATTTTGTACTTGCTTGGCATGAACATCTACTTCCAATGCTGGTTTTAAGTACTGAGAGTCAGCAGACACTTCCTATAGCTCTGGCTAAACTATACGACGTCAGTCAACGAACACCTCAAGGTGTTCAGATGGCTGCTTCAACATTTTCACTGATTCCTACAGCCTTACTTTTTGCACTATGCCATCGGAAATTTAAGTCCTCTCTTTCCGATATGCTTGTACATTAATATTACTTCTTAATCGTCTACTTTAGTGAAGTTGAGCTATAATTAAATACTTTGTGGATATTGAGTTTTTAATCGCGCTAGGTTAATTGCTGCCTTAGTTTCTTGCACGTGGCCACTGTTAAGCCTTTTCCTGCTCTTATGCCTGATCCTAATCGGGCTTCTGAAATTTGCGAACTACCATACGATGTGATGTCGACAGTAGAGGCTAGGCAAATGGCTGACGGTCGCCCGTTGAGTTTTTTGCATGTCAGTCGCCCTGAAATTGATTTGCCTCAAGATATAGAAATTACTGACTCTAGTGTCTATGCTAAAGCACGACAAAATTTAGATCATCTTATTTCTGAAAAAGCTCTCCGAAGAGACGTTCAAGCAAACTATTATCTTTACAGGCAAATAATGGGAAGCCATTCACAGCTTGGCCTTGTCGCTGTAGCAAGTTGTGCAGAGTATGATGACAATACAATTCGAAAACATGAATTCACCAGGCCAGATAAAGAGAACGATCGAGTTTCTCATCTTGAGGCTTTGGACGCTCAGACTGGCCCAGTTTTTTTAACTTATTCGGCTGATAAGGAATTAGATAATCTTTTTAATCGCGTTACTGAAGGTAATCCGAACGTTGATTTTACTGCAACTGACGGGGTTCAGCATACATCTTGGACGGTCACCTCCAGTGAAGATACTTCATTTATTGATAAAAAATTTAGTGGTATTCAAAATCTTTATATTGCAGATGGCCATCATCGTAGTGCTGCCGCTTCGCGAGTTAATCAAAGCCGATCTGGAGCGGGAAACAGTGGATTATTTTTAACTGTTATTTTTCCTCATGACCAAATGCAGATTCTTCCTTATAACCGAGTTGTTCGAGATTTAAATGGTTTAAGTTTAGAAGAAATCCATAACTCTCTTGGCAAAGTATTCGAAATCGAATTGAACGGTCGTTCTGAGCCCTTAAACAAACATGAAATTGGTTTATATATTAATGGTCAATGGAAAACGTTGAGACCGAAATCAAGCATAATTGATTCTAGCGATCCGATTAAGCAGCTTGATGTAAGTATACTACAAGATCACATCTTGGCTCCGATTTTTGGTATTGAAGATCCACGCGTTAGTAAGCGAATTGCGTTTGTAGGTGGGATCAGAGGTGTTAGGGAGTTGGAGAAACAAGTTGATAGTAAAGAATTTGAATGTGCTTTTTCATTATTCCCCACGAGTATTAAAGACTTGATGAGTATTGCAGATGGAGGAGGAATAATGCCTCCTAAAAGTACTTGGTTCGAACCAAAGTTACGAGATGGCATGTTTAGCCATCAAATTCTCTAAATAGAGGTGAGCATCGGTTTGACATATTTGTTGGATTTCAATGATTGTTAAATTTTTTTCGAAATCATGTATCCATGAGTTCATTTGAAGCCTTTTAAAGGGGAGTATGATTCTTCTATTATTGAAGCCGACCTTTTATATTTGAAATCGAAGGGAAAGAAGCTGTTGGTTCAACTACAAGACGTTACTTTCAATACAACCTTATTTTTCTATACTGAAATATCTTAAAATAAAAAAAGGGCAGCGTATAACGCTGCCCGTAGTGAAGAAAATTTAATATAAATTATTCGCCAGCTTCGGCGCTCTCTTCTTTATTAGCATCGATAACTTCGTCACGCTTATTTTTGAATTCCTCGCGAATATCCTTAATGCGCTCACGAACTTCTTCTCTATTGCCTTTCATGTTCTCAAACCATTCTTTACGAAGGGTCTGCATTTGCTCTCGCAACCCTTCTTTATCTTCGTCAGAAGCATCCTTAAGTTGTTTGTGGAGATCTTTAACTTGACTGTGGTGTTCTTTGGCAGCCGCATTGAAAGAGTCTCTAAGTTCTTTCACCTTTTCATCGTCGCGAACCAATTTTCCAAATGCTCTTCCTTTTTGAAGAACTTTTTGGCCTTTTCTTTTGGCATCCTTGTGATTCTTTTTACGCTTATCAAAAGCAGCCTTGAGACGTTCTTTAATCTTTTCGCGATCGATTTTTGGTCGCTCTTTACCTTCTTTGGCGTCTTCCTTTTTGTCCGATAAATCTGGTTTTGTTGGCTTTGGTTTAGCCATCGCGTAATCTGGTGTTACAAACGCAGCAGCAATGGCACCTATGATTAATAGTGATTTGATTTTCATATGAGTTGTTTAATTAAAATATGAAGAGTTATCTCGCACTTTTCAAATGACTATACCGCAAGATTTATGCCATAACAACAAATTACCATAAGTATCAGAATATAAGAGTTTTATAGTCATTTTCGAATATTGATTTTGATTAATTATATTATTATTTGGGTGTTATTTACCAAATAGATTTTTAATTATGGTAATTATTACCCAAATCGTCAGCTTGGCCAAAATTCATAATACACTTAGAGTTTTGTCACTATGAGTTCATTATTGTTTAAGTCATTTTACCTTTACTTTGATAAAAGAATTGCATGCATTTTACTGGTAATATTGTTTAAGTATGAATCTTGGGCATCTAATCCTAATATTATTTTCATTCTAGCTGATGACATGGGATATGGAGATGTGCAGTCAATCAATACCCGTTCAAAATTACCTACACCGAATTTAAATATTTTGGCGAGTCAAGGTATGACGTTTATCGACGCACACTCACCATCTGCTGTTTGTACGCCTACAAGATATGCAACACTTACTGGACGCTACTGTTGGCGATCAAAGCTTAAGAGAGGTGTGCTAAATGGTTATGGTGCGCCACTACTAGAGCCAGAGCGTGAGACTGTTGCTAGTATGTTGCGTTCTAAAGGTTACAATACGAGTATTGTGGGTAAATGGCATTTAGGTTTAGATTTTAACAGAAATGCAGATGGAAAAATCAATTATAATAAATCAATCAACGATGGACCCAATCAGCATGGTTTTGATTATTCATATATCATTCCAGCATCACTAGATTTTCCGCCTTATATTTATATAAAAAACGGTAAAATAATAGAACTTCCAAATGTTAATCAACAATCTGTTGGGTTTCCTGGTTTTTTGCGTAGTGGGCCAAGGCAGCCTGGATTAATAATAAATGACTGTCTCGACGATCTTACATCGGAAGCAAATCGAGTTATTCGCGAAGGTGCAAAAATTAGCCAACCTTTCTTTCTCTATTTTCCACTGACGGCACCTCATAAGCCGGTTAAGCCTCATTCGCGATTTATTGGAAAATCAAAACTTGGGTTATACGGAGATTTTATAATGCAAGTTGACTGGACGGTTGGACAAGTAATGAGGACTATCCAAACTGCTGGTATAGAAAAGAATACGCTTTTGATTTTCACGAGTGATAACGGATCATTCATGTACCGAGAAGAGGGAAATGAGCAAGGTGATCACGTTAGTAATCCAAAAGTTCAGTCTTATAGTCAGAAGAATCACACCTCTAATGGTGTTCTTAGAGGAACGAAGGCAGATATCTGGGAGGCTGGACATCGTGTGCCTTTCTTTGCTCGCTGGCCAGGCGTCATTAAGTCTGGATCCATTTGTAAAAAGACCACTGCACATGTTGATTTTTTTGCTACGTGTAGTCAGATCGTAGGTGGAACACTTATGGACAATATGGCTGAAGACAGTTTCAGTTGGTTACCACTATTTAAAGGTGGAGACTGGGATCGGCCTCGTGCACCAGTAATTAATCATAGCGCCAGTGGTATGTTTGCTTTACGTAGTGGTAAATGGAAATTAATTGCTGGTAATGGTTCAGGAGGCCGTCAACCTCCTCGAGGTAAACCTTTTGAAATGCCTTATATGTTATTTGATTTACAGGCTGATCTTGAAGAGAAAAATAATTTGGCTAGTGCCAAGCCGAGTTTAGTTAGGCAGTTGGCAGCTAAACTAGAGGCTATTCGTTCTAATGGGCGAAGTCGATAAGCTGCAGATTTTTCTCTGAGTTTTCGCATTGCAGATACGGGATATAAGCCGAAGTAACAATATAATAACAGGTTCATTTTGACTTGTTTGAAAGATGTGGAAAGCACAGGCTCTGCCTTCCGGATTGAAAATCCATATAACCGCATAAAAAGAAAACGTATATGAAAAAAATATTCCCTATATTAGTTATGCTTGTTGCCTGTGTTTTCGCACCACAGGTTCAAGCGCAGGCAACACTTGCTGATAGAATTGCTGAAGCACAAGCAGAGTGGTTAATTAAGTCATGGGAAGCTGATGTCGATGGAAGCAAGATATCGTTATCTTTTAAATGGGTTATTAAAGGCCATGTTATTGCTACTCACTTTAAGAGTAACGATAGTGAAACATATAGTTTGATTGCAGTTAATCCAGAGTCCGGTGAAGTTGAACAATCAGGTTATTCTAGTAGCGGAAGAAAGAGCTCAGGGTCATGGGGGCCCAAAGATGAAATGCCTTTTTTAAAGTTAACAAGCAAAGATGGAGAGGGTAATTCTCAATCCATGGGAGTCGGATTCCGTCTGATCGATGAGAATAATTTAGAGCTTCAAATATTTAATGTTGATGCTAGTGGAACTGTTGCTGATTTTTCAGAAATGAGTCTTGAGATGAAAAGCGTTAAGCCCAAAAAATAGATCCTCTGCTTATAGTTTCATTAAAATTAAAAGGCTTCCTCAAGGAGGCCTTTTTTCTTTATTGATTTGGTCTTTAGGAATTTAAATTTCTATTTGACCGCTAAATACAAACTCAGCAGGGCCAGTTAATTTGACGTTTTTAAATGAATCTCCATCGGCTTCGAAGTCTACTGATAGGTTGTCGCCTCCTAATACTCGAACAGAGATAGGGGAAATATATCCATGTAGCTTAGCTGTAATGAGACTAGATGCTGTCACGCCGGTTCCGCAGGCGAGCGTTTCACCTACACCACGTTCGTAAGTACGAACATGGATTGAGTTATCGTTGGTCAAATGTACGAAGTTCACATTGGTGCCTGCCGGAGAGTAATGATCGTGGTATCGGATTTCTTTGCCCAACTTTGAGACCATGGCTTTGTCAGCATCTTCAACGAATAAAACCGCATGTGGTACACCTGTGTTTACTGAATGGATTTCAAGTTTCCCTGATGAAGTGCTAATGTGGTCACTAATACGCACATCCTTTGGGGGAGTTAGGTTTATTGTAGCATTTTCACCTTCTAATCTGGCTTGGATGGTTCCTGCAAGGGTCTCGAAGGATATTGAGTCTTGTCCATCGAGTTTGTTTTGGGCAAATCTTGCGAAGCATCGAGCACCATTACCGCACATTTCTCCCTCGCTTCCGTCTTTATTAAAAAAATCCCAACCTAGATCGGCTTCGCCAATTGCTTCTCGTAGTAGCATTATGCCGTCAGCCCCTATACCGCGTTGGCGATCGCAAATATTTTGTATTTGCTCTTGAGATAACTGGAGCCTAATTTTTCGATTGTCGATTAAGATAAAATCGTTTCCAGCTCCATTCATTTTTGTGAAGTCTACTAGCACGTGACCACTTTACTCTATAAATAGGAAAGTAGGCAAACCTTGGATGTTTTTGTTTTTCTAACGATATTGTTCGCGTCGTGTGGAGACTTGATTGATGTATTTACGGGTTCCAGGAAAATCAATGTTATTGATAAAATTTGCGCTGTTGGTTCGAGCTTTGTCTTTTGACCAGCGCAATACGTTCGCTCGTCCAGCGTTGTAATCAGCTAAAGCGAATGGCAAAGGATTATCGGTATGCTTATAGCGTGCAATCCTGGTTTTTAAATAATATGTCCCAGCGAGAATATTTGTATTTGGATCAAATACATGTGAGTGCTCAAAGTCTTCAATAGCTTTTTTGTCTGCCCATTCAAATGCGGCTAATTCCATCAATTGCATAAGTCCAATCTCACCGGCTTGGCCAATTGCTTTTTCGTTGAATCGACTTTCTTGCCAAATAACTGCTTTTATAAGAGCAAATTCTACGTCGAACTCTATTGCTGCATTTTGGATCATTTTGTCATATTGACGTTCTTTTTTATTTCCTGCCCACCATAGGAAAACAAAAATATCAATAATGATCAAAACGAGGAGCCATTTTAGCCAATAATGCTTGGAATGTTGCTGAGGCATTTATTAGTAATCTTTGCCTGTTGCGCTCAACTGGCAAGATCTGCGCCAAGTGGCCAATTCTTTGGCCAATTTTTTGGCTAGTATCGGTTTGATTTTAGCTAAATTTTGTTTTTCAGAAGGATCTGTTACTAAGTCAAATAGTTGAATTTCATCTCTGGATTTTCCGTTGAAGTAAAGTTTGTAGCGGTCGCCAATCCAAGCTGTTTGACCTTTGGACTCAAAGCCAATTGATTTGCCGCGTTTAGTCATTTGATTTTTAAATAAAGGCAAAAGGCTAATGCCATCAATTGGGCGATCGGCAACAGGTTTAATGTTCAGCAAATCCAGAATTGTTGGTAAGTAATCACTGGTTACGCACGGAATGTTGGTTTTGCTACCAGGTTTAATTTTCGCTGGCCATTCAACTAGCCCGGGAACGCGTATTCCACCTTCTAGCAATGAGCGCTTGCGTCCGCTAAGGTGACCGGCACTGCCTGGAGCCTTACCGCTGGCTCCTTCAGGGCCATTGTCACTGGTGAAAAATATAACTGTGTTTTCTGCAGCATTCAGTTCCTTCAGCATGGCACGAAGTCGGCCGATTTGTTCATCCATTGCTGTAATGCAACCGAAGTAGTGTTGTTCATATTTCGAGTAGTTCTTGTACATTTCCATGTACTTTGGTCCTGCAACGACGGGAAGATGAGGTGTGTGAAACCAGATTATACTAAAAAAGGGTTTATTCTGCTTGGTGGCATTCTGCATAAACGGAATAGCTCGATCCATGATTATTCGAGAGTTACCTCCTCGTGTATTTTTAGTTATGTTTTCACCCTTCTCGTTCCAATAAGCTGTACCGTAAGATTTTGCATTTTTTAATTCTTTCACAGGATCCCACCATATTCTCGAGTTATTGTCTTTTGGTCTAAATAAAGGATCCCAAGTTGGTACTTTTGATTCAGTGCTAAAGCATACATCGAAACCATTTAGCTGTGGTGGTGAGTAATGCTTTTTGCCTCGTGGACCACCTCTGTTGGCATCTTTCACTGTTTTGGTCAAAGTTCCAAGATGCCACTTGCCGAAATGGCCAGTGATGTAACCTTGTTTTTTTAGTATTTCGGCCAAAGTAAATTCTTCTGTTTTCATATGGCCAGAGTTGGCAGTAAGAATACCATAGCGGTATGGATGGCGTCCCGTGATACAGCTCGCTCGTGTTGGGCTACAAACAGGTGCTGCAGCATAGAATCTATTGAATTTAAGGCCTGTTTTTGCCATTGAGTTTAAGTTAGGCGTCCTGATAATTTTGTTACTTTTCATCTGGATGCCTCCATTGCCATCAGGTTCTGGCCATTCATTAAATCCGACATCTCCCCATCCTAGATCATCACACATTATAAGGATAATATTAGGCTTATTTGAAGCCACGCAAAAATTCAAGTTCAGGTAAAAATAAATCAAATATAACAGGTGCTTCACTTCGCTAAGATACGAAGCAGAATAGATACTGGCAAAAACCTTTTGTGAAACTTTGATTATTATGTCACTCAGTTACACGTCATACTTGCAAGTACCTTCTGTTTGTTGTAATTCACCCGGCTGCCTTGTGCTGGCGTTGAGTGTCTTTTATTTATACTATGCTCAGGTAATTCCAATGTCATTGATTGTACAGAAATACGGTGGATCGTCGGTTGCTGACATAGACCGTATACGCAATGTTGCTAACCGTGTAGCCGAATATCGTCGGAGAGGAGATAAGGTTGTAGTGGTTGTTTCCGCGATGAAGGGAGTAACTGATGACTTAATCGGAATGGCAAAAAGTTTCATGCCGGTTCCCAGTGAGCGTGAGATGGATGTGTTACTTTCAACGGGTGAACAGACAACCATTGCCTTATTGGCAATTGCATTGCAGTCAATGGATATTTCTGCTGCATCATTGACCGGTGCACAAGCAGGCATAGTGACCGATGGAGTTCATTCTAAAGCAAAAATTCTTAATATAACTCCAGAGAAAATCCATGAGTTACTTGACGCTGGTAATGTGACAATAGTGGCTGGTTTTCAAGGGCAGACCAGTGAAGGAAATATTACTACCTTGGGCCGAGGGGGATCTGATTTAACCGCAATTGCATTGGCAGCGGCATTAGATGCAGATTTGTGTCAAATTTTTACTGATGTTGATGGTGTTTATACCTGTGATCCAAGAGTAGTCAAATCAGCGCAGAAGCTTGAGGAGGTTTCATATGACGAGATGCTTGAGCTAGCAAGTCTTGGTGCGAAAGTTATGCAGTCTCGGTCTGTTGAGTTTGCTAAGAAATTTGGTGTTATTTTCGAAGTTCGATCTAGCCTTAATAACAATCCAGGTACCATTGTGAAGGAAGAGACAAAAAGTATGGAAGACGTTGTAATTCGCGGCGTATCACTCGATAAAAACCAAGCTAAGATTACCCTAGTTGGGGTGCCAGATAAACCTGGTGTCGCTTCGCGTATTTTTCAGAAGCTAGCTGATTCTGCGATCAATGTAGATATGATCGTGCAGAACATTAGCCATGGATCAGAAACCCCTGCCACTGATCTTTCCTTTACACTCGATAAACCAGATGCAGCCAAGGCGATGGGTGTAATCGATGCAATGCACAAGGAAGTAGGCTTTGGCAATGTGTTAACTGATGAGAATATTGGTAAACTTTCCATTGTAGGAGTTGGTATGCGAAGCCACTCGGGTGTTGCTGCAAAAATGTTTGAAGTATTGGCAGTTGCTGGAGTTAACATTCAAATGATTTCTACTAGTGAGATAAAAATATCAGTAGTAATTGATATTGATCAGGCTGAGGGTGCTACCAATGAAGTGCATAATGCTTTTCTTGGTTAATCATCAAGTACTTGTGATAGTTTATTATAGGTGTTAGCAGTGTGACTTGAACACGATCTTTAACGTTTCCTTTAGGATTGCGGCAGTAGCTTTCTTTTTTCTGCATTTTTCTACATCCATAGGGCAAATCGATTCGAGATTTAAGCTCCCGCCTTTACTTGAATTTACCGATGGGCGGATGGTTGATTCCGAATTGCAATGGCCAGAGCGCCGTGAGGAAATTCGTTCACTGCTAATTAAGTATTTTGTTGGAAGCTATCCGGCAGTCACGCCGCGGATTATTTCAGCTGAAATTATATCAGAGGAAGCTGATCCAGATAGTTCGATTCGTCGTCGAATTAGCATTGTGCTTGATACTCCAAATCGAGTTTCATTTGAGATGGCGCTTTGGGAACCAAAAGGTCAGGGACCTTTTCCGTTATTATTGACTGCGCCTCGTTTCTATCAACGGTATTGGGCTGAGGATGCACTCAAGAGAGGTTATGCGGTTTGTTTGTTCCCTGGTGTCGATAGTCATCACCGAGAGGAACTATATATGGGTTATGACAGTGTTTGGCAGGAAGTGCGCCGGGAGTATCCTAAAGCGACTTGGACCGAAATTAGTACTAAGGCATGGCTGGCTAGTCGCTGTATTGATTTTTTGCTAAGTAATTCTTCAGTTGTCCAAATCTTACCAAGGCAGATAGCTATCATTGGGTTTTCGCGTTATGGAAAACAGGCGATAGTGGCTGGTGCATTTGATCAGCGTATAACTTGCGTAGTGGCGCGAAGTCCTGGTTCGCCCGCTTCGAGTCCATATCGGTTTACCAGTCGTAACACTTTTGCTGAGACTCCGGCGGATTTTCCTAGTGAATGGTTTCTGCCGTCTTTGCGTAATTTCGTTGGAAGAGAAAATGAGCTGCCGATTGATGCGCACGGATGGTATGCGCTGATCGCTCCTCGTGCTTGTCTTATTCACACTGGCCATAACGATGGTTCGGAGCCAACATTTGCTGTAGAAAAGGCGTATATTGAGGGACGCTCGGTTTATCAATTGCTTGGTGCAGGCCAAAATCTGCGGATTGACTATCGGGCTGGAGGTCATTCGTCCGGACAGCCTCCAGAGCAGATTAGTTTTTTAGATCGGCAGAGGAATCTAGACTGGATCGATGTATCTTTTGATCGTCGTTTGGCGAGTCGTAATGAGTTCTCCGAGCAATTGATTCACGATTTTGATTGGCAGGATTGGAATACTAAACAGAATCCTGATCATAGGTTAATTAATCATAAAGACACTATTCGTGATCAAGTTCTATGGTCGCTTGGGGAAGTGAAGGAGAAATTAATAGTTCCTAATAAACCCGAGTTTCTAACGGTAGAAGAGTCAAAACTGATGACTCATGATCGTTGGTCGCCGAAAGGAATAAGCCGAGTGCCAATCCGATTTGGTTCAAATGTTAGAGGTAACTTGTATTTCAAAGAAGGACTAACAGAAGCGATGCCAGTGGTAATATGGCTTCATCCTTTATCATATCACAGTGGTTACAACGAAGGCTATGGGGTGCAGGAAACAACTCTGTATCATCGTTTGGCTGATAATGGTTTTGCAGTGATTGCTTATGACCAATGTGGATTTGGATTAAGGCTGCTTGAGGGGCGTGATTTTTATCGGAACTATCCTCGTTGGTCTAAGCTTGGTCGTATGGTTATGGATGCTCGTGATGCAGTAAGTTTTGTTCTTGATGGCAAAGGTAAGTCAAGTTCAGCCATTCCAATTTTTGACAAGGAGCGTGTTTTTTTACTTGGATACTCAACTGGTGCTATTACTGCAATGTATGCTGGTGTTTTGGAGGATCGTATAGCCGGAATGGCTTGTTTTAGTGGTTGGACTCCTCTGCGAGATGTGTCGAAAGCATTAGTTACTGGGGGCAATCGCCGGCTTTGGGACTTACACGGATTGCAGCCTAGGCTGGGTTGGTTTGATGGAAGAGAGTCTGAACTGCCATTTGATTATCAAGATTTGATTTCTCAATTTCTTCCTAAACCGTGTCTTATTGTTACACCAAAGAATGATAGGTTTGCCGATCACGACGCGATAAAAAAAGCAATTAATTGTGTGCGTTTAAGCAAGCCAAAAAAAGCAGAGTCTGCTCTTACATGGATAAGCCCTGATGGTCCTAATTGTTTTCAGGCTGATCAGCAAAAACAATTCATAAAATGGGCAAAGTCGATTCGTTAATCTTTATCTAATCCGCCAGCGCTCCGTGATAACGGACGATCCCATAGGGAAGCACGGTGGCGTATAAGTCGTGGACGTGCACGGGCTTCTTGACGGAGCGTATGACTTGTTCGTCGGTCGCGTCGATGGTGCTTATTTTTTCTTAGAGCGTTTTTTGTGTATACGAGGCGGGAGTTTTGCGTTGTCTCCCATTTTATCGATTAAGAAGTTTCGAGTAATTCCGACTTCGGTCATTAGGGAGTTAAGTTGTTGCTGTGTCCTTGTGATTTGCTTTATATATCCGTTTTCTGAACCTCGGTTGTACATTTCTTTAGGGTCTTCCTGTAAGTCATAAAACTCTACTACTTCAGTATCTGGGAAACGGATTAATTTGTAACGCTCAGTACGAATTCCCCAGTGTTTAGGAGATCGATTGTAGTAAGCATAAAAAATTGCTGACCTCCAGTTAGCTGGGTTTTTGCCTTGCAGAAGCGGCCGTAGGCTGACTCCCTGCATCACACTTGGGATAGCGACATTCGCATAGTCGAGAATGGTTGGTCCGAAGTCTATATTCATGCCTAATTTATTATTAATACTGCCAGCTTTAATCTCCATAGGATAACGAATGATTAACGGCATTTTGAGTGACTCCTCAAGTATAAGTCTTTTGTCGTGCATGTTGTGTTGTCCAAGCCAATAGCCTTGATCGCTGGTGTATATGATCAGTGTATCATCGTAGTTACCTTCCTCTTTAAGGTAGTCGACTACTCTTTTGACGTTGTCATCAATAGCCGCCACACAACGAAGATATTTGTGAATCATATGCTGATAGGCAATCGAGCGGCGCTCTTTTGGGTTTTCGGAATGTCGTTTAAGGAAGTCCTCGTAAACGAGATAGAAACTTTTTGGCCCCTCTTCGTCGTAAAGGACTGAATAGTGTTTACCTTTTAGTAATGGGCTAGTCTTAGTGATATCCTCATGTAAGCTAGGTGGTTCGGGTATATTAACGCCTTCATGCAGCTTAGACCAACGTTTGGGATATTCGAAATATTCGTGTGGCCCTTTAAAATGAAGACTGAGATAGAACGGCTTTTTTTTGTCGCGTTGTTTTAGCCACTTGAGTGCCCAGTCTGTATATCTGTCAGCGTAGTAGCCTTGGTATTTTTCTTTATTACCGGATGGGCGGTGGAGAGTAGGATTAAAATAACTACCTTGACCTACAGTTACCGCAAAGTCACTGGCGCCTCTGGGAAATTGTTTCATGTGCCATTTACCAACAACACAAGTCTGATAGCCGGAATTGGTTAATTCACGAATGTAGCTTGGAGCATTAGGTCTAAGTTCACAACCGAGGTTTAGAGCTCCTGTAACATGTGAGTATTGGCCGCTGATAATGCTGGCACGACTTGGGGAGCAAATTGAGTTGTTACAGCAGATATTGCTAAAGCGTATTCCTTCCAATGCTAGTTTGTCTATAGCTGGAGTGTGGCAATATTCTTTTAACCAGGATTCATAAGCGCCTATTCCCTCTGATGCATGGTCATCAGACATCATGAAAAGAATATTTGGCCGATTCCTCGCTTCGACAGGTAATTGACTCAGTGCTGATATAATTAAAATCAATAAAGTTAAAATTCTGTTTTTTTTCATGTCAACCGGCAACTAACATTTGAACGGAGTGGTTAGAAGTATAAACTTGTTTTATTTAAGAATTACTTGATTTGATTAATTAGCATCCAATCAAAAATACTCAGAATTATATATTTCTTAGGTGTTTCTTGCGGAGCATTAGTATTAGGCGTAGAATTATTTCCCATAAGAAAGGGGCGTGAGTCTCGATTAATGGGTGGATGTGGATAATCATATCGAAAAAAAAATAGATGGCCTAAATCGTCTGTCCCGAAATCTTTGGTGGACTTGGAATCAGGATGCGCAGGATTTGTTTGAAGACTTATCACCGCGAGCATGGCAAAATCTTTATCACAATGCTGTTGCAGTGTTGCATGAATTATCCGATCAAGAGTTGAGTGCTAGGTTGAGGGATACAGAATTAAGTGATCGTGTTGAATCAGTTTTACTCCAGTTTGAAAATTATTTGGATGATAGCGATACATGGGCGGTATCCAATGCAAAAGATTTAACAGAGAACCCAGTGGCATATTTTAGTGCTGAGTTTGGTTTTCACGAAAGCTTACCTATTGCTGCTGGCGGATTAGGGATGCTAGCTGGAGATCATGCAAAGTCGGCTAGTGATCTCGGGTTAGGTTTTATTGGTATCAGCCTTTTTTATCGTCAAGGCTATTTCCAGCAGTCGATCAATAAAGATAATTGGCAGACCGAATATTACAGTCTGCTAGATCCAAATAATCTTCCATTGGATCCTTTGCTGAATGATGAGGGTGAACCTGTTATTTGTGAGGTTGAAATTGCTAATGAGTCGGTAAAATTTCGTGTTTGGATAGTCAATGTAGGCCGTTGTTCAGTATATTTAATTGATGCTGATTTAGAAACGAATAAGCAGCATTTCCGTGATCTAACTAAATGTGTTTATGGTGGCGACAATGAGACGCGTATTATGCAGGAAATTTTGCTGGGTGTCGGTGGAGTGCGTTTGTTGCGTCGACTAGGTATTAGTCCTTCAATATTTCATATGAACGAAGGGCATGCTGCTTTTCTAGTTTTGGAATTAATTAGAGAGAAGATTGAAATAGGGAATAGTTTTCAAGAGGCGTTTCAAGAGGCGAAGAATCAATGTTTGTTTACAACTCATACACCTGTGCCGGCTGGGCATGATCGTTTTACCCCAGAGCTTATGGATTCAGCTGCTCGACATTTTTGTGATCAACTCAAGGTGAGCCTTGATGAATTGCTAGCACTTGGCCGGATAGACCCTTTAAATTCTAATGAGGACTTTTGTATGACCGTTTTAGCTTTAAAGGCATCTCGAGCTGCCAATGGGGTAAGCGAACTACACGGAGTAGTTAGTCGTGAGATGTGGTCAAGTCTTTACCCAAATAATTTAGCAAGTGAAGTTCCGATTGGTCATATAACTAATGGAATCCATTTAATTGGATGGATGAAAGGTACTGCGCGTAAATATTGGCGGCATAAGCTCGAACGAGTGCGTTCAAATTCTGATTGGTCAAAGGAATTTGTAAAATCTGATTTTTGGGCCTTGGCGGAGGATTCATCTTTTATCAGTGATGAGGAAATATGGTCACTTCGTTATCGGTTGCGTCGCGAATTAATAGAATTTTCACGTCGACGATTGCATGTGGAGGATAAGATCGGAAACAAGTTTATTACTTTTGATAACTTTTTGAACCCTGATGCGTTAACCATTGGATTTGCTCGTAGGTTTGCAACTTATAAGCGAGCGCCGTTAATTTTTGAGCATTACGAAAGTCTTGTGCGTATGGTTAAAGACATTAGTCAACCGGTGCAGTTTATTTTTGCTGGCAAAGCGCACCCTAGAGATAATGAAGGTAAAGAATTAATTCAAAAAATTATTCATTTAAGTAAGCATTCTGACTTAAAAGGTCACCTGGTATTTCTAGAAAATTATGATGTGCACGTGGCAAGGCAGATGGTTTCTGGATGTGATGTTTGGCTTAATAATCCAAGGCGGCCGCTTGAAGCTTCGGGTACTAGTGGAATGAAAACTACAGTTCACGGCTGTTTGAATATGAGTATACTTGACGGTTGGTGGAGAGAGGGTTTTGACGGCACCAATGGTTTTGCAATTGGAGGTGATACGAATTTGCAGGATGGTGAAGAGCAGGATCGCATAGATAGTGAAAATCTTTATAATGTTCTTTGTAATGAGGTTGTTCCTTGTTTTTATGACCGTGACGTCAATGGAATACCTCGCGCTTGGATAGCGAAAATTCGTAGAGCTATGGCAACCTTGGCTGTTGAATATGATACAACGCGTATGGTGCGTGATTACACTAACACATATTATTTAAATAAATGATCGCTCAGGACGAAATAAATAGCGTAAAGAGTAAACATTTAAATGTATCTGATTTGAGCGATCTAAGATCATTAACTGATGAAGAACTGTGCGATATTTTGACTGGTTGGGGGCATAAAAAGTATCGTTCTAAACAATTACTTGATTGGATCTATAAGAAAAGAGTTCGTTCTTTTGATCAGATGACTGATCTTTCTCAGGAATTACGAGCTCAGTTACTTAAGGCTTTTAAGATGCAATCTTTGGAGTGTTCACAAGAACAAGTTTCAAAAGATGGCACGGTGAAGTTTCTATGGCGTTTGAATGATGGGGAATTGATAGAGAGCGTGCTTATTCCGGCGTCTTTAGGTCAGGATGGTAAACGCAGTAATCGTCATACTTTATGTGTCTCTACTCAAGTTGGCTGTGCTTATGGCTGTAGATTTTGTGCCAGCGGTATCATGGGGTATCGCCGTAATCTAGAGGTGTTTGAGATAGTGGATCAGGTTTTGTCTGTCGAACGATGGAAGCTTAATAAATTACAAGAAAGTAACGAATATACCAATCATGAATTATCCAATGGGCAGACTCTTGTAAATAATCTTGTAATTATGGGTATGGGAGAGCCTTTGGCTAATTACTTAAATTTAACCAAGGCTTTAAAAATTTTGAATGCTCCCTGGGGGCTTAATATTGGTGCGAGAAAAATTACAGTTTCTACCAGTGGCTTGGTACCCGAGATTCGAAAGCTGGCAGAAGAACCTCAACAGTACCATTTGGCTATATCATTACATGGAGCAACTGACGATGTGCGAAGCAAAATTATGCCAGTAAACCGTAAGTATCCTTTGGCTCAATTGATTGATGCTTGTGAAGCTTATCAGAAGGCCAAAGGGCGAATGATCTGGGTAGAATACATTCTCATTGATCAAGTGAATACTGGTTTAGAACAGGTTGATGCATTGGTTAGTTTAGCAAAGCGTTTGCAGTGTAAGGTTAATTTAATTCCGTACAATCCTGTAGATGGACTGGAATGGAAGCGACCAAGCGATAAAACCATAGCAGAATTTCGAGATAGTCTTCATCATAATGGAGTTCGAGTCACAGTTCGTATGGAAAAAGGAAAAGATATAGATGCGGCTTGTGGCCAATTACGTTTAAAAAGCGAAAAGAATTGAATATTTATTTCTTTAGTTTTTCGATCAATTTGGACTTATTGGTCTTATTAAAGATTGTAACTTTTTCGTGACAATCACGTATTAAGCATTAGATTTTCGAGCTCGTCGGTTTTGCCGGTATTCGACTAGATAGATATTTAACATTAAAGGAAACATTTGGCAGACAATCTTCAAAGGCAACGTTACGAGCATAAGTACATTATTCGAGAGGATGTGGCACTTGCTGTTCGCGATTTTGTGTCTTCTTATCTTGAAATTGATTCATTTGGTGCCACTCAGTCTAATTTATCTTATCCAGTCCATAGCCTATATCTCGACTCCCCGGATCTTAGACTTTATCAGACCACTATTAACGGAGATAAGAATCGATATAAACTTCGTATCCGCTTTTATGAAGATAGGCCTAAAGCGCCTGTTTTTTTTGAAATAAAGCGTCGCACGGACAATACGATTTCAAAGCAGCGTGGTGGTATTAAGCGTGAAGCTCTGGATCAAGTTGTTTCAGGTCAATTACCATTGCCAGAGCATATGGCTAGTAATGACCCTGGTCCTCGAGCAGCCATTGAGCAATTTATTCATCATATGAAAGAACTCAACGCTTCGCCTAAAGCTCATGTTGCTTATTATCGTGAGGCATGGATTAGTTCCGGTGATAATTCTGTTCGGGTTACAATGGATAGAGAAACCAGAATTGAGGTTGAGCCTACCTATCGTATGATTACGGCAATTAATCATCCGAATTATGTGTTTGGTAATAATATCGTGCTCGAGTTAAAGTTTACCAACCGATATCCTGATTGGTTTCGCGAGTTGGTGCGTATATTTGGTCTGGCACAGTGTGGTGCCGCGAAATATGTTGACGGGGTTACCCTAATAGGTGAGAGCAAAGTGCGTATGAGTTTGGATGCAAATGGATATCCTGTTGTTACAGGCGGTGAAATAGTTGAAAATTAATTAAATGGATCATTGGTTTTTACAGGGCGATTATACGCCGATACCTACTGACGTTCCCATGATGCTCATGGGTTTACTTTTGGCATTCTGTTGTGGGCATGCAATAGCTTGGGTTTATATGTTTACTCATTCGGGATTGTCCTATTCTCGTTCTTTTGTTAATTCGCTTGTTGTAATTCCAACAATCGTTTCAATGGTAATGCTTGTACTTTCAAACAACCTTGTCACTGCATTCGGGTTGATGGCAGTTTTTGCGATAGTTCGTTTTCGAAATATTTTGAGGGATACCCTCGACACATCCTATATTCTCTCGGTCATAGTAGTTGGTATGGCATGCGGCACGCTCAAATTTTCTACTGCTATCGCTGGTTGCGCTATGATATGTTCAATAATGTTTTATGTTAGAGTGACTTCTTTTGGAACACGCCATCGTTATGATACAATTTTAAACCTAAATTGGCATAGGCCTATTCCAGAAATTGGTGAGCTTGACGAAGCGCTTAAGCGTCACTCTCGTCGTTCTCGTTGCGTCAGTGAGCGGACAGGTGATGGTTCTTCAGGTGTAGATTTTTCTTATCGATTGTTACTGCGAGATCCAGCTAGACTGGAGGATTTATTGATTGAGCTCCGAGAAATTGATGGGGTTTCAAGGGTTACTGGATTAAAGGCAGAGGAAGAATCGGAGATTTAAAATGAATAATAAACAACCGATACCGATACCAGTAGCACAGAGGTGGCAAGATTTTCGTCAGGTCGTACTTCCTATTATTATTTTTTCACTATGTGTAATAGTGTTGGGATTTCTTTGGTGGAATAAGATAGCTCCTTCTTCTGTTGTTGGTGAAGCTCGTTCTGATAACATTGTTATTTCTAGCCCTAGGGCAGGTTTGTTGAAACAAGTCCATGTTGGAAGGTTTGATGAAATAAAATCTGGAGAGCCTATTGCTGAAGTGGATTATTCTACTGATCCAAACTATGTAGATGCTCAAGTTGAGTGGGTTCGAGCACAGGTTAATCTTCTTACTTTGACTATTGATCCTGTTCAGCGTGCTCGTACTACTTTGAATTATAACCAGTTGCGTTTGGATTGGCTCAATGAGCGTACAACACTTGCGGCATTAAAGATAGAATTTGAGAATTCTGAACGCGAATATCAGCGTATATCTAAACTGTTTAATGATCAACTTGTCTCTGAAACGGTTTATAATAAAGCCAAGACTGCAAGGGATAGCTATAAGGTAAAGGTTGAGGAAACTACTGGGTTAGTATCCTCGATCAAAGAAGCTTTGAGTGAATCTCAAGATACAGATCCTACTAGTTTTTTGGATAAAGTTAGAATTGAAAAACTTGATCAAAGCCTTGTTCGAGTTGAAGAACTACTTAACCCTATAATTCTTACATCTCCAATTGATGGTAAAATTGGTAGTATAAGTAAGCAGACTGGCGAAAGTGTGGGCGATGGGGAAACAATCGCTACGATTAGTTCATCTAAAGTCAAAAAGGTAGTTGGATATATTCCACAACCGATAAACTTTGAGCCTAAAGTCGGAGAGCAAGTGGAGATCCGAACACGTAGGCTTAATGGAAAGCAAGTTATAGCAGCCAAAATATCTAAAGTTAGTAATCGTTTAGAATCGGTAGGGAGTGGAGTGCTGAGAGATGGGGCTGCTTATAAAAAAGTACTCGCCTTTACTGTCGATCTGGAATCAGTGGTTACAAAAAATGGCGAAGCGCTCAACCTTCATCCTGGAGAATTGGTTGATATTCATTTTGTGAACAAATGAGCCGAATGTGATTAAGATTCGTTGGCAAGTAAATATACTTAAATTAAATATTATTTATCTGACTTCTTTCACCGATTGATTCCGACAAGGAGCCCAGCGTTTGGCTGCGGGATACGGACCCAACTAAGTGCATTTCTCTTTCTGTATTTACAACAGGAATCATTTCAATTTCAGAACTCATGATGGTTGGCAAAGCATCCATGAGGTGAGTGTTTGGAGTAAGCACTGTTTCAACTGGTCTCATTAAATCCAGAGCGATAATCGCTCGTAATTCATCTCCACCATTAAGATGAGCTTTAACATCTTGTAGTGATATAATTCCAACTAATCTTTTATCCTTGCTTAGTACTGGTAAATAATTTCGAGGGCTTTTTAGGAAAATTTCTGATATTTGCGGCAAGTGATCCGTTTCTTTGATTGGAGAAGTTGGTGCTACCATTAAGTCTCCAACACACCGATCTATGGCTGATCCCATTTGACGGTCTTCCTGATCAAATTCTAATCCTCTGCGGTATAGCGGGGCAGTATAAACTGAAGGTTTGTGAAGCCCACGGGAAACTAGAGTTGCTACTACACATCCGATCATTAAAGGTGGCATTAATTCATATTTTAATGAAATCTCAAAAATTAAAATAATTGCAAAAAGAGGAGACCGCGTGGTTGCGGCCAAGACGCTCCCCATTCCAACTAGGGCGAATGCCGCTATTGGTAAACCATTATCAAGGTTAGAGTAACTAAGTATTTGACCAAAAGCTGCTCCAAGTCCGGCCCCTAAAAAAAGAGTAGGGGTGAAAACTCCACCAACAGTTCCTGTTCCAACTGCGACTACTGTGGTTATAAATTTCGCAATTAACAATCCAGCAAAAAGAATAATAGAAATTTTCCATATATTTAGTTCAAATAAAATGGATCCATTAAGCAAACCGGAAAAATCTTTTTCGTCACTATTTACCTGCAAAATTTCATTGGTAATTCCATATCCATTTCCCCAAACACCTGGAAAAATTAATGCAACTAAACCTACTACTAATCCAGCTAAGCCTAATTTACTCCATATGGGCCAATTGATTTTTGCAGAAGTTGTCTCCATTTTCTGTATAGATTTAAGGAAGAAGGATCCACTAATTCCTGAAAAAACACCCAAAATCAGAAACCATAACATGCTAGAAAAATTTGTTGCTTGCTCAAAATTTAATGATTTTGGCAGGACATACCAAGGGTCAATTCCAAACCAAAAACGCGATACCATTGTTGCGACCACTGAAGACATTACCAATGGGGCAAAAAGATTCATCGAAAAATTACCCACAAGAACTAAAGCGGCAAAGAGCGCTCCTGCAATGGGTGCATTATAAGCTGCAGCTAATCCGGCAGCGGCTCCACAAGCCACCATCAATCTTAGTCTATAAGGTTGCCACTGATGTATTTGTCCCCACTTTGAAGCTAAGGCGGCAGTTAATTGAGTGATAGCTCCTTCACGTCCGATCGAAGCGCCTGACCCAATACTAATCAAAGAAGACCAAGCATTAATTAAAGTGGAACGCATGCCAATTCGCCCATCCCCCAGAGCCACAACTTCTAAAACATTTGTAGGCTTCATTTTACCTGAAAGATGCGAATGCAGAAGTAGGATTAATCCAGCCAATATGCCTCCTAAAATTGGAGCAAGGATTCTTAAAAATGGTTTAGATTCTTGAGCTAAAAGAGCCGAATCGCCAGAATTTTGGAAAATCAACCACTGTACTAATGAAACAAAATACAAAAAAAACAAATTTACTAATCCGCCTATAACTCCAATTACTGCAGCTAGTAAAAGGTGAAAAGCTTCCTCATTGGACATAATCTTTTGCACCATCTTCATTCGAATAAAACGTCTAAACAGATAATATAGTCATAGTAACAGCATTCAAAATGTGAGTCAAATTGTCGCATTTATGTCTTATTGTTAATATGTATAAAACTTTTGACTATTTGGATCGTTGGATTGCTTGGACTTGAGGAGTAGTGCAGTTATTTTTGTTCAGCCAGCAAATTAGCTCAAATTATTTATGAAGATTTCAAAAGTTGAAGCATTTTTAGTTTCTTGCCCTTTACCTGAGCCTTTGGTTTTACCGTTTTATGGGGGAATGAGAACGATCTTGAAACGGGATGCTATGTATATTCGGGTAGTTGCTGATAATGGACTTATTGGATTTGCTCCAGGGCCAGCACATGAAAGGGCGTTACGCGAAATTTTGGAGACTATCTCTCCGTTTCTTGAGGGACTCGATCCAGAGAGTTGGGCTAGTTTTAACTTCAATGGGGATTTGGAATTAACCAAGACTTATCGAGCTGTGGAGATCGCAGTTATGGATTTGGTTGCTAGGTTTAATGGATCCCCTTTAAGTGATATTGCGGGTGGAGCGAAGCGTGATAGAATTAAACTTTATGGAAGTGCTGGGATGTATATGGAGCCTGAGCGTTTTGCTGAAGAAGCGTTTGCTATTACTGGAATGGGATTTCAGGCTTATAAAATGAGGCCTGCACGGGGTCCAGAAGAGGATTTAGAGGCGGTTAGAAAAATGCGATCTGCGGTTGGGCCTGATATTGGTCTTATGATAGATGCTCATTCTTGGTGGAGAATGGGTGACAAAACATATTCACCCGAGACTATTTTGGATTTAGCTAATTCTATGGCTGAATTCCAACCAACTTGGCTAGAAGAGCCACTTCCTCCTGAAGATCACGAAGCGTATGCCAATTTAAAGGAGAAGGCTCAGTTTCCTATTGCGACTGGAGAGCACGAAAAAGATGAAGCAGGTTTTATCGATTTATTTGATAAATGTTGTACTGATTTCATTCAGATGGATGTGTGTTGTCAGGGCGGATTTGCAATGGCACAACGAATATTTGAAAAAGTAAAAGAGCATCAACTTCGATTTGCCTTTCACAGTTGGGGTACGAATCTTGAGCTTCTAGCAGCAGCACACCTTGGGGTTTGTTGGGAGGAAGATGTTGTGGAGTGGTTGGAGTATCCCTGTTATTCAAATGTTAATGTTCCAGGGATGTATCCATTTCCAGCATCGGAAGAAATTCTAAAAGAGCCATTAGAGATTGTAGGCGGTAATTTAATTATGCCAGATGGACCAGGATTGGGTGTGATAGTCGATGAAGGGATTGTTGAGAAATATCCATTTATACCTGGTCCTTGGTCCTATTTTAAAATTGATTCTCCTCCTGAAACGGTAGCTGTGACTGGAGACCACAGTGTCAAATGGATTGAGGATTTTTAAATACACTAAATTCAATGGATCCGTTGATTATTCTTTTAGTTGGAATGGCTGTTGTAATAGGCGGAGTCATTTGGCTGCGGTTGCACGCTTTTGTAGCGCTAATTGCTGCGGCATTAGTTGTTGGTTCATTGTCGAGTTCAGAAGGTATTAAGCTGTCTGTCCTGAAGGACTCGAGAATCGAAAAAGATATTCGAAAACAAGCGATAAATCGTTTTGGAAAGGATAATCCTAATTTGAATTATTTGGTTCAAATGATGCATGAAACAAAGGCGAATTACATCGCATCTCAGTCTATAATTGTTCGAGTTACTGACGCTTTTGGAAAAGCATGTGGTAGTTTGGGAATTTTAATTGCGATGGCATCAATTATCGGGAAATGCCTTTTAGAAAGCGGAGGGGCAGAGCGCATTGTACGAACAGCGTTGGGTTGTTTAGGGGAAAAGCGAGCACCGCTGGCTTTCACTGGGAGTGGCTTTCTGCTTGGGACACCGGTATTTTTCGACACTGTATTCTATTTAATGATTCCTTTAGGGAAGGCGTTGGCTATGCGGTTTCGAAAGAATTATGGCTTATATATAATGACAATCGTTGCTGGGGCAACGATGGCACATTCTCTCGTTCCGCCTACTCCGGGACCACTTTTCGTTGCTGAACAATTAAATATTAATCTTGGATTAATGATAGTGATGGGCTTGATCGTTGGAAGTATGGCATGTGCTGCAGGTTATGCTTATGCAACTTGGATTAATCGTAAAAGAAAGTGGCATGTGCCATTAAGGAATTCCCCTGATTCATCTTTAGCCAAGTTGGAAGAAATTTCAAATCATGAAGATAAATCATTACCACATTTTGGCCTTTCTATATTACCGGTAATGCTACCGATTCTGTTGATAGCAGGTAACACAATTCTACAGAAATTCATTGCTACTCCTCCAGAGAGTTTTGCAAACCTCTTGAGCTTGGTTGGTAACAAAAATTTTGCACTAATTATTTCTGCCATCGTTGCACTTGGCTTGTTGGCTTTTCAAAAACGCGGAGATAAGCAAGCATTATTTGAATCCGTACAGGCTGCATTGGCTAGTGGAGGGGTGGTAATTCTCATAACTGCCGCTGGCGCCTCATTTGGTTCTGTGCTTCAGCAGACCAATATCGCAGACCGTATTGGTGGTTTAGCTGAGACGTTTAATATTAGTGGCTTACTTATTTTACCGATGGCGTTTTGTGTTACCGCTATAGTGCGTTCTGCACAGGGTTCAGCTACTGTATCTATGATTACTTCTGTTGGTATTTTTGTTTCGATGATCGAAGGGTTGTCATTTCATCCTGTTTATCTAGCAATGGCTATTGGTTGTGGCTCAAAGCCGTTCCCTTGGATGAACGACAGCGGCTTTTGGGTGATTAATCGCATGAGTGGAATGACAATTCGTGAGTCGATTCGCAGTGTATCTTTTTTGATGACTGTTATGGCGATTGTCGGACTAATTATGGTTATGTTGCTTGCTTGGGTATTCCCTAAAGCATTTTAACTTGCTAAGTCAATAGTTTGCGTTAACCGTTATTTTCAATACTAAGGTTCAGGAAGTTTTGCATCATTGTGTGACCATGTTCAGTCAGAATGCTTTCAGGATGGAACTGAACACCCCAAATTGGGAATTCCTTATGCTGTAGTCCCATGATTTCCCCTTCGCTCGTTTCCGCAGTGACCGCCAGACAATCCGGTAAAGTATCTCGTTTCACTACCAGTGAGTGATAGCGAGTAGTTACGTATGGGGAGGGAATGCCTTTGAACAAATCTTTACCATTATGTGTAATAGGTGATGTTTTGCCATGCATCATTCGATAGTTCACTACAACTTCACCCCCAAAGGCATGCCCGATGCATTGATGCCCGAGGCATACACCCATAATTGGCAGTTTGCCGGCAAAGTGTTTAATTACCTCGATTGATAGTCCAGCTTCGCGGGGAGTGCATGGGCCAGGCGAAATTAGAATTCTTGCGGGATTTTTGGCTTCGATTTGATCTATTGTTATTTCATCATTCCGATGAACCAATATATCTGCATTCAACTCGCCCAAGTATTGGACCAAGTTGAATGTAAATGAATCGTAGTTGTCGAGGACGAATACCATTGGAAATACTCAACGACAGTCAATCTGAAAGCGCAATCTTAAATCAGAATTTAGGAAAGCTTGTTCTCGCAATAGCTGCATTAAAACTCGAATTTAACATCACTTAACCGAGATGCGATTTCACTAATTACACGATCTTCATCGATTTCATTTTTCGCTGCGAATGTTACACTGAAACGAATTGCTGGCTCAGCGTCGTCCCATGGTACAGTAGAGATGAGTTTTTCATGGATTAACCATTGGGAGAGATCTTCGCCATTTTCGAATTCTATCCTTTTTCCATTCGTTTTAAGTGCGGCTTTTGCAGCACTCATATATAGAAAAAAAGATCCGCCAGACTTATTTACTTTAAAACCGCTTTTCTGCAAAACTCCCACCAACTTATCCATACGGCGAGAATATTTTGTCGCGATGGACTTTGTGATTTCTGGATGATCGTAGCAGTATGCAGAAGCATTTTGAATGGCGAGGAATTGACCAGAATCTGAGTTATCTTTTACATCGCCATAGGCTTTTACTAGCAATGAATTTCCAGCGACAAATCCACATCGCCAGCCGGTCATGTTAAAATTTTTACTCGTAGAATGAAGTTCTATACCAACGTCCTTTGCTCCAGGTGTTGCGAGAAAGCTTAGCGGTCGGTTGCCGTCGTAAACTAAGCCGATGTATGCAGCATCGTGAATAACGATTAGGTTATTGCTCTTTGCAAAATTAACTACTTTGGAGAAGAATTCTGGTGTGGCGCTAGCTCCAGTTGGATTATTTGGGTAGTTTAGTACGAGTACTTTCGCCTTTTTTAGTACTTCAGCTGGAATGTTGTCGAGGTCAGGTAGATAGTTATTATCTGCGGTCAGAGTAAGATTGTGTACTTTGCCGCCATAATATTTTGTGTGTGTCCCAAAGACTGGATATCCAGGAATCGTCATAATGGCGTAGTCATTAGGGTTGATAAATGCAGCTGGCAAAATAGAAAGTGCAGCTTTGCTTCCAATTGAGTGAAGCACTTCTGAATCGGGATCAATGTTGCTTACACCACACTCCTTTTCCAGAAAGTTTGCTGCTGCAATCTTTAGCGCTTGACCACCGTTGTCTGAGTATCCTCGGTTTTCTGGTTTTTGGGCTTCCTCGTGAAGTTTGGAAATAACTTCAGGGAATGCCATTTCATCAGGTTCACCAACTCCCATATCAATAATTTCTGCATCAGGATTTGCTTCAAGTGCAGCTTTTTTTGCGCGCTTTATCTTTTCAAATTTATAAATTGCAGTGTCTTTTCCGTAACTAACACCGCCGATACGATCTGAGAACAGATTCTGAATATAACTTTCAGACATATTTAAATAAAATTAAGTAATTGATAGGCTCAGTATGACTAAACCGCGCAAAGCTTATTCAGGAAACTAAATAGTTCAAGTCAGTGGATTTTATTTACTTAAAATTCCTAACTATTTATTATTTTTAAAAAATTACAACAGGAAAAAGAGACAAAATGTCTCATAATATTTTTATGTTTGCTTTGTTATTGACTTGGTTTATGTTTGTGTCACTTTGACTCTATTGTTGAGTCAATTGGTTTTGAACGTCAAACAACAACAGGCTTATGGTAAGGTCATTTGCATTTACGACCAAAGGCAAGTTGCATTCAAAGGACATTGAATTGTTCTTGATGCCAACGTTGTTGGCGGACACTAATCTCTTCTTGTGGGTTGATTTAGAGGATTCGACTCCACAGGAAACAGATTTCCTACTTAGGAATGTGTTTCATTTTCACCCCCTTTCGATTGAGGATAGTGTTACGGAAAGTCCATCGCCCAAAGTTGAAGAATATTTACCGAAAGAGAACGATGATTTTTCACCGTACCTTTTTATGGTTATTCATGCTGTCGATTACAGTCGGAAGGATGGCGTCTTTGCAACATCAGAGTTAAGTTTTTATTTGGGTAAAAACTTTCTTGTTACTTTTCATAGTAAGCCACTTAGGCCGGTTGAATTGGTAGCTGAGATGTGTCTTCGAAACACAGCGGATATTGCTAGTGAGCCAGATCGAGTAGCCCATGCTCTATTGGATTCGATAGTAGAGAATTATAAGCCGGCCTTAGATGAGTTGGCGATGGAGGTTGCAGAAGTCGAGCAGCGAGCATTGCAGGATCCGGGAAAGGAGACATTGAATACAATATTGCAGATCAAAAAAGAGGTCCTGCATTTGCGGCAGATTATTGGGCCTCAAAAAGAGGTTCTTAGCCGTTTTGTACGAGGCGAATTTAAATTGGTTAAATCGCATTTGATTCCTTATTATCGAGATGTTTATGATGGATTGTTTAACATTGGTGAGATGGCTGCTCGTTACGCTGAGTCTTTGACTGGAGTTTTGCAGGTTTATTTAAACATGTCGTCGAACAAAACGGGTGAAGTAGTAAAAGTTTTAACTGTTTTCACAGTTATCACGACTCCTATGATGTTGGTAGGAACTTGGTATGGAATGAATTTTGGCGATATTCCGGAGATTGGTTTTGGTAAGGCGGGGTATTTTATCGCGATGAGTGTTACGATTGCTGCGACATTAGGTACAGTAGTTTATTTCAAAATTAAAAAGTGGCTTTAAGCCGCATGTCTTCTACTACTAAATCCAGTTTTGTTGAAAAAGTTTTAGGGCGCATTGATGTGCTCGACCCTCAGGATTTGCAGTCGTTTGTAGAGCGCTTGGTCCGAGAGCGTTCATTTCTAGAGACACTTTTTAATACGATTGAGGATGGTGTCTTGGTGGCCAACTCTGAGGGGGAAATTATATATCTAAACAATGCGGTGACGCAGTTGTTTGGTTATGATGAGGTAGAGCTGATGGGTAAGTCAGTTGAGTGTTTATTACCAGATTTAGATTGGGATTTTTTGCGGGCGATGGATAGGGAAGGTAGTCAAGGATTGGTGCGAAGAGAGTTTGATTTAAGTTATCCAAAGCCAAGGTTTATTCGATTATATGCGGCTCCACTGGATGGGCATGCAGAGAGCAGTACGGGGATGGCGCTGATTTTGCATGATGCTACGGAAGTCCGTGAGCAGACGTATGATGTGATTGAGAGTGAGCGTATTCAGGCTCTTACTCTTTTGGCAGCAAGTGTGGCACATGAGCTTGGAAATCCGCTGAATGCGTTGAGTATTCATCTTCAGTTGATTGAAAGAGAGCTTCGTAAGCTGCAGCCTTCATCTGGTCTAGTTAAGCTTGATGAATATCAGATTAATGAGATCAGTGATATTTCTGCTAAACTTGAAAAATATGTAAACGTAGCCAAGGGAGAGGTGGGTCGTTTAGATTATATTGTGACTCAATTTTTGCAGGCTATTCGTCCTGCAAGGCCAAACTCAAAAAAGAATTCACTGAATGATATTGTTGAGGAGACAATCGAACTTTTGCGGCCGGAATTTAACAATAGGGGCCAATCACTAAAGTTAGACTTGGTTGAAGATTTGCCTTTAGCCTTTTTTGATATTGGTCAGATTAAACAGTCCCTAATAAACCTAATGAAAAACTCAATGCAGGCAATGTCGACTGGTGGTGAGTTGATGATTAAAACCGGTGAGGCTGGAGACGGGATTTGGGTTAGTTTGACAGATACAGGTTGTGGAATTCCACAAGAACAAATTAAGCAGATTTTTGAACCTTATTACACAACAAAAGAAAAAGGCTCAGGGCTTGGGTTAATGATTGTGCAGCGGATTGTTCGTGACCATGATGGTCGCCTAGAATTAACTAGTCACGGAAGCAAGGGTGCAACCTTTCGAATTTGGTTGCCCAAAGATGAGCGAATGCCTCGTTTGTTGAAAGATGATTTAAGCAAGGAATGATAGCGAGTTTACTCATAGTTGATGATGAAAAGCCAACGCGTGATGGCTTGCGTTCGGCTTTGGAAGATCGGTATGAAGTATATGTGGCGGAGGATGCTGCTTCTGCTATAGGGTTGCTAGAATCGGAAACTTTCGACGTGTTGCTTACTGATTTCCGGTTGCCGAATAACGAGGATGGGATGAAACTGATTACAAGAGCTAAGTCTTTGCCTAAACAGCCAATCTGTATCCTTATGACAGCTTATGGCTCGGAAGAGTTAGCTGTTGAAGCCCTTAAAAAGGGTGCTGATGATTATCTTGCCAAAGGCAGAATGCAAATTGATGAGCTTGAGGCTCGTATTGCTCGAGCATTGAAATTTCGTTCACTTGAAAGTGAAAATCAAACCTTAAAACAACAGCTCGATAAAAAATTTGGTCTTGAAAATATCATCGGTGAATCTGAGCCGATGCAGCGCGTAATGGATATTGTCAGGCAGGTAGCACCTGCTAGGGCCACAGTTTTGATTCAGGGAGAAAGTGGTACAGGTAAAGAGTTATTGGCAAAGGCTATTCATCAGCTTAGTCCGCGTTCTACAAAGCCTATGGTTACCGTGCATTGTGCGGCATTATCGCCGACCCTTCTTGAAAGTGAATTATTTGGACACGAAAAAGGTGCATTTACTGGTGCGCATGAAAGGCGGATTGGTCGATTTGAACAGGCAGAAGGAGGAACCTTATTTCTCGATGAGATTGGGGAAGTTGATGAGACCACGCAGGTGAAGTTGCTCAGGTTTTTGGGTGAGCGGAGTTTTGAACGAGTTGGAGGAAATAAGACCCTTTCAGCTGATGTTCGTGTAGTAGCAGCAACGAATAAAAATCTTAAGGAACTCGTGGGGAAAGGTGAGTTCAGAGAGGATTTGTATTTTAGATTGAATGTAGTGGAGTTGTGGGCTCCCCCTTTGCGTGAACGGTTGGATGATGTTCCCTTGTTGGCGTTGCATTTTTTGCGCGAGTTTGTAATCGAGAATTCAAAAACTATTTCTGACTTCACTGCTGATGCACTCGAAGCAATGATCCGTTACGAATGGCCGGGTAATGTGCGAGAATTGCGAACGGCTGTAGAGCATGCCGTGGTTTTGTCGAAGGATGAAATGATTCAGTTGACTGATCTGCCTCAATCAGTCCAGAGCCGTGGTGTTATTCATAGTGAAGTTCAGTTGAATCAGCCATTGATTGGAAAAGGGGTAACACTCGAGGAAGCTGAGAAACAACTTATCATTCGCACGATCAAAGAGTGCCGAGGAAATCGGACAGTGGCGGCAAAAAAAATCGGTATTAGTCGTCGTACGTTGCACCGCAAATTACATCGCTATAGTTTAGAAGGAATTTGATCGAATATGGGCACTTAATTGATCAATAAGGGTAAGTCCGGTTATTAGCCAAAGTAAATGCTTAGATTTCAAGAATATATAAATAGTATTGAAGCTGGTAAAGCAGCCACGCTCATACGCTACGCAGTTTTGCTTCTTATGCTTGTAGGGGCTTCGTTGGTTTATAACATAAATTTCACGCGAAATTTTACTGCGCCAGAGGCGATGGACTCTGCACAGCTCGCTCGAAATATTGCTGAGGGATATGGTTTTAAAACACAGTTCATCAGGCCAGTAGCAATTGACATGCTGCGTCAGACAGGAAATTTAACCGAGGAAGAATTAAATAAATCCTTTCCGGATATTACTCATCCACCACTTTATCCGTTGCTTCTTGGGGGCTGGATGAAGTTGATGCCTTTCAAATTCGAGATTGATTTGAATAATAGTGAGCCTAAGCGCTATCAGCCTGAAGTATTAATTTATCTCTTTAATCAGATTTTGTTTTTTTTGGCGTTGTTGCAGTTGTTTCGTTTAGGAAAGAAATTGTTCGATAGTCTTGTAGCTTGGTGTTCGTCGCTTGTTTTTATGGGGTCTGAACTTTACTGGCAATTTTCCGCCTCAGGCCTTTCAACTATGCTCTTGTTGGTTTTGTTCTTGGCTTTAATGAAGGCTTTGGTGCGTTTTGAAGAGATGGCTATTTTGCAATCAGCAGAAGGCACAAGGATGAAGTTTTCGAGCCGATTTTTTTGCATGACATGTTGGATAGGTGCATTAGTCGGATTGGGATGTATGACTCGTTATGGTTTTGGCTTACTTGTAATACCTATAGTGGTTTTTATTGCCTGGTTTGGGGGTGGAGTTCGATGGAGGTCCATCTTTTTTACGTTACTAACTTTTATAATAGTAATTTCCCCTTGGCTTGGCCGAAATATTTATCTTAGTGGAAACTTATTTGGAACTTCCGGGTTGGCGTTGTATTCCCAGACTTATGAATTCCCTGAGGATACAATTGAGAGGACATTATTTTTTGAGCCGAACGAACTAGCTGAAGATGAAGCTCGTTCGAGTGGTGTAACGGTGCTTAAGCAAGGAGTGGCTGATCGGGTCGGATTTTGGTCTATTGTGGATAAGCTGAGTCGTAACATGAGGCACTTATTGCTAACTGATTTACCTCGGTTTTCGGGTGGATGGTTTGCAGTCATCTGCCTGATCGGTTTAGTTGTTCCGTTTCGGAATAAACGGTTACATCGCTTAAGAGTTTTTGTGCTTTTGAGCTTGTTTATATTAACTATCGGACAAGCACTTGGCCGTACGCATCTTTCTAATGCGGAAACTACTTTAACCGAACTGATTCGTCGTCCGCTTGGACAATTTGGTTTAGCTGAATTAGCTCCAAACTTGAGTGGCGATAATCTGATTGTGATTATTGGCCCGGTTTCTTTTCTATTTGGATTGGGTTTGTTTTTTTCATTGTTAGATCAATGGAAAGTTGACCTTCCAGAAATGCGTTTGGCCGGTGGTAGCCTTATAGTTTTGGCTTCTTCGCTTCCGTTGCTTCTTAGCTTTGTACTACCCAAGCCATACCTAGTTGCTGATCCTCCTTACCATCCGGCACGCATCCAATATCTTAAATCGATTCCAAAAGAGCATGGTCTTCGAGAATTAAAGCCTGAGGAGTTATTAATGAGCGATTTACCTTGGGCTGTGGCCTGGTACGGGAACCAAGATAGTGTGTGGCTTACGCGAAGTGTTCAGCCAGATTTTTACCAAATAAATGATGGTTTTAGGCCTGTTAGGGCATTGTATTTTACCGAGATGACGACGGATCAGCGATACGTTAGCCGAGTTTTTGCTTCAAATATGTCTAATTGGGAGCGGTTTGTTCTAGCTATCCAGCTAAACAAATATTTACCGGATGGGTTTCCTTTGCTCGGCGTGGAAGATGCGTTTTCTCCTAGGCAATGGCTTCTTTTTGATATTTCCAATGGGGATAAATAACTCAATGTTTAAGTTGATTTAAGTATAATTAAAAATACTTTAAAAACTACTAATTGAGGTTGACAGTTTGCCTTGATAAACGAACAATACGTGTCCTTCAGGTGCTGATAAGTTGTTGGCACTATGATGGCTTCAGATTAATCAGCATATGAAAAAGAGAGTCATTACCCTTAGCGCGGCTGCTTTAGCTGTCGTGGGAACGCAGGCTGCAGACGGTAAGATTTGGGAAGTCAGCGCTACACTTAAAGGATTTTACGACGACAATGTCACGACTGCTCCATCTAACGAGATAGAAAGCGGCGGTATTGAGTTTAGTCCTGCTTTGAGTTTGAATTATGGCAACGGCACAGATCTTGATATTAGTGCGGGCTATGCTTATGGGCTTCGCTGGTATGATGACCGGCCTACTGATGATCAGGATCATGGTCATGAGTTAGGGCTTAGCTTAAATAAGGCGTTTTCTGATACATCACGTTTGTCCTTGTCAGAATCATATGTTGTAGCTCAGGAACCTGCACTTCTGGATGGAGGAACTCCGTTGCGACTTGAGGGAGATAATACTCGGAACACATTTCAAGCGGGCTACAAGCGTATTTTGTCAGGTAAAACAGGAGTGGAAGTAGGTTATGGTAATTCACTTTTTGATTATGATGATAGCACTTTTTCTAGCTTATTAGATCGTCAGGTTAATTCATTTAATGTCGATGGTTTTTATTACTTGGATGAACAGACCGAATTGGTTTTAGGTTACAAGTTTGCGGCTAGCGATTTTGATGGTCCCGAAGTTTCTCAGGAAGGATTACTTAGGTTTGATCCAGATGCTCGGGATAACGATTCGCATTTCGCTTATGTTGGTTTGAGTCGTAGTTTGAATGCTCAGTTAGCCATTGAGGCTTTGGCGGGTATACAAACTGCTGACTTTGATAATGCTGACCGTATGCCGGACGTTGTTACGGATGATGATCCTAGTAGTCCTTATGCTGATGTTCGGTTTACTTGGTCTTATGCAGAGGACAGTAGTGTTGTTGGTGGCGTGATGATGTTGCGTACGGCGACTGATCTTCGTGCTGCTGACCAAGAGACAACCGCCATTTATGCCCAGTTAACGCATCGTTTCACTGACTTGAGCCCCGATTTGTACGGAACAATAACTGGCCGTTATCAGACTAGTGAGCTTAACGGAGGGGGAGATGGGATTGATGGTAAAGATGAGGAGCTGAATCTATTTGGATTGGGACTTTCTTATAATATATCTGAAAGTCTATGGGCTGAAATTTCCTATAATTACGATGAACTTCAATCGGATGTTAGGGCGTATGGGGATCGTAGTTTTGAGCGCAACTACCTCTCATTTGGAATTGGTGCTAGATATTAATTTTAGATAAAAACCTTTTATGGGAGGCCAGAAATGCTGATCTGGCCTCCCTTTTTTTCGATATAAAATAAATGGATAAAACTTCTGGCTTAGAACAGTCCTCTGACAAGCTTCATATACTTGATTATTGGCGCATCATCAGGGTGCGTATTGCGACTATCTTACTTGTCTTTCTACTCACTGCCATCACGACTACCGTGGTGACTTTTTTGATTCCTCCGACTTACATGAGTCTTTCACGTATTGCGGTGGAAAAGGATACTTCTGATATTGCTCCGTTGATGGGAGTTCAAGCCAGTCAAAGTTCATTTGATCCTTATTTTATTTCGACCGAGTTTGAGAAAATACAATCACAGATTGTTTTGGATGCAGTAGTTGCAACTTGTGAGTTACGAGAAGAGTGGAAAGATGATAATGGTGGAGAGGCGTTGACTGAACTGCGTGCTCGTAAGCGTTTGGAAAAGATTATCGATGTTAGTCAGTATAGAAATACTAGTATCATTGAGTTGCGTGCTTACGATGGTGATGAGAATTTGGCTAGGGAGATTGCTCAGGCATTAGCAGAAGAATACAAGAACTACAGATCTAAATTACAAAAAGGGCGTGTAGAGGCAGGCATCGGTAAATTGAAAGAGCGTATGGAGAAAACCAACGATGAGATTTCAGTGATGCAGGCTAAGGTAGACGCTTTAAGGGTGAAGCTGGGTATTTCTGATGCTGCTGGAGAAGATAGTTATTCTATCGTCGAGCCAGAGATTGTTCGGCGTTATGAGTCAGAGCTGATTACCGCAAAAAGTCTTTATACCCAGCAAGCTACACTTCTTCAGGGGCTTCAGGAACAAAGTTCTGAGGAGTTGCGTAATTCGATATTGACGGCTTATCCAGATGCTCAATTAGATGCCTTAGTTCGAGAGTATCAGACTGGTCAGACTACATTGGCAAACAAGAGTATTGATTTAGGGGAGGGCCATCCAACCATAAAAAGTTTAAGGGCGGCCTTACAAAGCTTTGAGGCTCAGATTGAAAACCGTATTCAAGGTATTCTTGCTGGTCTGGATTTAAGAGTGAAATCATCACTTGCTCAAGTAAAAGAGCTTCAGAAGGCGGTTGATAATGCCAAGTCCAAAGAGGCGAAAATCCAGGAAGAAGGCCGTGAGTATTTTGATGCTAAACGGAAACTCTCCAACACCACGCGAATGCGCGATACAATCTTGTTCCGGATTATGCAGGAAGAAGTTGATTTGGATCTTCCAAAGGAGTCCAGTGTGGAGATTATTGATAAGGCAGATAATCCTATTAGGCCGGTTCGGCCTAATATTACTTTGAATATTGTTCTTGGTGTAATTGTTGGATTGATACTTGGAGTCGGGTTAGCGTTTTTTATTGAGTATTTAGATACGAGCGTGAAGACAATTGATGATGTTGAACGTGCTCTTAATACTGCAGTGCTAGGGGTTATTCCTCAGAACGTTGGATCACTCGTTGATGAAGGTGAAGAGAGCCCTCATGCGGAGGCGTACCGCGTGCTTCGTACCAATATTCTTTTTGCTGGGCGTCAGAGCGAAGATCAAACTACTTTTACCGTGGTTAGTGGTGGGGCGGGTGAAGGTAAGACTACTACCATGTTTAATTTAGCGGTGATTTTTGCGCAGCTAGGTGATCGCATTTTGGTTATAGATTCCGATTTGCGTCGGCCGTCAATGCATCGATATTTCAAAGTGTCAAACAGTATTGGTTTAACCAATTTGTTACTTGGTCAGAACACTGTTGAGGAAGTTGTCCAAATTACGGATATACCAAATTTACACTTCATACCAAGTGGCAAGCTTCCTAGTAGTTCTATGGGTGTGCTAAGTTCATCAAAAATGAAAGGTTTCGTTGCGGACATGAAGAGTCGCTACGACTACGTATTTTTTGATGCTCCTCCAATAATGGGAGTAAGTGATGCATCAGTGTTGGCTAGTGCTGTAGATCTATGTGTACTAGTAGTTCAATATCGTAAGTACCCACAATTGATGACCCAGAGAGCTAAAGAAATGGTAACCAAAGTAGGAGGGAATTTGGTTGGAGTAGTGCTTAATAATATCAATATTTCTCAGGATTCTTACTACTATTATTATAGTGGATACTACTATGATAATTATTACAAGAGTCGTGAAAACGAAGAGGAATCATTACCTGAAAAAGGATCCGATCAGGAGAAATCAATTACCAATGAATCTGCTGACAGAGACGGATCTGTAAAACCAAAGTATTAAACTTAATATATGAATTTTGAGGTTAGTTTAGTTGTGAGACATTTAATGCTGAGAGCAAAAATGATAATGACCTGGAGCAGTCTGCTCATCACAGCGGTATTTTTGACTGGATGTGTTAGTCCTAATACTAATGGATCGATTCAATCTACCCCTTCGCAGGTGGGAGAAACAGGCCAGCCATTAGTTATTAACGAAGTGCCATCTTCTGATTTGTTGGAGCCGGGTAATCCAATTACTATCTCATTCAGTGGGCTTAGCACTGTTCCATTACCTTTTACATGTCGAATTCGTGAGGATGGTACAATTACACCTCCCTATCTTAATATGCAAATTAAGGCTGCAGGGAAAACTATTGGGGCCCTTGAGCAAGAACTCGAAAAAGAGTATGTGCCTAAGATTTATCGTACAATCAATGTTACCATACGGACAGCCGAGCGGTTTTATTTTGTTGGAGGCGAGGTGAGACAGCCAAGTCGTCAACCATACATTGGGCGAATTACAGTGTCACAGGCAATCCAGTCAGCTGGGGATTTTACAGATTTTGCTGATCAGCGGAAGGTTCGTGTCTTTCGTAGTAACAACAAGGTGCAAATTGTGGATTGCAAAGCTGCCTTAGAAGATCCATCCAAAGACCTATTGATATATCCCGGTGATAGGATAGTGGTGGACTCTAAATTATTTTGAAGTTCCGCTTAGAACGCCTTGATGGTGATTTTTTAGGAGAACAGGTAGAGGTGTCTGGTTTTCCTTTTAAAATCGGACGAGATATCAATTGTCATCACAGGATTGAGGCTAAAGGGGTTTGGCCGTGCCACCTTGTTCTGGAGGAAGCTGGAGAAAACGGAATTATAGTAAAGTGTGATCCTGAAGCTTCTTTAAGTATAAACAGCTTGGAAGCATCAAAGTCTGTTCGATTACAAAACGGTGATTTGCTTCAATTTGGTTCGGTAAGATTGAGATTTTGGCTAGCGCCGATTGGCCAAATGGGCCAGCGAAGTATTGAGCTTATAATCTGGCTAGGCTTGAGCATGTTAATTTTAGGACAAGTCACTATTATGGCTTGGCTTTTGAAATTTATCTAATATTACATATTAATTAAATTTGATGTAATTGTGTCATGCTTTGATAGTTTAAGATAAATGGGAAACCTTCTTCATTGACTCTAACTAAATTCTGTGAGAATCGTTCTTGTCGTTCTGGATTTTCAGAGCGATCACTTTTATACTATAAGTAGGAGTGTCTCTACACACCAGCAAGTAAACGGAATGGCTAAAACAAAAACAAAAAAAACTGTAGCAAAAAAAGCTCCAGCGAAGAAGGCCGTAGCGAAGAAGGCCGTAGCGAAGAAGGCCGTAGCGAAGAAGGCCG
>NYWG01000117.1 GCA_002684915.1 Verrucomicrobiales bacterium
CGACTGCTCAAAAGTATGGCCCTGCCCCACCCAAGTTTCCACCAATTGCGAGATTCAATTTCACATTGATCATCTTGTCATTGAAAGTGGTGTCGAAGTCCGTCACTAAAGCCGACCATGGACGGATTTATTGAAAGGTTTACCTTCAAAGTTATACAAATACATCTTTTTTCCAACATACATATTTCTCTCTTCTTATTACAGTTTTTTTTGGCAGGAGACGAAATAAACATTTAATGATCAAAACACAGTGAAGTTGGAATGTTTTTTTTCCACATTTGAATAAATCTTGGCTTGTTACATAAATGCAAATGTAGCAATTATCAAGAACTAAGCATCTGTATAATTGCATAGAGTGATTTTCTCAACAAAAATTTCTGAGTTTTAACATGAGATTTTACATTATGATAGAGATGTTCTGAATGTAACGTAATGTCGTAGTTTTGACAAGTATGACGAGCGTCTAAAAGTTTGAGATATATTTGTGACACACCTTCCTTTCTCTTTAACATGACACCGCGGTGTAAGATGTATAAAAATACTCTCAATAGTTCACTTGGCGAATCTCTAGATCGTCCATGGAATGAAAAATCACGAAAAATATCACTGGAGATGAAACTCCAAATTCCTCCTTTGAACAAGGAGGTGCTAGCACTCTGAATCGTCTTCAGCCACGAGGCACTGGGTGTCCTTGCCCGTATCGATGGCCGCTGGATTGAGCTCGCGATGCCTGAGAGGCGCTGGTGGCGTCTGGTGGGTGACCACGCTGGGCGCCAGCACGGCCGCCTCCGCCGACTCACTCCCCGACGACGGGGCCATACCTGGTCGGAGACCGAACATCGGGTTGGAGAAGTCTCGATTTTCGATTGCTGCGTCCGGCTTCTGAGACACAGCACCATTCCCACTCTCAACAAAGGAGGGCCCCTCAAACTCAACGTTGGTGCCTTGCCGGAAGGAGACGCTGTTTGTGATCCCACCGAGCACTTTAGGCTCGCCACGCTTCCGCTGGTAGTACACATAGAGGGAGATGGCACAGATGATCACCATGATGATGAGGATGACTGGCGCTGCAATGGCAGCCTTGCTCCCGGCCTTGGAGCCGATGATGGCGTCCTTGCCGATGTCGCAGTACTCCCCGGTGAAGTTCTCCTCGCACCTGCACTCCGTCTCCCCGGACTCAGTCTCGACGCAGAAGCCTCCGTTCTGGCACTTGCACACCAACGGCTGAGGTTTTGGCTCTTCGTAGGCAGCGTCACAGGAGGTTTTGCTTCCGGCTTGGAACTTGATATTGTTGGGACACTTGCAACGATGGCCGGAGGGAATAATGAGGCAGAGATGTGTGCACTGAGTCTTCTCACAGGGGTTGCTGACGCTCGTGTTGTACCGGTCGGGATGGAACACCTTGATGGCCGCCGTGTGCTGGAGGTTTGAAGCCACGGTCTGTGTGACTCCCCGACCAAACTTGTCCATCTGCATCACCTCTCCGCCATGACCTCCCGAGCCTTCACTCGCCCAGAACATGTAAGACTCAAATACGTCGATGGAAAGCGGTCGGTTGAGGTGAGTCCCCCTTGCCACGATATGTCTTCTCTCTCCGTCCTCAGTCATTGATTCGATTGTGTTGAGTTTTGAGTCCACCCAATATATGGTGTGGCCCATGGAGAAATCAATGGCAAGGCCCTCAGGCCTCTCGATCTTTTCTGACACTATTGTCCGTCTCTTGGACCCGTCCATCCAAGACATCTCAATCTTTGGCTTTGCCCCAGCGTCCGCCCAGAACATGAGCCCATGCTCAGGATCAACTACAATGCTGCTTGGCATCTCCAGATCTTTCGACACCACTGACCTCTTGTAACGACCATCTGATTTGGCCACCACAATTCGACCCTCAGGAGTCCTGCCACCAGCAGTGTCCACTTCAGCCCAGTAGAGGTTCTGTGTCACCCAGTCGAATGAAACATCAGTCGGCTTGGCAAGACCCTTGCCGGCTGGCTGAATGTCCTGTGGATGGCCTATCTCAGCTCCTTGATGCATCTTTGGGATGAAAGACCGCTTGATGCTCTTCTCCTGGGAGTCGACCCAGTAGATCATATTCTTGATCGGGTCAAAATCGATGCCTTCGATCCTCTCCTGGTCTTTCACAACCTCAACCTCCCTGTTTACATTCCCTTCCTCCAAGCCTCTGATCTCCTCCCCGCTCGAGAAGAAGAGCTCAATAGCTCCGGTTTCAGCCTTGCAAACTCCGCTGTGTTCGTCTGTCAAGCGGAAACCGTCTCGGCAAGAGCATGCAAATGTGCCGTTGAAGTTGGTGCAGATGTGGGAGCAGGTGTTGACGGTAGGGTCCTTGCACTCGTCATTGTCCTTGCACTTTTTGGGGTCCTTTGGATCGGTGATGTAGCCCCTTTCGCAGTGGCAGATGTACCCGCCTTGGAGCAGGTTCCTGCAGAGGTGTTGGCAGCCTCCTCGCATGTTCACGCTGTCGTCCGAGCACTGCCCGGCGTTGTGGCAGCCGGCTTCATCCGAGCCGTCCCCACAGTCGTCGGCCAAGTTGCAGACGTCCGTGTTGGCCACACACTTCTTGTTGGCGCACTTGAACTCGTCGAACATACACGGGCGAGGTCGGCTGGCGCAGATTGTCATGTTGTTCTCGTCACTTGCGTCTGAGCAATGCTTGATGCCGTCACACATCTGATACTTGGGAATACACTTGCCGTTTCCGCACTGGAACTTGTCAACCTTTTCACATGTGAAGTTCTCACAGAGCTCCGGACTCTCATCTGTGCCGTCACCGCAATCATCGATTTCGTCGCAGAGATCCGTATGTCTCACACAGAGGTGGTTTTTGCACTCGTGCTTATCATCCGAGCAGTACTTCCCGTTGGGGAATCTTGGCTCGCAATCCAGCTCGTCCGACATGTCGTTGCAATCTTTGTCGCCGTCGCACTTCAACTCCTCCTTGATGCAGTGGCCAGAGGCACACTGGAACCTCTCTGGCGGGCAAGTGTGCTCCTGGCATTGGTTCTCATCTGATCCGTCACCACAATCATCGTCGTGGTCACAGCGCCATCTTCGAGGAATGCATTTATCATTGCCGCACTTGAACTCAGATTCCGAGCACTCCCTGTATCGTCCTGAACACAACTCATCTCCCTCATCAGAGTTATCGCCGCAGTCATTCTCAAAGTCACAAAGCCAACGTTGGGGCACACAGCGCTTATTTCTACAAGTGAAGTCTCCCTTGTCCTCGCATCGTGGGCAGTTCTCAGCCATCTCATCTGTTCCGTCTCTGCAGTCATCCTTACCATCGCAGAACAGCCATTCAGGGATGCATCGGTAGTTGGTCGGACTTGGGCATCTTCGCCAGCCAGTTGTGCAGTTCCTGTTTCGGCAGAGGTGAGCTGGCTCGTCTGTGTCATCCCCACAGTCGTTGTCGTAGTCACAGTGCCACAGCTTGGGAATGCACTTTCCATTTCCGCACTGGAACTCTGTCTCATCATCACAGGGTCGCTTGTGGCACAAGTCCTCTGCTTCGTCCGAGCCATCCATACAGTCGGCATCTCCATCACACTTCCAGGCACCAAGGATGCAACGACCTGACTTCTTGCACTTGAACTCATGCTCTGGACACTCATGGTCGCAGTTTTCCTCATCACTCCTATCCCCACAATCGTCCCTCCCATCGCAGATTGCAGTGACAAGGGTGCAATTATTGTTCTTACACTGGAATTGACCATCCCGGCACTTTCTCTCCGGGCACGAAGCCGGTTCGTCTGACCTGTCCGCACAGTCTACGGATCCATCGCAGCGCCAATAGTGGGGGATGCATTTCTCGTCATTGCCTCCACACCTGTGCTGGCCCTCGGTGCACTTGGCAATGCAGGTCCTGTTGTTGGAGGGGTCAAGGGTAAAGTCATCTGGACAGGCGCATGTGAACGTGGTTCCTTCCATGTTGTTGGGAGCAATGAGGCAGAGATGTGAGCAGCCCCCATTTGGAGACGAGCTCTCGCAAGGGTTGTCATATTTGTACTGTCTCAATGGATGGTAGATGTGCAGGTCATACGGCCGGTGTGTTGTGTTCCGCAAGATGGTCAAGTCCTTCCCTGTGAACTTGTGAGCCCGCATCACTGCCTTCTTGTTCCAGTCCGTCCAGTAGAGATAGTCGTCCATCAGAGTGATAGCAAAGACATGAGGCACTGACTCAGTTCCTGCCAGAACAAACTTCTTGTTGTTTCCGTCAAAGTCAGAATAGGCAATGTAGTCGAGATGGGCGTCCGCCCACCAGATCTTGTTTGTGAAATAGTCGATGGTGATCGCGTTTGGCCAGGCCAGCTTGTCGCCGTTCACAGTCGCCACAATCCTCGTGAAATTGGAACCGTCCATACCGATTCGGCCAATGTACGCCTGAAGATGCCATGATGTGTAGAAGATGTATCCAATGCCAGGATGGATGGCAATAGCACGAGGATCATCGATATCCGTTTTGATGGCCCTTCGGTTGGTGCCATTCAGCTCGCTGACGCTAAGGTGCTGGGTGTGCCTATCCAACCAATAGAGCTTCCTTCCGATCCAATCGATGGCCATCCCCTCCAGCCCATTGCTGTTGTGACGGATGATGTTGGTTCTCTCCTCAGATCCCACCTTTGACTTGAAGATTGTCTTTGCAGAGACGTCACAGAAGTAGATCTCTTCCATGTTGTAATCATAGTCGAGGGCGACAACGTTGCGCAAGTTTTCGTGGACCAAGTTGTATTGTGTGGCATCGATGGACATGTTGCGGAGATAGTATTTGTTGGTGAAGAGAATCCAGGGATCAGTGTTATCCCTTCTCTTGCAAGTCCGCCCGTCGCCAGACCGCTCGTAAAACTGGTTGTCACACTTGCAGGAAAACCCACCGGGACTGTTGCTGCAAGCCTGGCTGCAGGGAGCCTCGGCAGGCATGTCGATGCATTCGTTGATGTCCATGCATGCTCGTCCATCCTCCATCAACTTGTATCCTGGGTTGCAAGAGCACTTGAAGGAGTCCTTTGTGTCCGTGCATTTGTGCTCACACTGGTTGTCCTCAACTTTAAGACACTCATCCTTGTTACAGTGTAGCGGCTCGTCGCTTTCATCTCCGCAATCGTCATTCTTGTCGCACACAATATCATAGCTGATGCACTTTTTGTTGGCGCACTGGAACTCTCCCTCTTTGCAAGTGACCGCTGCAGCACATCCGTATTCATCACTGCCGTCTCCGCAGTCATCCTCTCCATCACAGTGATAGGCGACGTTGATGCACTTCTGGTTGTTGCAGCCAAACTCGGTCCCGTTGTTGCACGTAGCATAAACCTTGCTGCAGTCTTTCCCTTCGTCCGAACCATCCCCGCAGTCATTGTCGTGATCACACTTCCAGTGTTTGTTTATGCAGCGGCCGTTGTTGCACTGGAACTGATCCTCATTGCATTGTTCTGTGGGTCGGGTGCAGCCAGAAATGGTTGAGTTTTCGTCCGCTCCATCGATGCAGTCCGGGTCACCGTCACAAACCCACTTACGAGGGATGCACATGGCTCGGTTCCAGATCTTGTTCTGCTTGCACTCAAACTCAGTGTCAGGGTCACACTGCCGATTGTTGCACTGCTGCTCCTCATTCTCATCTGAGCCGTCCAAGCAATCATTGTCTCCATCGCAAAGGTAAATCCTTGGGATGCAGTTTCCGTTGTCACAGGTGAAGAGATCCCCGAAACAGGTCTTCTTCTCGGACTCGCAGTAGCCCGGCGGCTCATCACTTTTGTCATCACAGTCCGGATCTCCATCGCAGTACCAGGTGGCCGGAATACATCGGTGATCCGGGCAGCGGAAGCTGTTGGGAGGACACGAACGAGACCCACAATGGAGTGGGTCTTCGTCGCTGTTGTCGCCACAGTCGTTGTCTCCATCACACAGCCAGTATGGCTCCACACAGATTGTGGTACTCTTGCACTGAAGGTGATTTCGGGGACAAGTCACATTCCGAGAGCCGCACATCTTGGAAGACTCGTCGCTGGTCTTGTTGTCTTTGCAGTCATTGACACCATTGCAGACCTGAGCGTTGGGGATGCACCTATGGTTGTCGCAGGTGAACTCGCCCTCGGCACATTTTGGATAGTCACAGTCCAGCTCGTCTGTGCCGTCACCACAGTCGTCCTCGTGATCACATTGCCAGGTCTTGAAGATGCAACGACCGTTGCCGCACCTGTACTCAGTTGGGGCACAGGTGTGGTAGCTGCAGTAGTCCGTCTCCTCGTCACTGTTGTCCCCACAGTCATCATCTCCATCACAGGCCCACAGCCTTGAGATACACTTTCCATTCTTGCATGTGAACTTGTTTGTATCACACGCAATTGTGTCATTGACGCACATTTTGCCCTCATTGACCGGCTTTCCGGTGCTGCACTTGCATTCAGGGATTCCGTTGGGCCCTGGATGGCAGCTGTCAGCACAGCCACCATTGTTCAGGGAAC
>NYWG01000118.1 GCA_002684915.1 Verrucomicrobiales bacterium
AGAAGGTCTGTAGTAGATATTAATTGGAAAGGCTTTAATGAAGCAGCTAAAGCATCAAAAAAAATTCCACTTAAAGATTTTATATCTATTTTGAATTACAAAAGGGCATATAACAGTATTAAAGAACATCCAGAAGGAATTATCGGAACCACTACATTTGCTCTCAATGCTACTTCTGAGTCAGTACAAAAGATTTACATTATTCTAAAATCATCGGCCAGAACGTTTAAGTTAATTTCTTTTGGAAAAAAGAAATACACAGAGGCTAAAAACAAAGAGTCTTCTTAATTAGTTTTTAAACCTTAATCCGAAATTACAGATGCGCCCATTGTCAGAGTTAATTTCTTAGTCTTAATCAATATACATTATTCAATAATATGATTTTTGAAAGAGAGCGTGAAATTGAGTTTGTACCATTGCTGCATTCCAGTGAATCTTGTCAGTATTCAATGTTACAATTGGCTTGGTTACAATGATAGATGTTGTAGGCTCTTTGTGTATTTATGGATCAACTTCCTAAGCCAGAAATTATTGTTACTCATGATGGAGATCTTGATGGTCTGCTTTCGGGTATGCTTTTGCAAAAACTGTCTGGAGTCTTGTATGGAGAGGAAGTGCGCTTGCTAGGTTACCAAACTCAAGCTTGGCATAGTCGTTGTCTTAGAGAGAATGCGGCGTGGGTTAGTGACTTGGCTTTCGAGGAGCGTATGGATCGAGTAAATTGGGTTATCGTTGATCATCATATAACTTCTGCAAAACCTACAAAGGCTCATTTGGTTCATGATGAATCAAAAAGTGCATGTATGTTAGCTTATGGGCTTTGTAAAGATAATGGACTAGAGTCTGAAGCGCTTGATCGCTTGGTTCATTTGGCAAACATAGGAGATCTTTTTTTACATAAGGATCCTGACTTCGAAATTGCTAACGACTATGGGTCTCTTGTTAAAACTTATGGATTTTGGAATGTTTATTCGGTGGTAGATGGGGATCCTGAAAAGCTTCTCGACCATCCTTTACTAGAAGTGATGAGAGTAAAGAGAGAGGTTGAGGACCCTATGGGTTTGAAGTGGAGCCGGAAGAATATTCAGGAAATTACACCTGAAGTAGGTTTAGTTAAAACTGTAGTCGGCAACTCCAATGTGATTCTAAATCATTTACTTCGTGAGGATTCACAGTCTTACAAGGTTTTGCTTATGCTTAATCGAATTGGTAACAACCAGTTTATGGTCAGCCTTCGGAGTACTAATGGTGAGGCTTTAAGGATGGCTAAACAGCTGCAAGGTGGTGGTCATGCTAATGCCTCAGGGGCTGCTTTGCCCAAGAGTGTGCAGCGAGTGGCTGATGCTGTGGATTACCTTAAGACAGCACTGAATCCAATGAGCCATTCGCAGGATATTCTGCCTGATAATTTGGAGGCGCTTTTTGATAGCGCTAAAATCTGAGTTGTGACTCTATTACTTTAGTACAAAAGTATGATTTTTGTGTTGGCACTAATGTGTGCATAGGTCTAAATTTCTTCAGTCGCATTCGTAAACGGGCAATCGCTCGGCAAGGAGATGAACGTCGATACATTAATTTGGGATAAGCTCAGTCGTGTGGTTATGACCTTGCTTGTTTTAGCTTCCTTAGTATGGGGGGCAGTTCTTTACTTTCCGCTTATGCATCAAAATGAAGCTATGAGGCAGCAGATTATTCAACTAGACCAGCAGATCGAGCATGAGGAGATAGTTAATCGAGAGTTGCGCCTAGAAATTGATGCTCTAAAAAGCGATCCCAAAACAGTGGAGCGACTGGCTCGTGAACAGTTAGGTTTGGCGAAGCCAAATGAAACTGTTATTCGTTTTGATGTTTCTCATTAGACTTTTCTGCATTAGAGATAATACATTTCGACTTCTTGGTTCTTGAATTTTCCCATGTGAGAAACAAGACTGCTTTTCTGTGAAATATCGTCGATTTGGTAAAACTGAACTTCAGATGCCAGTATTCTCTTGTGGGGGTATGAGGTATCAGCACAAATGGGAAGATATTAATCCCAGTGAGGTGCCTGATGATGGCCAAGCTAATCTTGAGGCGACAATACATCGCTCTCTTGAGTTGGGCATTAACCACATTGAGACGGCTCGCGGTTATGGTTCGTCTGAGATGCAGCTTGGTTTTTTGCTTCCAAAGTTACCCCGCGACGAAATAATCGTTCAGACTAAGGTCCCACCTTTTGCTACTCAAAAGGAGTTTCTTGATACATTCGATAAGTCTATGGACTACCTTAATTTGGATCATGTTGATCTATTGTCTCTACATGGTATTAATAACCAGCAGTTTCTTGATTGGTCACTTCGAAAAGGAGGGGCTGTAGAAGCAATACATAAATTGATTGATGAAGGAAGAGCGAAGCATATCGGATTTTCTTCACATGCATCAACGAACATCATTCATTCAGCAATTGAGAGTGATGAATTTGAGTACGTTAATCTTCACTGGTATTTCGTTAATGATCTAAATTGGTCCTGTATTGAAGCGGCATCAAAGCGTGACATGGGAGTATTCATTATCAGCCCGAATGATAAAGGCGGAAAACTATATGCACCTCCAGCTAAATTAGTTGATTTATGTCAACCTTTGTCACCTATGCAGTTTAATTCTCTATATTGCTTGAACCGTTCTCAGGTCCATACCCTTAGTTGTGGGGCGGCAAAACCAAGTGATTTTGATGAGCATATTGCAGCGCTTGATCATTATGATCATATTAATGAAGTTATGCCTCCTATTGAGTCGCGGTTGAGGGAGGAAATGAGAAGGGTGCTTGGTAATGATTGGTGTGAACAATGGTTCGAAAATATACCTGAATACATTGATGTTCCGGGGCAGATCAATGTTCTTGAAATTATACGGTTATGGACTTACGCCAAATCTCTAGATTTAGTTGATTGGGGTAAGATGCGCTATAACTTGTTAGGTCAGGCTGATCATTGGTTTCCTGGTGAAACTGCTACCAAATTGGCTCAACTAGATCTTACTGAGATTTTGTCTAATAGCCCATTTTCCAAACTTATTCCAAATATACTCAACGAAGCACATGATATGCTTTACGATGTGCCAGTAAAGCGCCTTAGTGAGTCAGATTAGCTTTTGATTAATTTTAGGTACGCTAAGTGGCTTGTTTTCATTATAGGATTTTTCACCTAACTCTGAGAGAATAAAACTCATCCTAACGTCTTGATGAGTGATAGGTGAGGGAGCCCCTTGTAGTACACAGTCTTTAAAGGCTTCTAGTTCCCTCTGATATGCTTCTCGATAACGTGTTGGGAATGAGTGATCAATCTTTGGTTTGAGAAGCCCTGTATTGTTTGATAGTAGGGTTGTAATTGGCAGGCGATTTTCAGCCTGTAACATTCCTTTGGTACCAAATACTTCAATGCGTTGATCATATCCATAAGATGCAAAACGATTTACATCAATACTCGCGATCATTCCGTCGTCGTATTTCAGGGTTACAAGAACATTATCTAAATCATTCAACATTCTTATCTCTTCAACAAAGCTACTTCCTAATGTGTATATTTCCACTGGATCTTTGCCTGTAATGAAGCGAAGCATGTCAAAGTCATGTACAATACAGTCGTGAAAAATTCCATTGGATTTACTGATATAATCCATGTTTGGAAGTGGTGAATCACGAGATGTGACCCTCAGCATTTGTAGTTGCCCGATTTTTGAGTCTTTAACTTCAGATGCCAAGCTGGAGAACGAAGGATCGAATCTACGATTAAAGCCAACAAATAGTGGAAGATCGGACTTTTCAGCTAATTCAAAGCAGCTATCAATTTCGTTTAAACTATTCCCTAAGGGCTTTTCAGAGAAAACAGGTTTATTTGCTTTTAGTGAAGCTTCAATTTGTTTGTGATGTTCGTTAGTAGGAGTGGCAATAATTACAGCATCAATATCGCTTCGGGCAACTGGTTCATCAATGTTGGTTGAATAGTCACATTCCAGGTCTTTTGCTACTTGCTGGGCTAATAACTCATCCAAGTCCATCACGCATTTAAGATTAAGTTCTGGTATCGATTGGATACTTTGGATGTGGAACTTTCCAGCTCGACCAAGGCCAAACAGTGCTATGTTTAATTTTTTTAGTGAATCCATAGAATTAATAATTCTTTAAAAGAGCCTAATTGATTAAATTGAAGGGCTTCTTAAAAAAGAAGCTTTGCACTAATTACTTTGTTGTTAGCTCTTTTGCGGTTTTTGCGCCATTTTTCCGAAGAAGTGAAATGGCTTTATCCTTATTGGCTTTTTGAGCCCAATCGAGTGGTGTTCCTGTAGCAAAAAGTTTTACACCATCTTTAGTTAATGCATTTACTTGGGCACCTTTTCTTAATAGGAGTTCAATTATTAGGTTATCATCTGAAAGGCTTGCAGAGTGTAAAGGGGTTACGCCTGAATTACTTTTTGCGTTTATGTTAGCTCCGTTCTTGATTAAAAAGTCTACAAATTTGAACTTATTATTACTGGTAGCATAATGCAACGGAGTGTGGCCGGAGCTAGTTATCGAGTTCACTTTTGCTCCTGCATCTAGGAGTATTTTAGCCTCTTCTGTTTTTTTGTCTTCGATAATATAGCAATGTAATGGCGTCATACCGCGACCGTCTTTAGAGTTAAGATCCGAACCTTTAGCGATTAATTTTCTAATTACTTTTTCAGTTGATGCCCAGTGAAGAGGTGTTCTGCCGCGCTTATCAAGGCTGTTGACATTAACTCCTGCATCCAAATGCTCATTTACTATATCTATTGCCCCGAGCGAGGCTGCTTCCCATATTTCTAATTTGGGTTTATTTGGTTCCGGTTGTCCCTGTGGTATAGAATTTGTTGATTCCAGCTTAGCAGAGGGCATTAGTGCTGAGTCTGTTGTGACAGGTGTTACAGATGTTTGATCAGATTCTTTACAACCTGATACAAGCAAAATAGATGAAATAGAAATACAAACTGCCTTAATCATAAACAAATTGTTACGGTGGTTAGAGATTTTTTCAAGTATGACTGAACTGAGTTCTCTCTAAAACTTGCGTTTCAGATTTAATGTTAATAATAAAAGTTGAAGATTTACTGTTGAGAAACTTCAATTAAAAGCTCGTTGCGCCTAAGGAATGGCGGGGTCCATGGTGTATCGTAAAAGGCGTTTATTGGTTTCCCTAGAGATTGCAGATCATTGTTTTTGATCCATTCCCTCAGTTGATTTTGGATCTTTATTGGTGCTCCTTGGATTCGACGACCGGAATAACGATGTGCGGCATACAGGCCAGATTTACTTGTGACGGTTTGTACGGCTTCATTCATTGGAGCAGGGACTTTCTCTTTCTTAATCTTTTCTGGAAGTACAAAAGACATAGATCTTTCTCCATTATTTTCACTGGTGAACACAGGTGTAGTCATGGCTATTTTACTTTTGCTCGAATTATTGCCGTCTATATAGCGGAACAGTCGCATGAAGCCACTGTCATCGGTATCCTTCATTTTTGTTTGTACAAGATTGAGACTCGAATAGTGTCGTAATTCTATGGGGCCTTCTCGAATTATAACTTGGTGAGAAGCTTCTTCATACCCAGCGCGGGTAAGTTTGATGCTTGAACAGGCGGTTATAGATAAAACTAAAAAGCATAATATAATTAATTTAACCATAATTATTGAGTGAGTTCTTCTAAAATTTTCTTTTGATTAATTTTGTTCGTTTTTTGACTCTCATTAATAATGATTGAAAATGAAAGTCTCAGTTTTTCACCGGGCTTATATTTGAGTTTGCTTTCATTGCCTTTTTTCATGGCTTCTCGACCAAATTGGTTGGCTACCATCAATCCATAGTTACGATTATGCCACCAAGGTGTGCGAGGTGTTTTAGTATTAGCTAAAATTGTTATGCCCACCCATTTACTGTCGATTTCCCCAGAGTAATCACACCATATTGCAGGCTCTCCCCAAGTTTCTTTAGCTCCAATTTGATCGTTACTATTGCGAATAAGACCACCATTTTTTTCTATTAAAGGGGTGGCCAGTCGCACCCCAAGACCCATTTCTTCCTGATCTCCAAAGTAGAAGCCTTGTGGAGAAGAAAATTCGCTGTCGTAAGTCAATTTCCAGTTGCCTTTAGATAGTCTTATGGTGTGTTTAACTTTTTGTTGGCAGATTAATTTTCCATCTTTGGTTTCGTAGTTGTTTAAAACACTAAAAGTTCCTATTGACTTTCCGCCGTTTGGTTTGGATATGAAACCTTGATGTACAACTTTTCCTTTGTTACGCCAAAAATCAATCCCTGAAATATCACCAAATGCCATCCAGATTCCAGGATGCATGGATGCATGGTCCAGAGAATCCTCGCCTTCTATAGGAGGATAGTTTCGTGTGACCTGAGTACCGCTGAGAGTCCGAATGTTTTTGAAAAAAGGTCGAAGAGTCGATGTGCTGTTATATACATAGGTGCCAACTTTTTGTGAGTTGATTAAGATTTCGACTTCTCCTTCAGTTTCTACAAAACTGATTTGATCATTGATTTTAGATATTGATGAATTTGATCGGATGTCTTTGCTGCTTACGAGAAATGCAGTCAGGTCAGCCATTTGTTGTGCGTTCATTAGCATGCCATAAGCACTTGGCATAGGAGAGGTGTTTGCGCTGCTCCTATTTGCTATCAATTTTTTTTCTAGGGTAACACTTTGTCCTGCCGCTAACCCAAGTTTGAAAGAGAGTCCACTTTCCTCAAGTGCCATTCCGGCATAGGTTTCTCCATTTTTCATTTTGACGATATGAGTTCGGTACCCTTCTACTAGTCTGGCGTTGGGTTGCAGGATTGATTTTAAAATCGTAACAGCATTCTCGCGAGAACCTATTCCGCTCAGTTCAGGACCAAAGTTTTTTCCTGCGCCATTAATTTGGTGGCAAGTAAAGCACTGCGGTCCTTGTTTATTATAAAATATTTGTTTACCTCGATCTGCATCAGCTTGTTCTAAGTCCGCTAAGACTTGCTCTTCTGTCAACGGTTTAGATTGTGGATCAATCATCGTTTGACTAAATATAGTAATGTAATTGGATTTCCCACTGTCAATTGCGTCTATTGTGTTTCCGCCAAGTGTAATGGTGTCGCCTTTCTCAAAACGGCGATGGAATAAGTCAAATACGGCATCACTTGTATTGATTTGCATGTCTGTAGAGTTAAATTGCTTTAGCCAATATGGTTTATTAACAGTGTTAATTCGACGGTCGTGACCAATATAAATATCTAATAAGCACATAGCGCTTAAATTGACAATTTTGTCTCCACGAGATCCTGAATCATCGTTGCGTGACATTAGGTACGTAGCACCCATAAGTTTTTCAGGAACGTTCTTAAATTTATAAGATCGATCTAGATAAACCTTGGAGCCTTCACTTAATCCGCCTGTAATCTGAACCATACGCTGGGTTTTTTGTTTGTTTAGCTGGACGATGTTTATCGGAGCTTTTGGTATATCAATCTTTTCATAGTTTAGCTTAACTAATGGGCCCACTCTTTCACCATCTCGAAACATTGCTGCATACAGTGTGGTTGATTCCTTTATAGAAAAGGGTTTTTCATAATTTTCAGATCTACCATTGGGTTCGCTGCCATCTAGCGTATACCTGATTTGTGTGTCATTGATCTTAGCTTTTATACTTATTTTTTGTGTTCCAAAAAACTCACCGCCTTTTGGAGTGATTAACAAAAGGTTAGCCATTTCGCGTTCAATTTTACTTAAATAAAGAGCTGCCACGGTTGTAACTCTAGGGTCAGAATCATTCACTAGAGTTTTAGCTTCTGTAGGGGTTACAAGCTGTAAATCAAGTAGGGCAAGTAAGGCAGCTAGGCGTACTCCTGATTTTTTTTCCTGCAACATGGATCTAAGTTCACTGGGAGGCAGCATGTCACGAAGTGCTCCCCAAGCAGCATAAAAAGTTAGTCGATCTTTTTCGTTTGCAGCTAAAGTTTTAATGTTTGGAGTAAATGAATCTAAGCGGGCTTGCCATATGGTTTGAAGAGCAGCAAATCGAATGCGCGGATTTTTGTGATTAAGAGCTTGAGATAGTGCTTCTGAAAATTTGCTTTTTTCATTTGTATTTGTTTTGGCCAGTCGGAGTCTTATAGCGCGCAACGATTGTATTTTTTGATTTAAAGTGCCGTTGCCTTGTGAAAGTTGAATTAGATTTTGATTAACTTTAATATTTTGTTTTTG
>NYWG01000119.1 GCA_002684915.1 Verrucomicrobiales bacterium
TCTCGGCACATTCATCGCCCAAACAGATATACAAAGCAGAGCCACTGTTGACAAAAGTCCCGGGCAATTTATTATCGCAAAAATCACTGCTATTATTGTCTGCATAAACCGCTCGGCTGACGGCTGCGTATGTATTCAAAGCGGTCGCAGTGCTAGATATTTGGTTTAATTTCGTGTAAGCGGCTGTGCTTGCCTGGTCAAGTTTGTCGATGGCGTTTATTTCTGTGGGTGTTGAATCTTTGATATCACTCGCAAGAGCTGTGCCGAGGTCGGCCGCGTGGTTGTTTATTTGTGCTGCCGTTACGTTTAGGACAGAGCCAGCCAGGCTACCGGCTAAATTGATGGTTCCAAGGCTTAAATTACCGACCGTTACAGAGCCATCATTTGCTGCCAATAAAACAGCAGCATTTAGTTCTAGTGCCGTCGAGGTAGTGGCCAAAGCATTTAATTGTGCTGCTGTACTGTCAGTGGCTATTGCATTTAACTCTTGTGCCGTAGACAATACATCTTTTAATATGGATAAATCCGCTGCTTCTGCTTGCAAACCTTGCATTTTATTTAATTCTGTGACACTAGCAGTCGTGTCCGCCCATGTATTCAAAACATTGGTTGTGACATTTAAGCCTGTTAGTTTGTTTAAGTGGCTTGTATTTACATGCGCTGCCAAATTTAATTTTCCTGCTGTGCTGGTCACTGCGATACCATTTAACTTGAGTGTTGTAGCATCCATTGTTGTTGTATCCAAGAGTGGAATTGCAATTTTGTCCGCAGAGTATACGACTGCCTTTTCTGCTTCGGTTGTGCCTGGTGTCGTATGAAGCAAGTTCAACTCTGCTGTACTACTTTCTAACGTATGCATCAAATTAAGTTCGTTGACATTTGCTTGAATGTTGTCAAGTGTGTTTGCTTCTTGTATGCTTATCGTTAAATTTTTATGCATACGTAAAGCACCGTCAAGTTGAACAGCTGACACAGTAATGTCAGAGCCACCCAAACCTATCCTAGCCGAGCCAGCCGAGCCGACAAGCACATCACCGTCAACTTGCACATCGTTTGCCATTATTGTCTTTCCGTTTGCATCGGTTGTTACAGCTTTGTTTGCCTGCGATGTTCCAAGGGTTCCTGTAACACGGTTTAAATCGACTGTGCCAAGCACACCTGTTAGCTTGTTTAATTCGTTTCCATCCCCAGAAAAGTCTTTAATACGATTCAAAACGGTGGCGGTCGGTAAGGTTTTTTGCTTTGCAATTGCAGTGCCTGTATCCGTACCTGTTGCCGTGATTGTGTTACTGTTTAATTGCACAGTTGCCGTGGTCGTGTCTGCAACATCAATAGACGCCAACGTTGTTTTCCCGTTTGCATCGGATGTTACAGCTTTGTTTGCTTGCGATGTTCCAAGGGTTCCCGTAACGCGGTTCAAGTCGACTGTGCTAAGCACGCCTGTTAACTTATTGATTGCTGTAGGAATAATTAATTCGCCTACTTTTAAACTTTGAGTTTCGATGGATTGTTCAAAAATCATTTGATCATCATTTGCATTTTGAATATTATTAGAACTGTCCATTGTAAGAATTTTGTTTGCCTCAACAATACCTTCTTGTGCAATGTTTAACCTGTCTAAATCTGTTTTATCGGCTAGCAAGCCGAGCATCGGATTCAAATGACTCGCATCCAAAGCAACATCCAAGCTTTGCCAATAATTTAGTTGAGACACTGAACTTTGCAAATCAATGGCAATATGATTCAAGACGTCTGCGCTTGGCATGTTTTGTCCGTTTACTTTGAATGCACCTGGCACAGCTTCCTTTTTGATGCACGTAAATATTCCAGCACAAGTCCCAGATCCGCTTGCATGCGTATTGTAAAAGCGAAGCCCGGTACCAACAGAACAACCTTTCGGGTGTTGATCACTGTCAATCGTCCCTACAAAGGTGCCAATCGTCGTTGCCTGGCAGTCTTCTAAAGTCATTTTTGGATCAAAGTCGGCGCTTGCGTCTTGGACGTATTGAAAACCGGTGCTCAAAGTATTGGCCTTGAAATCTTGGAGCGTAACTTTGTTGCTTGCATCACTGGTCACCAGTTTCGAGGCCTCGCTGCTGCCAACAGGCCCTGACAAGTCTGCATAATTTAATTCTGCTGTGCTACTTGCTAAACCATTAACTAAATCAAAATTAATTGTATTTGGTATGTCTTTTAACGTTGAAAGTTGTGCTGTGCTTAGTTCCAAGCCGGAAAGCACAGAAAGAGTGTTGGCGTCCACAGTTAGCGGCCCGTTAATATCTAGCTCAGCAACGTTGAGTGCCTGCACCGATAAATCAGCATTTATCGTGATACTTCCGTCTGCAGCAGTCTTTAAAAACGTCTGGTCTAAGTTGAGATTGTTATCTACACCAGAAATTTTATTGATGTTTTCGGCTGTAACAGCTTCGAAAACATGAGCATATCCAACCCAGGTACCGGGCGTCCAGACTGGTCCCGTTAACAAAACGGCTGTCGGTGTGGTTCTATCTGTTGTAGTACCATCGCCAACCTGACCATCATTATTTTTTCCCCAACAGTAGAGGCTATCATCGTCCATTATTATACAAGTCACTCTATTTCCCAAAGAAAGTTGCTTTACCGTACCACTAGGCATTTGCACGGCTGTCGGTGTGGTTCTATCTGTTGTAGTACCATCGCCAAGCTGACCATAATTATTCTTTCCCCAACAGTAGAGGCTATCATCGTTCATGATTGCACAAGTGTGTTCCTCTCCTAAAGCAACTTGCTTCGTTGTTTTATTAACAGGCATTGTCAAAAGAAAAGGCGTATTTTTGTTATCGTCAGTACTAGTGCCAACACGATGACCCCAACAGTAGAGACTATCATCGTTCATGATCGCACAAGTGTGGTGATAACCTCCAACAACTTGCTTTACTGTTTTACCACTAGGCATTTGCACGGCTCTTGGTGTGTATCGGCTTATTGTAGTACCATCGCCAAGCTGACCATAACCATTATATCCCCAACAGTAGAGGCTACCATCGTGCATTCTTACACAAGTGTGCCAGCGTCCTACAGTGACTTGTGTTGCTGTTTTACCGTTAGGCATTTGTATGGCTGTCGGTATCGAGCGGTGATTTGTAGTACCATCGCCAAGCTGACCATGCCCATTATATCCCCAACAGTAGAGGCTATCATCGTTCATGAATGCACAATTGTGCTCACCTCCTGCAGCAACTTGCTTCGCTGTTTTACCACTAGGCATTTGCACGGCTTTCGGTATATTTCGGTTTGAGTTAGAAGCATCGCCAATCTGACCCTTCATATTATGACCCCAACAGTAGAGACTATCATCGTTCATGATTGCACAAACGTGCCCGTATCCTAAAGAAACTTGCTTTGCTGTTTTACCACTAGGCATTTGCACGGCTGTCGGTGTATTTCGTTGTGTTTGAGTACCATCGCCAACCTGACCATAACCATTCCATCCCCAACAGTAGAGGCTATTGTCAATATCAATGGAACAACTATGACGACCACCATTGTCAATACTTGTAATAATTACTTTACATTCGTCGCGACTAAGACTAGAAATACTGCAATTACCACATGTATACTGTGTGTCCTTCGATGTATGTGAAGTACAGGTACCACATGTGTCGATGTTGCTACATTCAGTTCCAATCAATAAACTATTTGCATCGACTAGAACAGCTTCTATATCTTGTAGACGAACTTTGCCGTTTATTGGGTCGCTCGTGACAACTTTCCCTGCCTCGGCAACGCCTACGCTTGATAGCGACGTTCGATCCAGGCTAGCCGTAGTACCGGCAAAATTTGTCATAGCGTTTAATTCTGCGGCGCTACTTAAAACAGAATTTAAGGTTGATATTTCCTGTGCACTAGCCGTTAGGTCTTTCTTTAATTGACCAGCCGCATTTAAATCCAACCCAGAAACCGACAATGCTACACCGGCAATATGAATTTCACCAACAGCGACGTCGAGGTCACCTTCAATGGTAACATTTGCACTCATTTTCACGTTTCCATTGTAGTCCGCTGTAACTACTTTTTCTGGTGCTGATACACCAACACTTTTTACGTGAGACACGATAGGAGTTCCTGAAACTGCTGTACCGTAGGCAACCTCACTGTTGCGGAGGTATGTAACATGACTTAAACTATCCGTCCAAGTACTTTGGTCATGGTTTCCGTTCACAATCGCTTTACAATTCCAAGGCGTTGATGATTGTTCAACAAGAATGGCGACAACATCAGCAGTGATCAAACTTAAACAATCGCTAATGTGGGAGTTAGGCATGTCAACTGGATTACCAAGTGTTCCTGGCATTATTTTATTTGGAATATTTTGAAATGTGGCCGGGGTGCTGTAAAATTCAGACACACCGACACACGCTAGATCGGCGCTGCATGCCGTTTTGCCTTCGGCAACGCTAGCAGCCGTGCTCCCAGCGAACTTTGTTGTATGCGATGTTGTGTAAACAGTCGGTATGTTTGCAATACTTTTTGCATGGCTTGCATCCACGCCAGTATTATGCATTTGGTTTAATTCCTGTGTTGAAGAATCTAAACCTTTTATTTTTGAGAGTTCTTGTGTGCTAACGCTTACGTTTTGTAATACATTTAATTCTGCGGCACTCGCCAAAACTTCAGCATGGTTTAAACGAAGCGTACCTGAATCAAAGTTTGCATTCGACAATAAATGATCGTTAAAATCAACACCGGCTTCTATTTCTGAAACAGTAATGTGTCCTAAAATACTTGGGTTACCAGTAAATTGAATATTTGGAAATTCAAACGTTGCTGTTGGGCTGATATCAATATTTGAACCAGCTTCGAATGTTAACGTAGACGTTTTCAAGTCAAGATCTGGCATTTCGGACAAACTAATTTTATCCAAGTTTGCATGTTGGGCTTGCAAGTGGTCACTGTAGCCTTCCGCCAACGTTGCACCGCCTTGCGTTATAGTGTGTAGGTTTTCCGCTTGTTTGACTATTTCTAAAAAGTCAATGCCTTCGGAACATGTATTCTCAGAATTGCAAGCAGACATACTCAAGAGAGTAGAATTTAAGTTAGAAAGCACAGAATCATACTCTAACTGCGGCACAGAGTCTAAGCAATGTCGATCCGGATCGGAGTATTGAGCTTGGTTCTCACAACATGATTTGTCGTAATGAATGTACTCAAGCCCAGTGCAGTGCTGAGATGCCTTTGAAGAAGGAATGAGCAAGAGAGAGAAAAAAAGAGTGACAAAATGCATGTCAAGGTGTATACTTATTTATCATAATCCGTGCTTATATAATATTTTTAAACGAATCTATTGAAATGGGCCGATGCTCTGTCCATTGCCTTTGCAAAAATGTAATTCCGTATCACCGTTTCCTTTTGTCAAAAATACAAGTTGGCCGAACTGAGTACATGTAGGTGCCTCAGCAGACTGGCTCAGCAAAAAATCTGCGCACGTGTTTAAGTCACTTGCTTGCGCCGTTATTTGCGACAGCTTCGTCAAGTCTGCCTCTGATACGAGTCCTGCTTTTGTTACAGCAGAATCAATCTCAGCGGCTGTGCTGGAGACAGTCGCTAAATCAAGAAGCTTGGCCTCGTGAGAAGCAAGTGTAGCTACAGAGTTTAAATCGGCAGCAGACGCTGTTACAGCAACACCGCCAATTTTTAATGTTGTTGCATCCAAGTTACCAGACACCGTTACAGTGTTTGCACTGCTAAGGTCTCCGTTCGCGTCTGCTACGACTGCCTTATTGGCCAAAATGCTACCTGGCGTCACCGAAGCCAAGGCATTTAGCTCAGCCGAGGTGGCTGTTAAATCCTTTACCTTGTCCAAGTTGGCAGCAGTCGCTGTCACATCTTTTAATTTATTTAAATCCGCAGCCGTTGCAGTCACATCTTTCATTACATTCAAATGTGCAGACGTTAAGTCGTTATGCAAACCGTTTAATTTGTTCAACGAAGGTGCAATACCGGCTGTTAAGCCACTTAATTTATTTAAATCGTTCACATCACCTGTATAACCGTCCAATACGTTGATTTCGCTAGACGATACTGTCAAACCACTCAATTTATTTAAATCCGCAGCCGTTGCGGAAACAGCAACGCCAGCAATTTTCAAATTAGTCGCGTCAAGTGTTCCAGTAACATCAACGTTTTCAATGGTTGCCTTGTTTCCTGCATTTGTTGTTACAACCTTGTTTGCTTGCGACGTTCCAAGTGTAATACCTGCAACATAATTCAACTCCGCTGTGCTTGCTGTAACACCGTCCAACTTATTAAGCTCAGCCGTCGTTGCAGTTATACCGTCCAACACGTTCAATTCTGTTGAAGATACAGTTAATCCCAAAAAGTGATTTGTTGCTGCATTGATATCATCTCCGTCATGCGATGCATCGAGAACAACACCACCCAACGAAAGCTTCCCTGAAGGGATATCTAAATCACCTTGTATTTCAAGGTCCGATTTAAAGGTGACCTTTCCATTTGCATCTGCCGTGACTACTTTCGAGGCTTCGCTTTGACCCAATGCACTGACTACCAAACGGTTTAAATGACTGGAATCACCGGTGTAACCATCCAAGCTATTTAGCTCGGCCGAGGTTGCCGTTAATGATTCCAAAGTGTTTACTTCACTCGCTGATGCTGTAATCGAATTAAAATAAGAGACTGCTGCATTTATATCAGCTGCACTGCTTGTCAGTGGACTGCCGTTTAATTCAAATGTACCCTTCGCATTCAGTGTACCGGTTACATCGACGTCTGTAAATTTAACTTTTCCTTGTGCATCAGCAGTGACTACTTTCGAGGCTTCGCTTTGACCCAATGCACTGACTACCAAACGGTTTATATCAGCGGCAGCACCGCTGTAGCCATCCATTACATTGATTTCTGGACCCGTAGCCGTGATTGAAACACCATTGATTTTCAAGGTTCCAGTCACGTCCGTTTGTCCATCGATGACCACGTCACCTTTGAACCGAACATCACCATTTGCATCTGCCGTGACTACTTTCGAAGCCTCGCTTTGGCCTGGTGTTGTAATATCAGCACGGTTTAAATCCGTTGCGTCGGATACAACGTCCTTTAATTTATTTAAATCACTAGCAACAGATACGTCAAGTGCTTGTAGTTTATTTAAACTTGTCGCATCGGCTGTAAACCCTGCAAAGGAGGACAGTTGATTTGCCGTTGCAGTGACAGCGATTCCGCCTATACTGAACGATGCTAAGTCGGCTGTGCCAAGGACAACAAAGTCTTGGACCTCCACTTTATTATTACTGTCACTAGTAATAGCTTTGCTCGGTTCTGATTTTCCAAGCTCAGCAATGTCTAAGTATGATAGTTCAGTATTAGAAGCCGTTACGCCACTTAGGACGTCCAAAGCTGACCAATCCCCAGAGAAATCTTTAAACGGGTTTAAGTGTGATGCTTGCAAGGCCGGGTCAACACCGTCAAGTATATTCAACTCAGCAGCATTTGCTTGCACAGTTACTCCACCGATAGTCAATGATCCTTCTGGAAGAATCAATTTTTGTGCAATAGTTGTTACAGTCGTTGACTCTGGGACGATTTCATACACTTTTTGACCAGAACCACTGTAAAGTTGTGCATTGTCCGCACATGGGGCACATGTATATTGGTCATGACTAAAGCGTGTTGCACCAGCAGAATGTGTCTTACAGGCTTCAAGGGTCATAGCATTTCCGGCAGCTATTGTTGGATGCGCGTCACAGTAACAATTCCCTCCAGCACAATTACCAGTCGTAACTTCTGTTGCCGTGGCTGGTACGGTTGTGGTTTGTGAAGTCGAACCCATCGTTAAATCACCGTTTAATTGCAAATTACCGTTCGCGTCTGTAACGAGGGCTTTACCACTTTCACTTTGCCCTGGTGTCACTGATAATCGGTTTAACTCTGAAGCAAGTGCTGTTATGCCATCAAGCACATTTATTTCTTGTGCAGTGGCCGTGACAGCAACACCAGCAAGTTTCAAAGAAGAAGTAGAAAGTGTTCCAGTTACATCGACATCGCCTGTAAACGTTACTTTATTGCTTGAATCGCTCGTGACAACTTTCCCTGCCTCGGATATACCTTCTTGTGCAATGTTTAACCTAGCCAAGCTTTCTGGCGTTGCAGAACTCAAATGGAGTTTGTTTAAATCGGCACTACTGGCCAAAATCCCGTCCAAAGCACTGTTGATTTCGCCAGCCGATGCTGTCAAGCCGACAAAATGTGCAACGGCATCGTTTAATTCAGCAGCGGTTTTGTCAATGACTACACCGCCTATTTTTAATTTTCCATAGGGCAAATCAAGGTCGCCGTCTATTTCTACATTATTTTTAAATGTAACCTTTCCCTGCGCATCGGCAGTGACAACCTTGTTTGCTTGTGTTTCTCCAAGCACATTCACTGACAAACGCTCCAAGTCTGCCTTGACTACACCAGAATTATGAAGTGGGTTTAATTCTTGTGCATTTGCTTGCAAGCCCTTTAATTTGTTGATATCATTAAATGTTAAACCTGTATCAACGTTGTTTAAGATATTTATCTCCGCTGCCGTTGCCACTACGTCTGCCCCGTCAATTTTAAAACCATTTAAATTTACTTCACTTAGCAAGTGCGAGTTAAAATCGACTGGTCCATGGATTTCGCCAACTTGCAAATGACCGATTTGGGTTGCAGTCGCGGCGGTCAAGCCTGTATTAAGTTGCGCAACATCCAGGGTGCCTTCAACTCGCATAGTAGCACCAGATTCAACGGTAAATGTGCTACCGCTTTTCATGTTAAGTGAAGGCATTTCACCTTGGCTAATTGCATCTAAATTTGCATGTGCATTCTGTTTTGCATTTGCAACTTGGACAGCAATTTCTACACCGCCATCGGTTATATTTTTTATTCTGTCTCGAAGATAACTCAGGCTTGGCAAATCTTTTATACAAGATTGATCGTCGTTCGAGCAAAGTCCTATTTCGACTAGTGTTGATTCTAAACTCTTTACGTCTGCCGTATACTCTTTGTGTGGAATCGATTCCAAGCATGTAGCATCGTTGTTCTCGTCGCAACAATTTGACGTACTAAAAAAGAAATCAAGCTTGCTACATTTAACAGGGTAACTAGCCTGTGAAAATGGAAGCTGCAGTATGAATAAAAAGGCTAGAATAGATTTCATATGTCTTTGTATTAAAGTACCAGTGCTTATATATATTTATTTTTACAATGTTCCTAGACTTAGATTTTTCTCTAAAAATACTCATAGCAACGTATGCCCCTGAACTCATTCAAGTATGCGAAGAACTGAATGCAATCAAAGACAGAATTGTTTGTCCCTTTCATATAGACTCTATAATTTATGTAAATAAACCTTGTAAAATATGTTGTTTTGTCAGACGCTTGAAAACAAAAGAAATAGACAAAATAAAAAAATCTTCGATAGTACTTAAACGCCGTCGCATAACATAGTTTTTGCTTTTTCTATATGATCAATTGCCTTATTGTATTTTTCTAAATATGCATGGAGTTTCCTGTATCGATCGATGTGAATACGGCGAAGTTTAAAATAATCTTGGAGTACTTTGTCGTCCGAGTGTAAAATTAAAATATTTTCTTTTATTTCTACATAAAACGTCCCGAAATAATTATAGATTGCAATACATTCGTATTCATCAAACTGCTTTATAATATGCCCATTTACAACAAATTGATTAAAAATTTCTGATGTATAACCCAAGTGATGTAAAATATTTTTTTGTTTCGACTCTTCGTGCCTCTCGTCCAACTCTTTTGTGATGCAGTTTAATTTCTTATCATAAACCTTCAAGGCATCAACGTCTACAACTCTATACTTAAACAAGGAGATGCGTTCCATATTATTCTTTAAACGTATTTTCAAAATTTAAAAATATACTTTTAAAGTTTCCCACCACTTTTTGAGACACGTGGCGAAGCTAATTTAAGGTTTTTAAACCAGAACTGACAAAAACCAGCCGACAAAACCACCAAACACAAAGAACACAAGATGGACAAAATAAATATAACACCAGTTAACCTCGTGGTGCGTATGGTTCTCCATTGGTTGCAATACAACAGGGATTGGATTTTCACGATAATCCATATGAATACACTGCACAAATCGGATATATACAATCTATAACAAACCTATTTAAGCCTTTATTATAAAAAATCAGGCCCAGTATCCAATGCTATGCCCAGCCTACATGCGCAATTTACATGCTAAGACCCTGCTATTAAAGTTCAGCCAGGCCCAGCAGAGGTTGGACGAGTCGTATTTCCATACTACCTGAGCTCACAAATTTGTGTCGTTTTTTTGACCACTTGCTTCAGAAAAAAAAAATAAAAAACGAAAATAGGTGCAGGTCATAGCGAAATTTTTTTATTTTTTAGAAGTTGAAAAATCAGGGGTGGTGGTAATTACGACGACACAAATTTGTGTGATGTTTAGTGCTGTGTCCA
>NYWG01000120.1 GCA_002684915.1 Verrucomicrobiales bacterium
AAGCTTGTGCCACCTTGGTGGGCTGACTCTTTCAAGAAGTCCAAAAGCCTGTATGCTGAGTACAATCCGAAAGAGTTGTCTCTTCTCCAACGTACAGCATCAAGGGTCATGAAACACAGCACAGGCACGAAAGACATGGAGGCCGAGGAGGAGGAGGAGGACGAGCCTGACACTGCAGAAGCCATGATGGAGCTTTTCACGGACGAGTATGGGCTTCCTCGCTGGGCCTGGCCTGTGATCGCTCCTGTGCTTCATATCGATCCATCATCAACAATGTCTATGCCACCCGATGAGGTCTTGGAACGAGCCAAAAAGCTTCATGCAAAGCTGCAAAAGAACGAGTTCGTAAGCGACTTGGAAGATGGAGCTTCGCTAGCAACCATTGAGGTTGATCACAACGACGACGAAGTTGATTCAGAAGAAGGGCCGGCGCCAGAGAATTTAGAAGACCTTCGCGACCTGTTTGATGAGGATCAAAAGCATCACTTGCTGAAGTTCTTCTCTGCAGTTGGCCCACATTTAGTAACACATTCAGAGGGACTTTTCGATTCTGCTGACATCATGGATAAACTTGGTCTTCTCGAGGACACCACAGCGTTCGACGAGCAGAATGTACGAAAGCCATGTGACGAATTTTGTAAAGGGAGCGGAGCGCCAGTGGATGTCAAATGTGGGTGGAGCGATTGCACCGGCTGTGACTTTTGCAAAGGAGGAGCAGACTCAAAGGCGGGCTTCACAAAAAAGGCCAAAGAAGCAGAAGAGCCAACGCCTAATGGCGCTAAGAAATTTGATGGAGACATCGATCCTCCAGGGCCAAATGCTTGGTCTGGGCCTCCTACCTCTGGCAGTAAGTGTATCGAGAGAAAGTGGCCGCTGGACGAAGGGCCAAAAGGGACTCCCTTCTCAAAGATGTTCCAAGATGCTGGACTAGCTCAATTTGGGGTGAACGTCACGGAGCGCAGCAAAAATCTTGATAGTCTTTTGGCTGCTCGCCGCAGATCCACAAGTCGCCGCAGACGGGGCGCATCCACAAGTCGCCGCAGAAGAGGAGCCAGCGCGACAGGTGCGGCGGTCACGCGTCGACGACGCCGTGGTGCCAAGGTCACACCTACGCCCAAACCTACAGCAGCGCCAGAGGTGAAAAGTCGTCGACGACGCCGTGGTGCCAAGGTCACAACTACGCCCAAACCTACAGCAGCGCCAGAGGCGAAAAGTCGTCGACGTCGTCGCGGATCAACCACAACTGCCACCACTGTACCTCCTGAAAAGGCTCCCGAAGAGGTGACTCCTGCACCCAAGCCAGGCGCAACTGGCTGTGTGCCAGTGACTGAGTTTACACCAGTGAAAGGCTCCGAGGACTGTGCCAGTCGAGGTGTTGTTCGGCGAGATGAGATGCCAGGTTTTGAGCCAATGCTGGGAAAATTCGCGGCAACAGACGGATTAAAATTGGGGAGGGGGTGTGGCAAGGTATGCCCAAGGAAGTACCTCATCGGACAATACTGGCTGCCCAAGGAACTGTATTTAGATGGGCCACAATGGCAGGACGCGGCACACTGGTGTGCCTCCCGAGGCATGTCAGCCACTGGCCCTCATTCTGCAGCAGTGAGCTTCTTCTCCAAAAACAATGTGTGCGAAGTCTTTTCAGATTGCCCAGCCGAGGAGATGGTTGACGGCAGCAGCCGGGAACATCAAAAAGGTCCACCTGCCTGCCCTTGGCAGTATGATAAAACAAAACAAGAGAATATCTGCGTGAAGAAGGTGAATCCAGATGATGCTCTCAAAAAATGTTCTTTAATGAAGAAAGGTTCGGGAGTCTTGGTGCGAGGGTTGAGTTTTCTGGAGCATCAAAGTTGCGCTGGCGATAACATGGACGAGCACAATGCAATGAAGCTCTGCATAAATACAGGCGGCGAGTACAAAGGTTTGAGCAGTACAGGCTACGTCTGTTATTTTGCCTCGGACGAGGAGCGGGAGACTTATGCTACAACATGGATTTTCAAGAGGGGAAAGAATACAGGTCGAAAAATGAAGTGGAAGGAGAACTCTAAATGCAACTTGGAATGTGGTGCCGTTCGCACATGGCACATCGGTCCAACTGCAAAGTATTCGCGTTTGATGATCATGCCGAAAGCCAAGTGCGGAGAATGTCGTGTCCAACGCACCTGGTGTCCCAATGATGAAGATGGCCATACATCCTTCCAGGGCTACACCTATGCTGGAGTATCTGAAGTTCATTCTGCAGACGGTAGTAAGTTTCCGAGGGAGAAGGATTTCGCTCACGCTAAGCGTAACTTCATCTGTTGCAAAATGCACATGTGCACTTCTTCTGTTGCTACAGATTGGAAAGACGAGGAAGCAGACAAGACCCCTTGTGAGAGCAGCCCAGGAGACATAAGTTTCAAATATCCGCCAGGGACCGATGCTTGGACCTACGGTCGTATGACACCCATGAGCATAAAAGGAAAAAGTGCAAGCAGCATCAACGATGACGGAAACAAGTGCTTCCAGCTTAAGAAGTATTTCAGGCCTCACAGTGATTTCTTTGAATGGATACGGACTGGGAAGACCAAAGAGAAGTTGTGCCTCCCAAAGAAGGAAGAAGTGGCTGTAGCTGGGAGTGAAGTCTGTTCAAGTCTGTCGTCAGTTGGACAATGCCTTTCGAAGCCTGGGGTGTGTAAATGGGTGCCTCCGGAACAAGGCGAGTGTGTTCCCAAGGTTGTTCCTGGCAGTGACAGCTGTGAAGGCCCAAGTACCACATGCCCAGCCGGTAAGCGCTGTGAGCCTCCTAAGCCAGAAACGGGGTGCGACTATCCCTGGTTCAAAGAAGCAATGAACGATTTACCACCCTGGAAGCAAAAGTTTACTGCGAAAGGGGAGTTGAAGGCTGATACAGTAATCACGGATGAAGACGCTGGCGGTTGGGCTGGACTTAAGGGGAGCTACCGAGAGTTTAACACCACGTGGCATACCTTGGGCGAGCATGGATGGAAAGGCAGCAACGATAAATGTGTGACTCGTGTATACGAAGGAAATGCATATTCTCCACACCTGGGACAAATTCTGGGACTTGCTTGCAAACCTCGTCCCATCGACCACCCGAAGTTGGCTTGGAATGGCGAGCCATGCACAAAGGCCTCCTCTTCTAAGCAATGCGGCGAACACTCAGAGATTTGTGAATGGAAACCCGGGCCAAAGTGTGACATAAAATTCTATCACAAGATCATGCACCGCTGTGTTCTCTGCAAGCAGTATTCGAAGTTCCATAAACCCGTTTCTTTTCCTCTCCCAACTTTCTGGCGCACATCTTCCTATTGCAGGCAATGTGCAACCTTCCAGCTATATTATTCCAAGGGCAAAAGTGAGCTGGCTTGTCATATCTTGAAGCATTTCTATGGTTTGGAGCCTGACATCACGTCTCGGATTGACGTAATCCCTGAAGATCCTTGGGATCATGGCAAGAGCCCCTTGACTAAGGGGGAGTTCACATTCGATGGAAAGCGAACTTGTGTGATGGCAACAGGGTCCTTCATGCAAGAACCAGTCCTGTCCAAGGAGGATCAGAAAAAAATTGAGAGTAAACAAATGGGTCCAGATGAGATTATTGAGAACCGGGCAAAAGGCAAAGGGGGTGAATTTTGTGAGGGAGGCCGATATTTGAAGTCGCTCGGCATGATCAAAGGTAAGTTAGCTTGGGCAGAGGACTTCAAGAATAGGGTAGAGATAGGTTCCACATCTGTCATCAATGGACCATATCTATTTGATAAATGCAATCAAGTCGAAGACAGTGTAGCTGAACGTGGGGCGGTTGGCAGGGGTAATTTCTACCAAGCGCTGGAGGCGTTGGCAGAAGCCATCAAAAATGGAGGAGTTCACCCAGAGTGCAAGCAGAAGACTAGGCCAGTGCAAGATTCGCCAGCGATCTCCAAAGACATGGCAAGCGAAGCAAACAAAGTCAGCTGGGATCTTTCTACGCGAACAGATGTAGCAAAAGAGCATGAATCGAGGTTCGTCCCCCACTTGTTTAAAAAGTTTGGCAAACAGTGTCCCGTCCATTACGCTGCAAAGCTTTCAAAAGCTGTGTGCGAGAGCTTCTTCATGGTAAAGAATCACAAGAAGTGGCCTTGTGTCTGGATGCCAAATGCTGTGCCTTCACCATATCCTTCTTCCTGCAGGAGTGGTGAGGAAATCCATAAGAAAAAGGCAGAGTTGTCTAAATGTGGCCCAGATGACGCAGATGCGCCCAAGGAGTGCAACCCAAAGTGTGTTACGCCAGCCAAGATCTCCTCCAGACAGTCTTTCACTTTGTACAACCCTTGCACCCGGTTCTTGAATACATGGGGGTATTGCGGTTGCAGGAAATCCCACTCAACAGGTGGAAGTACAATACAAAGTGTTGATTGCCGTGGCTGTTCAAAGGCTAATCTGGACAAAATCCTTGGGCATAGGCCATGTAGTGAAGTTGGTAAAGGTATTCCACCAGAACTTTGCTTATCTCTCAAGGCGAACGGGGTGAAGGACGAAGACATCGGCAAGATTTCTATGAAGGGGCATTGGGCTCACGGGATGGAGTACTGGTATGGTGGCACTCCAACATGCGTAGCGGCCGGGCAGCCAGGTAGTACTTGCACAGCAGAAACATCAGGCTGGGCCACCAGATGCGACATTGAAGATATAAAGAAAATTCAAGCGAAGGGCGATGGCACAAGGTCTCTTATCTATTCTTGCACTTTGGGCGACCCTACTACTGCTTCCTTGTGGTGCTCAGGCTCATCTCGATTTCCTGCCACGGGAATGACAGTAGAAGTCTCTCACTTGTCTTCAGGCACTGACTATGGCTCCTGGGGCGCACAGGCCACTGAATTGAAGCGTGCAGTAGAAAACAAAGGCGAGCATCCCAACTGCCCTGCAGCCACTGTCCGCCCCGATGCAGAACCATGCATAGATGTGGAAATCTTAACGGACCCCAAAAAGAGGACAATGCAAGCTAACGCGATAGGTGGCAAGACCACGCGAGTTTGTGATAATGACTGTGAACAGTTCCGTCTGCCTGTCAAGAAAAACACGATAAAGGGCGCGCACCGAAGAAGGAACGGAAAGCTCGGACCTCCTGCAGGTCTGAAGTGTGGGCTGCGCCAGCGGTATCCTGCGTTGCGCTCGCCAGATGCGTTCTTAATGGTAGGAACAGAATATCAAACCATAAGCAGAATTATCCACCATGTCCTTGGAGTAGGCGGCAAATCTGCTGATCATAACATGTTCTGGAAGTTAAGGGATGCTGGCTACGACATGGGTCCTGCTCCACTCTATGGTCATGATGCTGTCGATGGCAAGTACCTCGGGCAAGATTATAATCTCTTTAAGACCGAGATCTTTGGAGGTGACATCTGCTCTGAAAATCGTCCAGACTTGTGTGATGGTCGCAGTGGCAAGGCAGTTTTCAAAGTCCCCATACCTATCCCTGGCTGCCGAAAAGACATGAGTCCAAAGCTAACTTGTGGGGGAGGTAGGGGGATGGTCAATGGCAGAGGTTCTCAATGTATATGTCACAATCAGTTATCGCCTGAAGAAAATCCAAACTTCATCAAAGGCCTGTATATGCACACAGCTGTGGACTCAAGCAGCATGCCGCAGCGAAGGCAGGGTCCTTTCGAGTGTTGGGGCGTTCTGGCCGACTTAGCTCCGGGGGAGTCCATTCATTGGGGCTTTCGATGCAAGGCTGACGAAAACATGCCTCCGTATGAATATATGAGCTACAACTACGACTTCAATAGACCTAAGAACCTCAGTACCCCAATGGGGGCTGGGTTTCTTGGTGATACCCAGAGGCTGAACATTGGCGTAGGCAGGTTCTCTGCTGGGGAAGAGCCCGTCAAATCGTGTGTGCGCATTGGTGTGAGGTGCAATGGCGAATGTAACTGCGGGGACTGCAGCGACGAGGAGGACTGTGACAAGAAGCCTGAGATCGTTGGGCCGGGTTACTACTTCATCGGAAGGAAGACTAAGCTCAAATGCAGGCATGGCGAGCCAAAGCCTCTGCCAAAGGGAATAATCGATTGTGATCGTTGGTTAGATGTGGCTACAGTACAACATTGGTAACTCTCCGAGACGAAGCCCTCCCCAGGACCTTCATTGGTCGAGTTTTGAAGCCTCGAGAGTCTCAAAGGTGGAACGTGCTTTCTGCAGTGTCTGAATGAATTGGCAAAATGTATGCGGAAGCTCTTGTTCCACAATAAAGCTATTGGCGCACCCGGCAATTTTTTTTGAGCTACCATATTATGAAAGTGGTCAGAATTAATAGTCATAGTGCGCCAGACAAATCTGGCAGCGTAATCTGTTTGCACCAGCAATAGTCCTAGACGCCTTTACACAGTTAGATCTAGTCCGACAGAGTGAAAAGACACAAATGCTCCTCTAGCATGGCCGCA
>NYWG01000121.1 GCA_002684915.1 Verrucomicrobiales bacterium
ATCTAAAAATTGAGATGACATTGGTCTAAGTGTATATGTGCCACCTCCAGTTGTAGGACTTGTTGCGCCAAAATCATAGCTATTATATACCACAGACCCCTGTGGTCTATTGCCGTCGGCGTCACCAATACCGACTGCTGTAGAGTCTCGCTTAAATCTAAAACCTACTTGCCAGTAAGACATACCAATAACAGTGTGTAATTGTAGTAAAAACTTTGAATCAGCAGAAGCCGGAGTAATACTAACATTGAAATCAGAAAGCGCTAGCCACGTCTGGCCAGTTGCTGTGCTTTGCGTATTAGTAATCACGGCCTGTTTTACTTGCAGTACTTTGCCTCCTCCTACACCAGTAGCATTGTTATCTATAAGCACAGCGCCACTTGAATTTGTCAGTGGTTTGTTCAGTGAAATTCCATTATCGTGAAAAGTTAGACTATCACTATCTGAATTTACTTTTTGAATTCTGTCTACTTTGAGTGTTGCTACCATTAGTCTGCCACCATAAATGTTACCGCACAAGAACACCAGCCGGTACCAGGGCCGCCGGTAATTTCGACAGCACCATCTTTCCGAATATCTAATCTACCTAAAGAATTATTCATTTGTGCTGCAATAATGATTTGTTGCTCAGGTCTATATCCGACTGGTAACGTAAAAATAACTCCAGACGCCGCCTCATTAGTGATGCCTTGTATATTAACAATATTACCTATTTTTCTATATGCTATTGGCCCGTAAGGACTGTTGTAGGATGTATAGCCACTATTAAGAGTTGGTGTGATCCAACCACTGTCTGAAAGTATATTAGTAGCTGGAGCAGTGAAGGACACATTTCCACTACCGTCAATCGTCATAGCTGTGACATCACTATCCTGACTTTTGATAGTGTTTGTTCTAAATGTATCTGCTCTAACTATTCCAGCCATTATACGATACTCAAGTTTCCGTTAAGTGTTAATGTTACGCCAGAGTCAACAGACACAGGACCTGCAACCATTGCATTCTTATCTGCTGCAATGGTTACATTATCTGATAGGTTTTGATCATTTAACCTGAAAATAACGTTGCTTCCAGCTGGAAATGTCTTTTCAGTTAAAAAACCTGCCTTTGCTGTTTCTCTAGCTCTTGTCATTATCTAGCCGGCCAAGTAACTGAAGAACCAATGAGCTCGCCTGAACTATCTGTTGACGGGCTTGAACCTGCTGGTAGATCTCTCAAGGCTTGCATATATGTAGCAAGGTCGGAATCAACAGCTACACCTTTTGAGTAAGCTGCAGTTACTTCCCAATCTACACTTGCTAATTTAGTATTTCTTTCTTGACGTAAAAGTTTCATGCCTTCGGCCGCATCTAGTTCGTTGACCTTAGCAGTACAAGAATCTTCTGTAGGTTTGCCACCCCACATTGTGTCATTCTCTTGTCCATTAGAGTCTAACCATTCGAGGCCAGAATATGCATCACCCCGAAGCACCCACTGTGCGCCTGGGCGAAGATGCTGCAGTGCTGCAGGAATATCATACTTCATTTAATTTCTCCTTGTTGAAGTTATGTTACTATTTATTATGTAACTGGAATCCATTCTTTAATAATCCAGTGCATGTAGTGTTGGTATCTATCGACAGTTGCTGAAGTATCTACATAGCTTGAGCTAGCACCGCCGCCACCGTTGATGTCGTGAGCTGCGTTGATCTGATAGGTTCCACTATATACTGCAAACCGCCACTTTATCTTCAAACTGTAATCTGTACTAGGAATTCTTGATGTTGCACTGTTACTAATAAAATAATGATTATTATAACAAAGAATGGCGTAACCATTTTGCATCATGATACCGCCATCATATCCGCACGTACCCATAGAGTAATAATTTGAACCGTTGTCAAATGAAAGGTTAGGTTCAAGATATCCGCCTGACCAAGTTTCAGTGTCATTTCTAGCAGGATAGTGCATAAAAAATTCTAATGCACTGCCACCAGTAAATCCGGTGTATTGAGAACTAGTCAGCATATCGGAAAGAGTACCCGATGTTGTTGCGAAACTACTAGCGCTATAATCTGTGATAACTTTGCCAAGGCGATAGTTCGTAGGATCATTGAGACTTATACTCGGTCCGGTTACCTGACCTAAGATATTATTGCTGATAACATCTGAATCAACAGAATCATCTGCAAGATTTACGTTATGAACTATTCCAGAGTTTAAGTGAACGTTGTGAATAGCGTTATTTGAAATGCCTCTTACTTTTGTTGTCATTTTTCTATTCCGTATACACTGATATAGCCTCTTTTGCTATAGTTACCGGTTGTTCCTCTAAATGAACAAAATCTGAATCCTGTCAATTGCGCCGGATTAGTATTAGAACCAGTAATCAATACAGAAGAAAACTCTTCGCAATAGCTAGCATTTACACCACTAGCACTATATCTTGGAACTCCTACTAATTGTGATATGCCTCTTACACAAGCTCTAAAAGATGGGTCCGGTGGAATGCTAATTAAAGCTTCTCCTTGTGAGTCATATTGATTACCGTTTCCTGCCATCCATATTCTATTCTGTGCTCCTGATTGGCTACTATTAGTGGTAGGATCAGTACTTCCTGAAGGAACCCAGCTCGTGTTATTATCATATACGCCCGCGCCGTCTAAGTTTCCATTTGAGTCTCTAAAACACATTCCGGTCTGATACCAAGAAGTAGTAGTAGCCTCACCAGCTACAGATTCATGACACACCCACCAAAAGATTTTATAATTAATATATTTAGTATTGTCAAACACATCAAAGTTAACACCATCAGTATCACTGGTCCACTCAGCATCCGCAAGCTTTACCATACCAGTAGATACACCATATCCTGTTGAAGCTGTTAATACACCAGTAGCTTCAACGGTTGCTGCTACTGTACCATTTGAATGCGCGATCTCTTTGACTCTTAACTTACTCATTGCGCAATCTCCCAAACTACTATTGTAGATGAACCGGTTTCATAACTACTATTCTCCGCTCCATTCACATTACGGTTATTGTAGAGAGTGTAGCCAGTAAAACCATTATAAATTGCAGCGGTATAAGTGACTTGAGAAGTCGTGTTTGGAAAATCTACAGTATCCCACATACAGTTTTCCATTGTACTAGAATCATCCTGTGCATAATACCCCAGACTCGACGGCATGTCTCCTGCAGTGAGGCCTCCTAATCGAGGTGGCTGCGACACTGGAGTATTGTCACGCTGAATTAAGAACATGTTATTCCATCCACCAGACGATACCGCACCGAATTCTCCACACCATCTTGCTTGAATTATCATCTTACTATTAGCAAACACTGGAGTTACATTTAAAGTCATTCCAGTGATATTCGTGGCAGAAGCATTAGCTGAATTCTGTGTAATGGACTGCGATGATCTAGCTGTTACACGAATGTTCTGGCATTGAACCACTGATCCGGCCGGTACTATTGAACCCGTACCTCCAGTTAACCTATGGCCTGTAGGAATTTGAATTTGTTTACTCGCTGCATCCCCTTGAATCTGATTTACGATTAATCTACTCATACAATACTCCATTCACCATTTACTGTCACAGTATAACCAGAATCAATTTCAATAGGACCTGCACTCATACCATTTGTACTCGAATCAATTGTGATATTTTCAGTGATATTATTTGCATTCGTTCTAATAATAGAATTAGAACCAAGGTAGGGTGTTTCAGATCTCTTCACCGCATCTGCATTTGTTGCTTGTGTTACACGGCTAGGTCTAAATGTAGGACCGCTCAAATTACCAGTAAGTGTATCGCCGGATCTCTTAACTGCACCACCCGCGTCTGCGACTGTAACCTTTGTAATTTCTATAATTTCAAGAATATCATTGAGATATGCTGCAGTTGCTAGAACAATATTTGTACCATTAGTTGTAAAGTCACCATCAGGAGAAAGCTTAGCACCGTTTAAGAATACATGGTTAGCACTATCCATGTTAATGAGAGCAGACCCATTACCGTCTGCTCCAGTAAAAACAGTCTGTCCTTCTGTCGCAACATAGCGATACCGAGTATTTCTCAGTTCGACTACATCGTTATTTCCTACACCAAGATATGCCATTACTGTGCAATCTCCATGAGAGTTACATTACTGGTAGAAAGATTAGAATTATTATTGTTCCAATTTACCGTTACGGTCGTAGAACCCTGCGTATGTATCCAAACAGTATACGCAATTGCTGTACCCGCAGTTGTTCCAGATGTTGTGTCAACAAAATTAAACCAAGGTTTGCAATCAATACCACCACCATATTGATCTTTTCCATACCAAGATTGTTCTGCTACTTGAGTACCGTCTCTTCTTAATTCACCGTGCATCCACCCATTGGAGTTTTGGCCGTGCATTACATTAACAGTGCATAGAATATGAGATCCTGAAGCCTTCGGTGTAATGGTGGTATCTAAACCTGTTATTTGTACATATGAATTTGCACTAGTGTTGAAAGGACCAGTATTTGATGCGAAATTAGTATTAACAACTTGAAGTATTTGACCCGGACAAATTACTCCTGCAGTATCACTAGCAACGAGCTTATGGCCACTAGGAATCGTTACAGTAGTAGGATCTGTCGCACTTGCTAAACCCTGAATCTTTTGTACCGAAAGAGTACCAGCCATTAAGTAATCTCCAGAATGCTCAACGCTACGTCAACAGAAGATGCTGTGTCAGATGTTACTTTCAATACGTCACTTGCATTTAGTACAACCTTTTGGTCTCCACCGACTGCGACTAAAGAACTTCCAATTGGAATCGGTGCGGCTTTAACTAGATAGATGTTATCTCCGTCTGCGTTCTCGATCTGTACATCTACCTGTACGCTTGAAGTTACAATGTTTGCAAGATTCAAACCGATGATAGTTGTTTGTGTAGATGATGGACACGTATAAACTGTAGCAGCGCTTGTGCTTACAGCAGTGTCTGTGACTAGTTTAAATGCATTTGCCATATCTTACCCCAGTGCGATTGCCATAGCGATGCCGCCATCGCCAGTAGGGGCTAATGCCGTCACGTCAGATGAGTCTAGAATTCGTGAATGAGTTCTACCTGCTAATGTGATTGTATTGTTGATTATGATCCCGTTCTTCACGACGAAATCTTTGTGCTGTGCTGACATCGGTTCCCTATCCCCGTGTTGACTTTATTCTATTTATACATTATTGCGCGATTTCCTGTAGAATGAACTGCGAGAAAAGCGCGCCTGCTGTTCCGCTCACACCTATGTTACTTTCCCCTTGATCATCATTAATTCTTGCATTACCTGCGTCTACATGCCAGTATAGATTATATGTTTGTTGAGAGATCGAGGCTGGAGAATGAACTGCTTGAAAAGATGCACTGTAGTGCATCTGGATGCCACTAGCGCCGTAATCATATGCTCTATTATTAAATTCTCTAATAAAAGTAGAACCGCTGTCGGCACTTATACCTACCTGAACTCGAGCATCATTAGAGCTATTCCATAACATCATATTAGGAACATTACATGTAACAATAATTTTACTAGAAGTAGATTTCGGAGTAATTGACGCGGCCAGTGCACTAGCTATAACTACAAATGATGTGCTAGTTGTCGAAACTTCAGTGCCGAATTCAGGACCAATTACAGTTTGAATTACATGCCCGGGCGCATAAAGAGTATGACCACTCGGAATCTCAATGTGGTTATTGGCATCAGTATGTGATAAGATTTTGTTTACGTATAATTCACTCATTATGCTATCGCTCTTATTGTCATGTGCGGTTTCATTAAATGTTGAGTATCACTTGCATATTCCCAATGGTTATAATGGAGTTTTGATTCGTATGTAGAACTATGTTCTCTATAGTGCACATCAAATGTTTTTGGAGTAGTCCATCCATTGAGTTTTCCGTTTGCAATATCATCAGAACTATGTGTCAAGTCAATAGAATACTCTAATGATACTGGAAATCCAGCATGATGCCAGTTAGTAGATGCATAGTTTGATGAAATACTATGAGCCGAAGGATTAATATCTATTCCATCGAGTCGAATTTTATGGCCCGAAATACCAGAGTTTTCTACAACATCCCAATGATAATAGAATCTAAAATAAACACACTTTGTACCAGCCGGTGGAGTATAAGACATAGTGCTACCGGTTATGGCTGTCCATGTCGTTGAACCATTTTGAACGGCTGTAACATTTTGCATGGTGTAAGAACCTGATTTTAAAACCACAGTTCTACCATCCGCCTGAGCATTTAACTCTTCAAGTATCTGGCCAGCGTTTGATTGACCTGCCATGCCAACTGGAAATGTTAAACTACCATCATTGTGAACCGTTACAGCTTCAATGCCTGTTTGAGATTTTAGTTTGTTTACTTTGATTTCACTCATATCTTATCCTATGGTACTAAAAACCCGCTGAAGCGAGTGCCATGTCGAATTCGTCCAGACGTATCTGTACTTACATTAAGCTTCGGATTAACAGTTTGACCTGCAGTTAGATAGATAAACGCTGGTGAGGAAAGTGTTAAATACGAGCCAGATTCTGGGTCTTCAATATTACGATATGTTATGTTACCAGTCGCCGCTCCGTCTATTACCAAATATGTGCTTACCCACGGCGCCGATTCCATGCTATCGGTACCAACTAAAAGATTAAATTGGTAGTAGCCAGTTACCGAGGCTGTAAATGTTGCAACGTCTGAGCCAGATATTGCTATACAGCTACCAACATTAAAATCTATTGTATCAAAAGGAATATCAACGCCTGCGGCCGCGGTGAAATTGGTTGACGCGGTAATGGTAGATAAATATATACTAAACTTTGGGTTAGCCGGCATTTGAACACGTCCGCCAGTATCAATTGACATTGCATCTGTGCTGTTAGTATGTTGCGCTTGATTAAATTTTAAAATGCTTGCCATCTATATCACCGTTAATGCGCCATTGACTGTAATGGCTACTCCAGAGTCTACACTGATAGGACCAATCAATAATCCGTTAGTGCCTGAGTCAATTGTTAAATTGCTCGATACACTATTACTCGACGTCTTAAGCGCAGGTCCGAACATAGTTGCATTACCTTCAATCACCAGCTCACCGCCTAATGTGATCTTTGTTCCTGCAGCGCCATTTTCTATTCTATCGACTTTAATAGTGCTTGTCATAACTTATCCTATGCGTATGGACTTGCGCCGAGAAGATCAGAATCCCATGCTGCTTTCAATTCATCAATAGTAGATGCATCTGTAATAGCACTAGCTGCAGGTGCATCTCTCAACGCGGTCTTCTTATTTACTGCAGCTGTCTTTGCTGATGCATCATCAGCTTCTAGAGCTTTCATGTAGGATACATCTTCTGCTTCAAGTAAAGGGGCTCTTACCTCTCTAATTTTCGCTTTAAAAATATTTTTTGCTTCTGTCATATCTTCAGAAATGACTGTTCCACTCAAGGACCATGCATTTCGAAAGTGACGATCAGCCGGAATACTAGTTGCATCGGATCGATCAATAGTATTACCGTCCTTATCGATAATATTAGTAGCCATTTATATCTCCTATGCTACGTTAAGTTCTTCGGAAATGCGCCATGCATCTCTCCAAGTTCTATGTGACGGTAACTGTTCCTTTTTACAAATTGCCATTTTAGGTCTGTTACCTTTATTCCAGTTTTTCCACACTTCTTGTGGTATATCTTTCATAATCAAATATTCGATTGCCTCTTCTTCTGTCATTGGATCCATAGGTTTTGTTTCATGCAAAAGGTGGCCTCTCGTATGTTTCTTAAAATCCGCCTTTGCCTCATCGGCCGCCAGTTCATGATAAACCCATACTGGTGGAAGAATACCACCGTGCATCGCGCACGCCATCCAATTAGGATCCGGTGTCATGACTGATACTGGCCTATCAGGATCACGTTCATACACAACTCTGTAGTCAGACTGAACGGGCTCAAGGTTTTCTTTGGCCCAACATAATCTATCGAATAATTTATAGTCACTTAATTTCATGCTAAATCTCCCCAGCATCCCATTGCATGCGCCGCGTCAACTGTACTAAAACTGCTGTTCATAGATTCAATATCCATAACCGATGTAGATGACTCGGCTGTTTTTATTCGAACACACGCGGAGTTGCCCATAGCAGTTCCTGAACAATATTCTTGAGCTACGTTTCTTGCCAAGTTGTTTGTTAAATTATACTTGTAGTCTCCAGTTCCTTCATCTACTCCGCTAGTAATATTAATTGATGAATTCGAATATATACTTGCAGCAGGATCAGCAGCTACTTTTGCTTTAACAGTGCCTTCAACAACGTACTCTGTCGGAACAGAACCTGCAGAATTATGCTCAATGAAGTTAGCTCTGATCTTACCATAACTCATGCTAAGTCACCCCATCCAGCGATATTCAAATCATGATGGTCGTCATTCGCACTGCTGCCATTACAGGCTCTAGTTGAGACTTTTGTTGTGCTTCTACCCGGATTAGCACCGCTACCACCCCACTCAAGACTATCCAATGATGCATAACCAGAACTTGTACCTCCACCGGTGCCACAGGCCTGCGCCGACCAAATAGTATTAGCAAATGCATTTGTTGTATTAAACCGGTGGTAACCAACCGCGTTATCTTCAAGTGAAGAAATGTTTAGTGAACCATAAATGTCATTTCCGGTATCGGTATCTGCAGTAGCATACATCTTTGCAAGGCCTTGACGAATTGTCATGGTCGTTGCGCCATCCTCAACAGTAACTGTATTCTTATTTGAATAGCCGGTTAGCTTATCTGTTTTTATCTCACTCATGCCAAATCTCCTGCAACCATACTTGCTGCAAAATTTAGATCTCTATTAGTATTAGTATTCATGACCCGACAGTTGATACTAAAAGATGTACTAGTATGCACCTGAGCAGTGGATGCTCTTCCTTCTACGCCATAGGTACCACCGCTTTCACTTTGAGGCTGGCCCGAACCCGCAACTGCATAATCAGCACCACTCATATTATTAGTAAAAAACTTTTGTGTTTGACCCGTATTAACATCTGTCGTAGAAGATTGATTAAAACTCGAAACGGACGGGTGTCCTGTCGAATCTTGGTCAACTTCAGAAAACATTTTTAAAGCCGCCTGCTTTGTGAACGCAATAGGTCCACCATTGGTGTGTTCAATAGAATTTGCTCTTAGTGTACTCATATCGTTGTCAAGGTGCCTCCGCTTAATACTGTCAATATTACACCGGAATCTACAGTCATAGGTCCAATCATCAATGCATTTGAATTACTATCTATTGTTACGTTTGCTGTAATATTCTTTGCTGTTACTTGAATTGGTTCAGTCACAGTTGTCTTTGTATTGATTGTCGAAAATTTACCAGCAGTAATAGTGTCAGCAGTAATCGTACCGCTTAACTGCCCGCCAAATGTAATAGCTCCACTACTATCAAGAGTAATGGATGCAACACCACCATCAGGATACTGTAATTTTTTTACACCAATTGTACTCATGCTAAATCTCCTGCAACCTGGCACCATGCTGTATTTGCATCATTAGGTGCTGTGGCAAAGTGACAGTAATAACCAATCTGCGATGTGCTATATGGATCAGCATTATCGGTGTGTGTAGAAGCAGCATCGTTGTAAGCACCGCCGTCTTGCTGAGCCAATGTAACCGAATAATTTGCATTATTCATATTATTAGTAAAACTATTAGTTGTTATTCCTGTACCACCATCACTTATGCTACTTACATTATAGCTATCTTCAATGGCCTGAGTACCAGTTTGATTAACACTGCTCCAAGATTTGATACTACCTTGTGTAAAGTTAACCCTGCCATATGATCCACCTTCACTAGTACCATGTAATAGACCTGTGTGATATAATCTAAGATTGACATTGCCGCTGTCAGTCATAAAATATACATCACCATTATTGTAATTTGAAATATTCGTGTGACCAGCGTTAGACATGCCAATGCTTACTCGCTGATTCAGGTTATCAACAAGCATTAATGGTGCAGCTTCACCCTTTGCCTGACTGCCGTAAGCCGTAATGCCAGCATTTGCCATAATCTTACCAGCAAATGTAGAAGAATCCGTAGATGCTGATACGAGCTTTTGATCAAGTGTAATCACTCCAGCAGTATTAACTGTCAGAGCGTTTGTGCCATTGAGGTGTTTTATCTTTTTTACGCTAATTGCACTAGTCATTAGAATACCATAAACGTTCCATTGATTGTTATTGTTACGCCAGAATCTACATCAATTGGTCCTACGACCATAGCGTTTTCGTTTGAGTCTACCGTCACATTAGAAGAAACCGAGTTAGGATTAAACTTAAATCGGCTATCCACAATTCCTATTACTGAAGCAGAATCCGCACCGCCACCTCCTGAAGACCTTGCACCGACATAATCAGAGTCAACTAGATTTGTAATTGCTCTTCTAATCTTTAAGTTGCCGGGCTTAGATATACGAGCTTCTAAATTATTCTCAAGCTCATCAATAGCCGGTACACTTATATTTCCACCTTTAATTTTTGTTGCCATTATGCGCTAGTCCTAATTGCTCTAAGCTTTACACTAGTATTTGTATAAGTCGGTGTGAATTTTAATCTTACTAAACTTCCACTAATATCTGCATCAAATGAACCTAAATTAGAATCAAGCAACAGTTGAGCATACGTAGTCATAGCAACTGTAGTTCCATTGTGTGTAAGTAATATCTCTTCACTATGGTATTTATTATTAGAATCATGCTCAATCTGCGCGATATATTTCGTAGTTCTATACAAAGTTTTAGTAAATGTATCAACAATCTGATTTGCTGTTGTTGTAGTAAAATCTGAGTCTACTGCTGATATTAAGTTCTGAGCAATAACATCGCTATGAACTCTCATTTCAATTTCATCACCAGTTTCTGGTGCAGAATCAAGAATGATATTCGATCCTGATAATGAATAACTATTAACGTGTTGCGCTACACCGTTGATCGTAACAATTACTGAATTTTCTGAACCGGAAGCTGGAGCTTCTGACAGAGTAAATGAAACAGTACTACTATCACCGGTGTATGAATTAACTTTGATTTGATTGACAGCGCTACTTCCACCACCACCACCGCCACCAGCCGGCGCTCTTAGTGTAACATATGCACTATCAACGGTCGAAGTAATTAAGGCGATAGTCGCAGCAGAATCTGTGCTCGGTGGAGTTCTTGCAGTTATGTAAGCGCTGTCAACTAAACTTATTACTTCGCCAGAGTCCATAAATCGATATTCTGATAACGCAGAGTCAATGAATATCTTTTGTCTAGACTGGACGTAAGCGTTATTTACAGTGCCAGTTATGATAGAAATAACAGCAGCAGAATCTGTAGCCGATACTCTGGCGTTAATATAAGCCGAATCAATAAGACTTATTGCACTGGACGAGTCAAGCGCAGGTGTAGTCAAATCAATGTCAGCTAATAGAGACGTGCCGACAGAATCAAGATATGTCGCTTGAGGTTGAAGCCGCACAGCTCCATTCTGTGATACAACAGTAAACGTGAATTTTTGGTAGTGTGATAGACTCGAGTCTTGATTTAAGATAGGAAACGACGAAGCCGTCCTATTTAAGACATAGTC
>NYWG01000122.1 GCA_002684915.1 Verrucomicrobiales bacterium
AACAATAAAGTTGGTTTTAGTTGTTTGTTGGAGAGTTATGATCTTTAATTATTTTCTCAATCTTTGTGACGCGTTTGCTTAGTTTGGGGAGGTTTTTAGTGGCGACTATTTGGCGTTTTGCTTCTTGTGCGAGAATTGCCGGGAACCCCATGTATTGATTGTCACCATCAAGGTCTGTTATGACGCCGGATTTCGCTGCGATAATACTTTTAGGACCTATTTTTAAATGGCCAGCTACTCCTACCTGTCCTGCGAGGACAGAGAAGGCCCCGATATCACTACTTCCACCTATTGCATTTTGCGCAACAATTATGCAGTGCTCGCCGATGACAACATTGTGACCAACTTGAACAAGATTATCAATCTTGGTGCCTCGTCCAATGACAGTGTCTCCGAGTGCGCCGCGATCGATTGTGCAGTTAGCCCCAATTTCAACATCGTCTTCTATGCTTACTCCTCCGATCTGTAGTACTTTGCGGTGATGGTCTTTGTCGAAAACATATCCGAAACCATCTGATCCAATCGTTGTGCCTGAGTGCACTCTGATGTTGTTGCCTAGGTTGCAACCGTGATAAATGTTTACACTCGGGAAAAGTCTAACGTTCTCACCGATATTAGAGTTTTCGCCAATGGTACAATTTGCTTGGATTACAGAACTGCTTCCTATTGTTGATCCTTCATCAATAATGCAATTTGCTCCTATATATGCTGTGTCCGAAATCTTGGCGGAATCTGCAACAATTGCTGTAGGATGAATTGCAGGTTTAAAAGAGTCTTCTTTGAAAAAGAGTGGTAATACTCGAGCAAAAGCAACCCGAGCGTCTTTTACTTGAATAACGGTTTTATTATTCGAATGAAATCCCGCTGGAGCTAGAATGGCACTTGCTTGGCTTTTATCTGCAATTGTGAAAAAAGCTTCATTCTCTGCAAAAGTTAAATCTCCAATCTTGGCCGAATCTGCCTTTCCAAATCCACTAATAGTGGTCGCTTGGTTGCCAACAACTTCTCCGTCAACTTTTTCGGCTATTTCGTTGGCTGTGAAACTCATAAATTATTTGAATTTGATGAGCCCAGATCTTCTTTGTGCTGGTAAGTCACGCGTTGACTTGTTACTCGACGCCCACTATAAACCCGCTTCTTTTTTAGGCAATCAACTTTCCTAATTTACAACCGGTATTTAGTATTTATTAAGAGATGAAAAGAAAACTTCGTTTTGGAATGGTCGGCGGGGGCAGGGGTGCCTTTATTGGTTCTGTGCATCGAAATGCGGCCAATTTAGACGGTCAAATTGAACTAGTGGCTGGTGCGTTCTCTTCAGATGCAAAAAAATCAAAACAATCCGGTAAAGATTTTCACCTTGATCCATCTCGTGTTTATGGAAGTTATCAGGAGATGGCAGCATCTGAGGCAGCTTTGCCAGCTGATCAGAGGATAGATTTTGTTAGTGTTGTGGTTCAAAACTATCTGCACTTTGACGTTGCAAAAACCTTTCTTCAGGCTGGTTTTAATGTGATTTGTGATAAACCAGTTACATACGATTTGGCGGAGGCTCGAGAATTACGGAAAATAATCAAGAAGTCGAAAAAGGTTTTTGCTTTAACTCACAACTATACCGGATATCCAATGGTTAAACTTGCTAAAGAAATGGTGGCTAAGGGAGATTTAGGAAAGGTTATAAAGGTTGTTTGTGAATACCCACAGGGATATGCGATTACATCACTCACAGGGGAAGATAAGTCAATTGCTAACTGGCGAGCGAACCCAAAAGTTGCGGGTATTTCTAATTGCATGGGTGATATCGGTACACACGCCGAAAATTTAGTTCATTATATTACGGGCTTGGAGATTGATAGCCTTTGTGCAGATCTTAGTGTGAATATTCCCGGACGCACATTAGATGATGATGGTAATCTTCTTGTTAAATTTAAAGGTGGCGCGCGAGGTATAATTTATGCATCTCAAGTTTCCAATGGTGATGAGAATAATTTAAATATTCGAGTGTATGGCACAAAGAAATCGCTTGAGTGGTATCAGGAACATCCTAATGAGTTAATTGTTAAAGATGCACGTGCTCCTCGGCAAATTTATCGTCGGGGGAATTCTTATGTTGGTGGCGCGGCAGCTGCCAATACTCGAATCCCCTTCGGTCATCCCGAAGGCTTTATAGAAGCATTTGCTAATGTTTATAATGCGGCTGCAGAGGCGATACGGGATGAGCTGTCAGGAAAGTACCCTCGAAAAAAAGGTTATGATTTTCCGGATATCAGAGATGGCATCATTGGTATGGCGTTCGTTGAGACTGTTGTAAAAAGTTCGAAGTCAAAAGAAAAATGGGTGAAATTCCCACGTGTATAACACTATGTCTACTAAAGTAGGAATTATAGGGGCAGGAGGGATGTTGCAGTATCACGCTGCAGGATTCCGTGCAGCGGGTGCCGAAATTGTTGCTATTTGTGACGTCAACAAAGCGGCTGCTAGCAGTGCAGCTGCGGATTTAAATATTGATAATGTTTTTAATGATGTTGCCGATATGCTTCAAAAGTTACCGGAGCTTGATGCTGTAAGTGTAATCACTCCCAATCGTTTTCATAAGCCTTTGGCTATTCAGTTGCTTCAGGCTGGTAAGCATGTGTTCTGTGAAAAGCCTCCAGCCCTAAACTCTTTAGAAGTCGCTGAGATGAAAGAATCATCAGAGGCTGCCGGTAAGGTTCTAATGTTTAATTTTAATAATAGAGCGCGTCCTGAGTCTTATGCGCTAATGGATTATGTTAATGCGGGTGATGTTGGAGTGATTAATTCTGCGCAGGCTAAATGGATTCGGAGGACAGGGATTCCTGGTTTCGGTGGGTGGTTTACTAATAAGGAGCTATCTGGAGGTGGTCCAGTTATTGATTTACTTCATATGATTGATCTTAGTCTTTTTTATATGGGGTATCCCGATCCTCAAACTGTTCTCGCTCAAACTTTCAATGATTTTATTGAAAATAAAGGATTCAAAGGGCCATGGGGTATTCCAGATGTTGCAGACGGTGTAACCGATGTTGAAAGTGCAGCTCACGGCTTTATTCGTTTTACTACCGGGCAAGTGCTATCGTATCAAGTCTCTTGGGCGGAGATGAATAAGAGAGAGGAGGTTTCAGTTACTTTTCAGGGGCAAAAAGCTGGCGGAATGATTCGTCGTTTATTTAATGTTGATGGATTAGACGAAACAGCAATAGATGATTGCGAATTATATGTTCAAGAAAATGGACGTTCAGTTAATCGTTCTATTATAACAGAGCCTAATGAGGATATGGGCAGAATTAGAGCGGCGCAAAATTTCATACTTACTATTCAAGGGGCCGAAACGCCATTGAATACTCCCGATCAAGCGTTGACATTAATGAAAATAATTGATGCCACTTATGAATCGGCAATGACAGGTCAGCCGGTTCTATTTCCTGATGCCAGCTGAACAGCTTAATTTTAGAAGCTCTTTTTTCTGGGGTTCTTTTCTCTTATGCCAAAGAAGACATTAAACATTGGTCTTATTGGCTATCTTTTCATGGGCAAGGCGCACAGTAATGGATGGCGTCAGGCACCTCGTTTTTTCGATATGAAGTCCGACGTTCGGTTGCATACAATTTGTGGCCGAAATGCTTCTGCTGTCGAGAAGGCACGAAAACAATACGGATGGGATCATGCGGTAACGGATTGGCGAAAAGTTGTCGCGAATCCCGAGATTGATGTCATCGACATCAATACGCCAAATGATTCTCATGCCGAGATTGCGATCGCAGCGGCCAAGGCCGGAAAACATATTCTTTGCGAAAAACCCTTGGCGATGAATGTGAAGGAATGTAGGCAGATGCTGAAGGCCGTTAAAAAGGCCAAGGTTACTCACATGATCTGCCATAATTACCGCCGTATTCCTGCGATTGCCCAAGCTAAGAAAATGATAGAACAAGGAGCACTTGGAAAGATACGCCATTATCATGCTCGTTATGCACAAAGTTGGCTTGTAGATTCGAAGGTGCCGCGTCTTTGGCGGATGCAAAAACAATACGCCGGCAGTGGTGCTCATGGTGATATCAACGCGCATATCATCGATTTAGGTCGTTATCTTGTTGGTGAGTTTGAGGAAGTCAGTGGGCAGATGCACACATTTATTAAACAGCGCCCATTGCCGGATAATCCAAAAAAAATGGGACGCGTATCTGTGGATGATGCGGCGCAGTGCATTGGCCGATTTAAAAACGGAGCTTTGGCTAATCTTGAAGCAACTCGTTATGCGACTGGCCGTAAAAACCATATTCACATCGAAATTAACGGATCTGATGGTTCGCTAGAGTTTAACCTAGAAGACTTGAACCGATTAAAATATTTTGACAACACGGCTCCTTTAGATAGGCAGGGTTTTTCAGACATAATTGTTACACAGCAGGATGGTGTTCACCCCTACGTTGGGCAATGGTGGCCGCCCGGCCATATAATTGGCTACGAACACACATTTGTTCACACAATTGCCGACTTCGTTAACGCAGTGGCCGGTGGTAAATCTGTTCAGCCGACGTTTGAGGACGGTTTGAAAAATCAACAGGTGCTTGAATCTGTAGAGAAGTCCGCCGAAACACGCCGTTGGATAAAGGTTTAGATTGGGTTGCCATCAGCCTTATCGAATCATTAATTGTTATTTGTTTTTCCACGGCCAAGGCTTGGCTAAGGAGGCTACGGCCCACTCCTCCCAGTCATTGGCCATTTGTTTGAGTCGCTTGGGATGTTTTTCAGCTATATTGTTTAGTTCGGTTCGGTCGGCTTCAATGTTATATAGTTCCCATGGACTGTTGGATCCTTTGGCCACTAATTTCCACTTGCCGTCTCTCATTGCGCGGTTTCCTTCGTGTTCCCAGTAGATTGGCTTTTTACGGTGAATTTTCTGGCCGTTAAATGCGCGGACGAGTGAGATGCCTTGTAGTGGAACTATATCTACATTATCGACTTTTTTTGGATAATCAGTTTTTGCTAAGTCGACGCAGGTCGCCATGAGGTCGATGAGGTGTCCGGGTTGACTTTCGAGTTTTCCGTTTCGCTTTTTGTTGATCCCTTTCGGCCAATGAGCGATTAGAGGGGAACTAATCCCGCCTTCATGTACCCAGTGTTTATATTCGCGAAACGGGGTATTACTGGCGTTTGCCCATGCCAAACCATAGCCGTGGTATGTGTCATCTCCGGGCATTACTGATGTGCCTTGGCGGACGACTCGTCCATCTCGGGTCCGTTTTGGGATCATCTCAGTTTGAAGTGCGTTCTTAGCCATCGGTATTATCTTGTTTGGGTTGGTGTCTTTGTATCGAAGTTCCTTTTGGCGTCCCATATTCTCTGCACAGCCTCCGTTGTCTGCTAAAAAGAGTATCAATGTGTTATCCAGTTGGCCGGTATCTTCCAGTGCCTTTACAATATTGCCTATACCTTGATCCATCCTGTCGACCATTGCAGCGTAAACTTCCATTAGTGCAATTTCCCATTTCTTGTTTTTTGTGTTTTTCCAAGCGGGAGCTTTTGGATCTCGTTGGGACATTTTCCATTTCGATTCAATCAGACCCATATTAAGTTGTCGTTTGTAGCGAGTATTGCGAATGTTATCCCACCCTTTGTCGTATTTCCCTTTATACTTGGCGATGTCTTCCGGCAGGGCATGCATTGGCCAATGGGGTGCGGTGTGGGCGACGTAAATAAAAAATGGTTGATCTTTACTTTTATGCTCATGGATGTAACGCGCGGCGTGGTCATTAATTGCGTCGGTGTAATAGTATGGCCCGTTTTTTGGTTGGTAAGCTTTGTCTGTCAGAGGAGAGATTTGAGTGTTTTCACGAGTTAGTGAATTGGGATCAAAGAAGCTACCCGCTCCATGAATAGTTCCGTAAAAACGATCAAACCCTCTTTGTCGTGGCCAATTGTATTTAGGTCCATCTGGTTTTATATGAGGTGTAACGTGCCACTTTCCAGCCATGTATGTTGCATATCCTGAGTCTTTTAGAACCTCCGCGATTGTTCGAACATTTTTGTTTAGATCGCCTTTGTAGCCAGGTAAATTTCGATCTCCCATCATGTGGCCGATTCCTGCTTGATGGGCATATGTTCCAGTAAGCAGTGTTGCACGAGTTGGGCAACAGCGTCCTGTGTTGTAAAACTGTGTGAAACGAACTCCATTCGAAGCGAGTTTGTCGAGGTTTGGAGTATTAATTTCACCCCCGTAACAACCGATATCGCTCCAGCCCATATCGTCTGCCATGGCTATAATTATATTAGGTCGATTATCGGCCAATGCTGTTGTGGTAATTATGCATCCTATCATGCAGAGTATTACTCGGCTTGGTTTAGTTAAGAGAATTCGATTAATCATATAATTTCGGGTCGGACATTTTTACCGAAGTAAGTCTTTACTGTCGAGGAATCGAAAATCCGTGCGGTAAAGGATATACCTGATATAATTTCTGCATGAGATTTTTCAGGGCATTGATAATGATCGGCCTGTTTATTTCGTTTGAATTTATATTCGCTCAAGATCTACCTTCTTCAGAGGCGCTTGATGCTGGCAATTTAGCAAAGCAGATTCGCGAATCGATAGTTGTCCTAACTCAGTTTGACCGAGATGATAGTGAGGAAGGTGTTGGTACTGGATTTGTAGTTTCCTCTGACGGGCTGATAGTAACTAGTTTACACGTTATAGGTGAAGGGCGCCCTGTTCGTATACGCTTAGTCAATGGTGAAGAATTAGAAGTTAAGGGGGTGCATGCTTGGGATCGTACTTTGGACTTAGCTGTTTTACGTGTAAATAAAATTGGGCTAAAACCCTTGCCGATTGGTGATTCTTCCAATCTAAGTCAAGGAACTCCTATTGTAGCGATGGGAACGCCGCATGGATTGGATTTCAGCTTTGTTCAAGGTGTGCTTTCGGCTCGCCGCACGCTGGAAAGTATTGAATTACTTCAACTTGCACTACCAATTGAGCCTGGAAATAGTGGGGGGCCCGTACTTGATTTATATGGTCGCGTCCATGGTGTTATTACCATGAAATCGTTAATCACAGACAATCTTGGGTTTGCTGTGCCATCAAATTTTTTGATTCCGCTATTAGATAGACCGAATCCGGTGCCAATTGAACGGTGGATGACTATTGGGCAATTAAATCCAAAGGAATGGACGACCCTTTATGGAGGCGACTGGAGGCGAAAGGGAGGGGGAATAAATGTTCGTGATCCTGGTGACAGTTTTGGAGGGAGGGCCTTGTGCCTTTCTACCTTAGATGTTCCTGATACCTCTTTTGAATTAACAGTAGAAGTTAAGCTTAACGATGAATCGGGAGCCGCAGGATTAGTGTGGGCTGCAGATGGCGGTGATAAGCATTATGGTTTTTATCCTAGTGCAGGTCAGATGAGATTGACTCGTTTTGATGGGCCAGATGTTTTTTCTTGGTCGATACTTGATCAGCGCATTACTAAGTATTATTTGCCGGGTGATTGGAATGTACTTAAGCTGCGGCATGATGGTAGTCGCTTTTACTGTTATGTGAATAGTTATCTAGTGTTCGAGTCTGGGGATCGTCAGTTAAGTGGAGGTCAGGTAGGATTAGTAAAATTTAGAAATACCGTTGCAAGTTTTCGTAATTTTCAATTGGGAAGGACAGTTAAAGATAAATCAGATGCAATAGCACCGTCTCTTGGTCAAGCGCTAATCGATGAATCAATAAATATAGGGGATTTTACAGAGCCAATTATTACTAGAGCTAGTAAGGTTCCCAATCAGGCTTTAAGGCATTTGAGCGCTGAGGCTGAACGCTTAGGTAGGCAGGCAACCCAATTACGAAAGGCTGCCAAGCTTCTACAAAGGCGTTTAGTTTCGGATCAGATAGTGGCTCTTTTTAATAAAGACGAAAAAGAAATAGATCTTTTTAAGGCATGCTTGTTAATTGCAAAGATTGATAATGCTGATATCGATATTGAATACTATCAGCGGCAGCTCAAAACCATGAAGAATGAGATTAAAGAGCAATTTAAGCCTGATGATATTGCCTCTAATAAACTAAAAAAGATACTAGTTTATTTATTTGATGAAAACGGATTTCACGGGAGCCGTCAGGATTATTACAACAAAGCCAACAGTTATATGGATAGAGTGCTCGATGATAGGGAAGGGCTGCCGATTACATTGTCTGTGCTTGTTATGGAATTAGCTCGTCGATGTGGAGTTGATGGAGTTGTTGGTGTTGGAGCTCCAGGCCATTTTCTAGTTAAGCATTTATATGATAATCAAGAGCAGTTTATCGATCCATTTAGCGGAGGTAAGTTGTTGTCTGTTCCAGAAGTGGAAGAGCTGGTGAGAGTCAATAGTGGTCGAAATATTGGGGGGGATCAGCTTCCGGTATCGACTAAGCGCGAGATTGTACTTCGTATACTTCGCAATTTGATGGGCGTAGCCCAATCGAAAGACGCCCCTTTGGATTTATTGCGTTATGTTGATCCCATGGTGTCTCTTAAACCGGATTCTGCTTTTGATCGTTGGTCTCGAGCAGTACTGCTTATTCAAAGTCGTAAGTTCAATGCTGCCAAACAGGATTTAGAATGGTTGCTCCAAAATAAGCCAGAAGGGATAGATTTGAAACGGGTTCTTGAGGTGTATCAGTCGTTGCAGTAGGTGTTTTAGCTAGCGTTCCAGTCTACTTCTACATTTAGGATTTTGCCAAAGCGATTGTTATAAAACACGCATCCGTTCTCTATTCCGTATTCATGTACCATTTTAGTTATTTTTACATCATAACAGCAATATTCTGCTATTTCCATTAGCTTGCCTTGCTTGTACCATTTAAGTGCTTGTAGTCCATCCGCGATTTTTTCTGCGCCAAAAGTAGCGTTTGCAATAGAGTCTAACTTGAGTCGGTGAGACAGTTTCTTTTGTAGATCGACCATTAAATCAAGAGAAGGTAATTGAGTTAAGTCCAGTGGTGTATAGCCATGAAGAACTTCGTAATCGAATCGAATATGATTAAATCCCACGACTAAGTCTGCTCTTTGTAGCTCTTCAATAAGATCGTTCACTTCTGATTCCTGGAATATAGAGTATTGTCCACTGGCTGTACTGTAAGTCACACCAATGCTCATGCCCATTTTATCAATATGCTTCCAGCCTCCGACTTCATCAGCGGCTCGCATTGTCTCTAGGTCAAAATAAACAATATTTTTCAAAGCTCAAAAGAGTAACTATTCTATATAAATATTTGTTTTAAGGAAACAAAACTCGACTAGATTAATCTTAACTAGTTCAATACCAATAGGAAGTGGAAGAAAACAACAAAAAAAGAGCAGAAGATAT
>NYWG01000123.1 GCA_002684915.1 Verrucomicrobiales bacterium
TTTAGATGCTGGAGCAATGGTTGCCTTAGCAAAACAATGGAAAACAGTGCCTGCAAGATATCATTGCGAAGCAGGAGCAACTGACGGAACTATCAGAGAAATCCCATCAGGCAAGTCGTTGTTCTTGACAATTGAAACTACATCTTGTGCTGGAACTGATACAGAAGTAAACTACTTGGAGCATGTTCAAGCTGTAATCACCTTGAACTCAACAAGAAGAGGCGACGTAGAATTATTTTTAAGATCTCCTATGGGCACTCGATCTATGATCCTTTCATCAAGACCAAATGATGAAGACTCCCATGACGGATTTACAAAATGGCCCTTTATGACCACGCACCCATGGGCTGAATATCCTCGTGGTAAATGGTCTCTTGAGGCACGCTTCGCTAATGGAGCTGAGCGTCATAATCGCGGATTCCTTAAAGAATGGACATTAATGCTACATGGAACAAGAGACGCGCCTTACTCTGATCTACCTGTAACAGATCCTCATTCCAAACTTGCCATCGTTAAGAAAGCTCATGAGGATAAAAAGAAAATGTAAAAGGTAATGGAAAAGAAGAATTCTTCCATCGCAACCAAATATTCAACAATGAATGCAACATGAACAGCATAAACAATACCGAGAATGTTATAGCAACCAAGATATCGCCTAGAAGTTGTCCAGACTACTTCAACTAAACTAAGGTACTAAATGACCATCTTGATCTCAGAACATCATCATCTTGTATGTTGGTGTGAGTATATGGTTTGCATCATAGAGTTTGTCGAAAGACATAAGATCATCTATGAAAATAATCAAATCACTACGAGCAGTTACTTGACGTCATCAAAGTTTAACTATCGAAATACCTTCATGTTGCATTTGGACAAAATTATTGTAGAAGTATTGCCTATATTTTGCTGCAAGAATTTAACGAAAATCACACCATTATTGTAAGATTGTAGCTTTAATTCTAAATAACCATATGAGTTGAAGAAGATTGGCAATCCCCTTCCCATTCATCCCTATTCCCTGGTGCATAAAGTTTCTTTCAATGCAAAACATGGCGTTTTTGTTTTTATAAACTGTGTTTGCATATTCCTCGTAAAATAGCAAAAATTAATTTATTAAATTATTACTAATATAAAAAGATTCAAAAGACATTTACAAAAGAGAGTTGCAAACTATACATTCAAAGTCTGGTAAAATATAAAAGAACAACAAAAAAGCAATGATATCCCTTAATTTTATACGTCACCAAAGCACAACATTACCATACGTGTAAGCTCATTCTTAATTGGCAACTTTTTGGACAATTACTTTGTAGTTGGTGCAATTTAGTCTTGAATAGTTTAATCAAATCATTATGATGTAATACCCTAACATGTCTCTAAGTACAATTCGGCAACAGGAGCTACTTAGAATATGTTTTTTCAAAATTATTAATATGAACTCAAGTATTAAAAAATATCCGGAGAAATTCAAAATTCCACAAATTTAACATGAAATATTTTACTTATTAAAATATGTTGCGGCACAGAATCTGTTTACATCCTGTATATTTGGACAAAAAGTTTATTTCCCCATAACTTTAAAATAATAACTTACGTTATCAAATCCTTTAAATATAGTTAATATTTGTTGACTATAAAAGTATTGTTATATTTAAAGCTAATGTTTGCAGTACTTGATTTCACTAGCGTATTGTTTAATTTATATCCTCTACGAATATCTAATTTCTTGGAAACATTTGTCAGAAGAATGTAAGGGTGATCTCAACAAAAATGAATTTTACCTTTAAATGAACAATCGCGATACTAAAGGCTAATTCGTATACTTTTTATTTTGAAATCATATGACTTGAACCAGGTTCGCGTTGTTCTTATATTAAAAGCTACTAAAGTTAACAATTCAAATGAAAATGTATATGCAAAGAACAGATCAACATTCTCTATCTTCGTCTTTCGTCCTTCCATATTTCTATTACTAACGTTTTTATGACGTTATGAACGTTGGGCGACGTTATCTACATTAAACATCTATTAGGAATTTCCACTACCAATTACAAGTGGTTTCGATAGCTTGATCAAACCCTAATAATATTTTAGTATTTTGACTCTTAATATGGCTTTAATAAAAAAAACTAACAAAATAAAATATAAATTACATCAACATCTCAGCAAAACTAGTTTTATTGCAAGAACATCAATGCAAATAGAGACAGTAAATATAACTGTGGTTTACTTAACCAAATGACTTCTTTTGCTGATAAACATTTGATAATACACCATATCAATATATGAACAATTCTAAATAAAAAATACCATCACTTTTGATCATATCCCAACGAACATATAAGTCTCGAAACATTTAAGCTAATGCGCAACATCTCACGTATCCTAGAAATATGGATGGAAGGAACACGTATATCACTCTGCTCTTAATGCAAAAACAACTTCCACCATATATTACATGGTTTATAAATCAAATAAAACTTATTAAGAGATTTCTGTACAATTCATCTTTCAAATCAAAACCATCTTATCATATACTATATGTATATAAAGATCACAAATCATCATGATTCAGTTGAAAAAAATGATCATTCAAAAAATTATATCTCTAATAAGACCAAGATTACCTCACCCTAATAAAAATAAAACGGAAGAACATAGTTGATTGGCCCGATCTCTATCAAGTTGATATAAAATTATACTTGAATACAACATGTTAGATGAAAAGATAACAAAACTTGAAGAACGCAAAAGTACAATTCCAACAAATGTAATGTAATCAGGCCAAACAAATATTGTTTTTCTTTTTACAACAAAAATAAATAAAATCCTTGATTACTCTGAATAATTTTCCATCCACCATTCTGAAAATGCAAAGTGAAAATTGTAGTACCTCAGGAGTAATTTTGAGCCTCCCCCAAAATTACTCAGTGAATTTAAAAATATTAAAAGAATTGCTATGAGCATCACGAAAATATCCATATGAAACCAGTTAGTTTTATCAATATCTAATTGGGTTTGTCTTCAAGATCTTGTGTTAATTTTTATTTTACAGGCAAACTGAATTGAATTGGCAAAACAATGTTGGATAAGTATGGATTTTTCAATTAACACCCTGATGCCATGAAGCAGTTTTTCTCAGCGTAATTAAGTTTTATTGTTATATTGATTAAGATAGCATCTAACGATTAAAATGGATAAACAATTGCCACCAATACCTAGCAGGAAATATTTTATAAACCTTCAAAATAAAAGAAATCGTGAAAAAGCAATTGTCAACTTTTAATTGCTATTTCAAGACAAAAGTAAAGCCTCAACCACCTGCCTCTATAGATAATATTAAATAACAACAACACATATCAAAAAATAATTATGAAAACTCCCTTTTTACTCAAATAACTTTTTTGTTACTCTATAAATCATTGTACGTATTTAACATAATATTTGTATATTAACTTTTATTATTCTTATAAATTCAAAATGTCTATTTTTTGTTATCTAGTATGTAAGTTTAATTAAATGTGTAAGTATTTGGAGAGCTTCAACCCAGTTTGACGTACCGATGGGTCTCTGGTGGTCTGGCTGCATGAGGTACCTCAAAGTACCAAGATTGTTGGTTGTGTTTATCATCTTCCAAGAAATACTTCTCTAAAATCCATCAAAGCACAGAACTATCCTTAAATAAAAAGATTAATAGGCAAATGGTGATAGACAATAGATTTGAACAATTTAGTAACGACATGATTAAATGGGCAGCAACCAAAGCTAATAAAAAGATCAATTTAGTTTTGACAATAATAAAAGTATTTCTTGGATCTACTGGTACACCAGAAACCAATCCGACATGGCAGGATCTTGAAACAAATAATGTTTTAAAAATTTCAAGTCATGTTTGGTTGAACAAAATTTCTGGGGTTGTTCAATACGAGGATGCTCCCCGAACTGGCACCATGGAACTTCGTTCTGGGAAGGATTACCACTGTGAGTGCTTATGTTCAAGAGGGGAATAAAGAGAGATTGTGACTGCAAATTTTGACGATATTTGTGACATTGAACTTTTTGGAAAAGATTTCCTTTAATTTTGGTGCACATTTTAATGCATGAAAATTTGACCAAATGCTTTCTTTGTTCCATCTCTCACAGAAAGCTTCACACAAACTAGTCCTTGCCAGATTTTTATGGTGCGCCTAATCCCACCCCTTTTCGGGATTTTGCACAATTGCAAAAATCTGCGAAACACAGAAAAACTCCTCCTCCGTTTACATCAAATTGTTTCAGGGGGTAAGGGCTTCTCTGCAATTAACAGTCACAGCAACATTTCGTTCGCTCTGATGTTTCTTTCTACATTTTAAATGAGGATGAACAATTTCCTATATTAATACATAAATAACAACAAAAAATAAGAAGCAAAAAATAAAACTAATTTGTGTATTTATTTCTTCAATAAATAAATACGTTAGGATATGTACGTATTTATCCTCTTAAAACGTAAGGAAATACACCCTTTTGCGGGCAAAATATTGTCGTCATAAAAATTAGCAAATTTGGGCAGTTCAGATCGGCAGCAAGCTGGAGCGCCACAGACCAACACCATATTCTGTAATCCATAAAAAGAATATTGAGATCACATTACACCTTTAACCGGACAATGATGATTTTACGTATTCGTTTTAAGGTTGCAGAATTTCCAGTTTTCCTAAAAAATGTACTAAATATATTATACAAAGTATTTATTTTGAAAAATATTTATCTATTAATTTTATAAACTATGTAAGTAGTAACATGAATTTAAGAAATATCGCATTTCCTTAAATTAATGTTATACCAGACAAACAAATTAGCAATCAAGTGGAAAATAGTCCGATAAATTTAATAACATCACCTCAATTTAAAAAGAAGGACTTAAACAATAAGAAAAATAACATCATAACTCATACTAACGAACTCTAAAGCAAATGGCAATGAATCTAAAAGTTAGTTAATAAAATGTGATCAGAAAGTATTCTAACCGATATTTTTGATGCGATATTAAGTCCATATAACTTCTTTGATAATAATTAAAAAAAGTTTTTTTTATAAACACACGTTCAATTATAACATGCAAATTGAAATATTACTTAAATATATTCTACAAAAAATAGATGGACCTGCGAGATTTTACAAGAAAAACATTCTATAAAACAAATGAGAAATTTTTTCAATATTACATTATTTAATTATTCATGTTTTTATGTTTTACTATAAGGTATCATAATATAGCTATGCTTTTCTCAAATCATGTTAGGCTTTATTTTTTTGAAGATAAATAAAAAGAAATAACTAGTAAATGGGTTTTTCGATATAGACTCATTCTTTAAAATTATTTCCAGAGAGCATAATATTGTAATATCAAATGTATCCGAATGCGTCAAATATGCAATTAAGACCTTTTTTCAAACATAGCAGGTTAGAAAACACAATTTTAAAAGAAAGCGTTTACCATGATATTTTTATATTTAAAAGTATTGTCATCTAAATTGTACTTTTTCATCTATTTAAAAGGTATATTAAGTAGAAAACAATTATTTCAAATTGTGTTATGATGAAATAATAAAAAAATCAACTCGCCATCAAAACTCGTGATCATCCAGACACGAAAGATTACCAACAAAAAGATATACAATAATAAAACCACTCTGGAGCTGTTCTTTTTCGGATGAAATAAACAAAAAAGGAAAAAAAGTTTTTCTTAAAAAAA
>NYWG01000124.1 GCA_002684915.1 Verrucomicrobiales bacterium
GGGAACCCGCACATTGGTTGCGCGGGTTTTTCTAGATTTTGGAATTAGGGCGACGAGGCGTGGTAATTTAAAAAAAATAAAGTACGGGTTTTTTAGGTTGGGGGGGTCTTCCTTAGTGTTCGAACCAATCATTGGAACCAATCAAGGTTGTTGTCGTGGCTCTCGACGTCGGCCTTGTCGAAGTCTTTGTCGGTCTCGTCGCTCGGCGGCGCTGCCGGGGGGAAAATGCCTCTCATTTTCTGTTTTTTTTACAGAAAAATTGCACAACTTTTTGGCAACGTCAAAAAATTGTTTAAGTTCTGCACGAATTACATTATCTATAGCAGTGATCAAAGATTCCCAACCAGGACCCTTGCTTGGACTGTCGCAAACTTTTTCAAAAAGAGGAATGCGTATCTCAAATGAAAATAGATCTAAATGGAAAATCAGAGAGTCTTCGGGGAATTTCAAACTTAAATTATATTGATGTTCATCGGCATCACCGGTGAGCGACGACGTCTCATAAAATATGCGTTGCAGCACACCTGATCGTTTGCATTCACATCCATTGATTTTGTAGACAAAATTAACGTGATGTTTGCAAAGGGTTTGCAAGAACTGGAAAGCCATTTCACTTACCGAGCGTAAGCGATTGTCATCAAAAAACAGCCTTGGCATCGATCCCCGAAAATAAATTTTCACGCCGTCACTGTTCGAAAAATTGCAAAGTTTAGTACTATATTCTGCATCAGTGCAACCTTCTTTCATATGGGCAAGATATAACAAATCGCATCTAGATGCAACACGGCCCAATTCCGGACAGAAAAAGGACCGAAGAAGCCACTCTGGACTTGTGTGATCATCTGGGTATGTCGGCTCAAACTTTTGGTTATACATGGTCTGAAATGTCGATAAAACTGGGTGGACGCGGTAGTAATCGTTGTCATAATCCAAACAAGCAAAATAATTATGATGATACATGACGACTTCGTTGATGATCTCGGGTGGCATTAATTTTAACTTGTTAATAATATTAACGTCAGTGTTTAATGATGGTAGACTGTCGACCCTTCTCACGTTTAAAAACAAAAAAAATGGATTTTGTACTTTCAAAATATCACAATTTGAGGATGTAACAGCGAGAAAGGCGCGATGCTTTTTGACCAAGTCACTAAGTTTACTTTCACAAATAAAGCCTTGCGGTGAGAAATGAGGAAGTTCGGACGCTTTAACGTGTGCAAGGGAATCGTTGCGTTGAAATTCAATGTCGTTGGGAATAACGCAATCCCAGTCAAAATCATGTGACCACTGGCGCTCTGCAATCTGTTTTTTTTGTACACTGTTATTCTTGTCAAAAATTCGCGTCAAGTAACCAGATTCCCATTTGCCAAAAACTGAAAGAAAGGATTTATTGATTGTCTCAAAAGTATATGGAAATGTATCATCGTCGCAAGTTTTCAAATAGTACAAAATTATTACTGAGGTATCCTGCGTTCGCTCAATGATTGCGTAGCGTTTTAACTTCTTTTCAACAAAAGAAATGATGTCGCCAGTCTTGAATTGCTTCACAAATTTATTCTTTAATTTCAGTATTTTTTCATCAAGACTTGCGATTTCCTTCGTGTAATTTTGTTGTAACTGTTCGCAATTTTTGACGTACTGTTTAAACAATGTGGTCGGCGATCGATCTATCTCTTTCCATTCGTTATAACATTTGTAAAATTTAGTTGCAAGAGGACCAACAATCCGTAAGTCGTTTCCTTCATGTAACCAGAGTTTGGATGATACGTAAGTAATGATTGCACATTTGACCTCTCTGCGATGTCTATACCCACCAATTCCGCCATAAAATCGTCGGTGAATGAGCTGTGCGTGTGGGTACGCAAGTTGCTGTCTCAAACACTTTTCCAAAATTGTCGTTAGCTTGGAAATTGGAAGCCTAGTTGGAAATTGTTTTCCAAAAAACGCATCAATCATAAATGTATCATGAATGTGACGTTGTCGCGAGGTTCCAGAAGAAGCTAAAACTTCTAACTCGTCAAAATGTTGCCTTATAAATGACGTGACGTTTAGACGAAGAAAAGCTCGACATTTTTGCTGCCATATAGTTTTTTCTGTATATTTGTTTCCAGATTTTTTTTGCATTTTTTCTATGGTTGGTCCAAGATACACGTCAGGCGGCTTAAGAATGCGTTCCCTAGTTTCTTCAAGGGCCAAAAACTTCTTTTCAAAATCTTCAGGTTCCATTCGTTTTTTTTCTTTCTTCGCCTTCTTTTTGGCTTTGGCAATTTCGTCAGCAGTAGGATCGCGGCCAAGCCGTTTTGTCAGCTTTGTAATAATTGTTTGAGTAGGCATTTTTTTCGGCGCTTAGATAGATGTGTTGGATGCAACAAAAAATCCGCTGGGAGGAAAAAATAATATATTTTTCTCCGTCGTGACACAAACTTAAACTTTTTTGACGTGTTGCTTTTTGCCGTGCGTGCCGTGCCGTGTGATGTGTTGGGCCTCAGCACCGGCCCCACCCGGTAACCCGCACGTTTTTTGTGCGGGTTTTGACGATATTGGGAATTGGCCAGAGCGGCGCGCGGAAAAAGTGCCGCGCCCCCCCGGCGCCGCGGCCGCGCCCCAAAATAATTTTTTAAAATTTTTTTTACAAGCATGGGGCGCGCGCGCAGGCATGGGGAAACTCGCTCTGTGGGCAGGCAGGCAGGGGGTGGTGCAAGTCCGCTCGGCGGTATGTTGGGTGTTGAGTGTTGTTCAGCAGCCTTACTTAGCATGAGCAACAACACGTGACGGCGACGACGGGTTGGACGGGTTGGATGTGGGCTTCTCTGTCTTCCTCTTCTTGAAACAAGCTTCGACAATCAGGGTTTTTATGTTTTCTGGCATTTGCCCTTGTTCATCCATCGTAGGACACATGAGCCATTGCGCTACTTGCAGAGCTAGCTGACTAGTAAAAGAATGTGTCTTCTTCTTAAATAAAGCTTCACCAATCAGGTTTTGTATGTCTTGTGGCACTTGCCCTCGTTCATCAATCTTAGGTGGCTGAATAGACAACCAGTCTTTCACAGCCTGAAACTTGGACTTTCTACCCGAAAAATTCTTTTTGGTGCACAGCTTAACAACTTCTTCATAACGAGGATGATCGTTAAGAGGCGTTTTCCAGGCCGGCGCCATCAAGTCAAAATACGACTTCGAAAACATATACACTTTAGATTTAGTAAGATGTACATTCGTTTTGCCGTCTTTGTCATTTACTGGCATGGTAAAGTACTTGAAATGCAAAAGACTGATCAATTGCTGATGATCAATTTGGTGATCGGGCGGGATGACCGCATTCAACTTGTGTGCCAACGCATTCAATTTCTGATCTAATTCAGATAGTTCTTCAACAGGATCATCATCGTCATCGTCAGACGAATCGTCTGTTTTGGGCTTTTTCGGCTCTAACTGAGTTTCGTCTGGATCAACGTCTGTTTTGGGCTTTTTCGGCTCTAACTGAGTTTCGTCTGGATCAAGAAGATTACCCTGCTTTCTTTTGAGGGCTGCTTCAAATTCTGGCGTATTCGCAATTCTGCCGGCCATGACCTTCGACATTTTTTTTGACTTCTTGCTTTTTGGCGATAGAGTGATGTGTTGGTGGCTGAGAGGACCCCAACCCAGGAACCCGCACGTTGGTTGCGCGGGTTTTGCTCGATTTTGGAATTAGCACGACGAGGCGTGTTAAAACGTCCAAAAAATGGTACGGGTTTTTAAACCGTCACTTTTTGCGATGTGTTGGTAGCTGAAAGGACCCCAACCCGGGAACCCGCACGTTGGTTGCGCGGGTTTTTCTAGATTTTGGAATTAGCGCGACAAGGCGTGGTAATTTAAAAAAAATAAAGTACGGGTTTTTTAGGTTGGGGGGTGGGTTTGCCTACAACCCCGCCACGCCTCGTCGCGCTATTTATAGCACAGTGATTGCGAGTACTCGTGCCTGGCTGGCTTAATCGTATCCGAGTCTGAATTTCTTGCGAACATCTTGTACATTTATACGATCTTGCATTGCCCTGGCCATATCATGATCTTGATCATCTTGCGCCTGAGTCGCGCCGCCCCCAGTGGCAGCCTCGTCTTCATCAGCAAAGAAGCCGCCACCACCGCCACCGCCAAGTCGACGTTGTGTTATTTGCAAAAAATAATCGTTGTTGATAGAAACGTGTTCGTCGTCGCTATCGTAGCTATCATAATCAATGTCAACTTCGCTATCTACACCGCTTACATAGGAAGGTTCGGAAACTTGTAGAGTTGGCACGGCATCCGTATGCCAGCTGTTGAGACGTAGTCCAAAATTTGTCTGGTTGAAAGATGTTGCCCCGCAAAATATACCACGCAACTGCTTCACACTGGACAGGTTCCAATTGTTAAGCGGCTGGTTGAAAGATTTTGCGTCTGCAAACATCCATGTGATAGTACAGACATTTGACACGTCCCAGTTGTTGAGCGGCTGGTTGAAAGATTTTGCGTTTGCAAACATACCTTTCATATGAGTCACGCTGGACACGTCCCAATTGTTGAGGGGCTGGTTGAAAGATTCTGCGTCCGAAAACATATGATACATACTCTTTACTTTAGACACGTCCCATTTGTTGAGAGGCTGGTTGAACGATTTTGCGCCAAAAAACATGTTTTTCATGCTTTGTGTATTAGACACGTCCCAATTGTTAAGAGACTGATTGAAGGACGTTGCGTCCGAAAACATATTTTCCATTAAAAAGACTTTGGACACGTCCCAATTGTTGAGCGGCTGATTAAAGGATGTTGCGCAACTAAACATTGTTTGCATTTGTCTCACTTTGGACACGTCCCAATTGTTGAGCGGCTGATTAAAAGAAATTGCCCTATCAAACATTGTGCACATGCGTATAACATTAGACACGTTCCAATTGTTGAGAGGTTGGTTAAAGGATGTTGCGCCTTGAAACATACCTTCCATATTCACAACATTGGCCACGTCCCAGTTAGTGAGCGGCTGATTAAAGGAAGTTGCATCTACAAACATGCATGACATATACCAAACAGTAGAAACGTTCCAATTGTTGAGAGGTTGGTTAAAGGATGTTGCGCGGCAAAACATATGGCCCATGTTCCTGATATTGGACAGGTTCCAGTCGTTGAGCGGTTGATTGAAGGATGTTGCGTTACTAAACATGTCTCTCATATCCATCACATTTGACACGGCCCAGTTATTGAGCAGCTGGTTGAATGATTCTGCGCCGCAAAACATATGGCTCATATCCCTCACCCTCGAAACATTCCAATTGTTGAGAGGCTGGTTGAAGGATGTTGCACCACTAAACATATGATTCATATCCCTAACGTTGGACACGTCCCACTTATTGAGTGGCTGGTTGAAATGTCTAGGATCAATATGAATCATCCCATACGTAGTCTCGGTAAGACGTTGGACAAGGCCGGCACGTTGGACAAGGTCGGCAAGTGGGCCGCCGCCTTTTGCGGTGTAGATGGCGTGTTCCAACCTGAGCTCAGATCCACGAAACAAATCGTTCATATACGTTACACGAGACACGTCCCAGTTTTCAATTTCGCCAAATCTCTGAAGAACGCTATTTTTTAGTCTTGGATCAGCTGATAAGTAAAATTGGACGGCTGTGCGAATGAGGTTGTCTGTCAACGGATATCTTACGACGGGAAGAACATAAGTCCTTAAAATATCATTTGGCATCGCTTCAGCTATTTCTTTCGCTCGTTCCTCGGTCATGTCGCCACCAGATAACGAACTCATTTTATTTTGCGATGTGTTGGTGGCTGAGACGGCCCCAACCCGGGAACCCGCACGTTGGTTGCGCGGGTTTTTCTAGATTTTGGAATTAGCGCGACGAGGCGTGGTAATTTAAAAAAAATAAAGTACGGGTTTTTAGACTGGGGTGGGAAGTGAATTGATTTCTTCAAAAATCAGAGTCTGAATCGGACCTAACAGAGTCTGACTCACTGTCCATGTCATCATGCCTCTTAAGCTTAATTGTCTGGTTCAAAGAGATTGCGCGATGAAGCAAGTTCCAATTGTCAAGAGGCTGGTCGAAAGATCTTGCGGCATAAAACATAGATTGCATATATCTCACTTTAGACACGTCCCAGTTGTTGAGCGGCTGGTTGAAAGATGATGCGTGCCGAAACATTTCTTGCATATCCGTCACGTTTGCCACGTTCCAATCGTTGAGCGGCTGGTTGAAAGATGTTGCGTCCCGAAACATTTCTTGCATATCCGTCACGTTTGAAACGTCCCAATTCTGAATGGGCTGGTTGAAAGAGCTTGCTAGATAAAACATAAAGCTCATACTATCCACTTTGGACACGTCCCAATTGTTGAGCGGCTGGTTGAAGGATCTTGCGCTACAAAACATAAAAAACATATTCGTGACATTGGACACGTTCCAATTGTTAAGCGGCTGGTTGAAGGATCGTGCGCCGTTAAACATTCCGTCCATATTCTTCACATTTGAAACGTTCCAATCGTTGAGCGACTGGTTGAAGGATTCTGCATTATAAAACATTTCTTGCATAAACCTCACTTTAGACACGTCCCAGTTGTTGAGCGGCTGGTTGAACGATCTTGCGCCTTTAAACATACCGTCCATATCCGTCACTTTAGACACGTTCCAATTGTTGAGCGGCTGGTTGAACGATCTTGCGCAGTCAAACATAAAATAAGTACTCGTCACGTTTGCCCCGTTCCAACCGTTAAGCGACTGGTTAAAGGAAGTTGCGTGCGAAAACATAAAATCCATATCCGTCACTTTTGACACGTTCCAATTGTTGAGCGGCTGATTGAAGGATGTTGCGTCACAAAACAGAGATCTTATGTTCGTCACTTCGGCCACGTCCCAGTTATTGAGCGGCTGGTTGAACGATTGTGCCTTATGAAACATACCTTCCATATTCGTCACTTTGGACACGTCCCATTCGTCGAGGGGCTGATTGAAGGATGTTGCGTCTAAAAACATCACGTGCATATGCCTCACATTTGACACGTTCCAATTGTTGAGCGGCTGATTGAAAGATGTTGCGCCACTAAACATCCCTGACATATTTGTCACTTTCGACACGTCCCAATTGTTGAGCGGCTGGTTAAAGGTGCGAAAATTTTTAAGGGTGCGGTCGAAGTCCGCCGCTGGCTGGTCGTGAAGAAGGTAGGATCCAAATGTTGGCTCTCTGAACTTACAGTAGGGATCCAAGAAAAACAAATTTTCCATACTAGTTACACGAGACACGTCCCAGTTTTCAATTTCGCCAAATCTCTGAATTACGCTATTTTTCAGTCTTGGATCAGCTGATA
>NYWG01000125.1 GCA_002684915.1 Verrucomicrobiales bacterium
ATGTGCTGTAGTTGCTAATGTAGTCGTTAGCAAACTCACTCAAGTAGATAGTGAAAAATCAAAGCTCACTTTTGTGGGGTTGAATATTTTTACTGAATCTAGTTTGAGGTCACTTGTTTTAAAAATCCTTATATCATTGGTAATATATGCAATCCTCGGGTTTACAATGTGGAAGGAAATATTATCACCTACAGTTGCAGCAATCCTCGGCTCGTTGTGGACTTGGAGCATGTTTATATCTACTTCATTAAAAGATAACAGCCAGATTGAAGGGTCAAGCCTGATAAAGGATGATCGGATTTGGGGAGGTTTGCTAGCTGCTTGTGCCGTGTTTATGTTGTTTTACTTTAAGTAATACAAATCCTGTACTTTAAGCAAACAGAGATTTCATACGAGACAAGCCAGTAGAGATTACATCGAGAGGGTCTTGTTCCCAGAGCTCAGAATTGAATAGCTCAAGGCTAACTGTCTTATCATAACCCAGCTCCTTAAGTACGGCAATTTCCGCTGCAAGATCGATCTGGCCTTCGCCGATCATAACTCGATCCGGATCTTTTTGAGATCTTGGCGGCTTGTTTTTTGCTGCGTCATCTATGTGGTAATGACTTATTTTATCCAATGGGATTTGGCGTAAGTCATCAAGTGTAGAGTTGCTGTTCCAATTGTGAAATGCGTCTATAATTATACTTGAATCAGGATCATCCGCTTTTTGAATAATATCCCATGCATCTGCCAATCGATAGACAGACTTAAAAAAGCTAATGTATTCAAAAGTTGGCCTTATCCCTTCTTCTCGTCCTATTTGTAGTAAATCGGAATAGCGCTCTGGCAGGTGTTTAGTATCAGTTTTTTCCAATGGTGGAGTTGCTACAATGTATGGTGATCCTAGCCTTGCACAGAGTGAAAATCGGCGTTTAGCCTCATCTTTGACTAATTGATATTCCCATCCATCCATATCTCCCCATTGGCGAATCGCTATCATGCTCGGGACAATCAATCCGTTGTCTGATATGGCTTTCTCGACATCCCTTACTTCGCCTCCTTGTCCTATATACTCGTATATATCATTTACCCACAACTCAACACCATCGTAACCAGCTTGACCTGCTAATTCGATTTTACGAATTAATGATTGTGGTTTTATTGTGCTGGTATTTAAACAGAATTTCATAATTTAAAATAGGCCAAGACGAGGAGGGCTGGGATCCATTGTGAATACACTGGCATCAAAACATGCTTTCATTAAGCGTGTCTTCCTTCTGGTTTGTGATGAATCATTCCAAAGGTTTTCAAATTCATCAGGATCATTCTTGAGGTCGTAAATTTCCCCTTGATCGGTGCCATGGTATACGACAATTTTTTCTTCTAGTGTGCGAAGCATGGAACCATATGCATGTTTATGTGTCCAAGCATTATAATATTCACTGAACACATAATCACGATGCTGATCTGCAGATCTTTGGCCGAGTAGAATTGGAAGAAGAGACCGTCCTTGTACATATTCTGGAATATTTATGCCTGCTGCTTCCAGTAGTGTGGGAGCGATATCGATTAGTTCTGTCATGCCGTCAGCCCTTAGGTCTGCTTGCATTCGATCTTTCCAGGAGAAAATCAATGGGACACGAACTGCCTCATCGTAAAAATGAGGTCCTTTAAGATAAAAGCCGTGATCTCCAAGCATTTCTCCATGGTCAGACATGAAAATAACAATAGTATCTTCCAGTTGACCTGTCTCTTAAAGTGCGCTGACCATTCGGCCAACCTGTTTGTCAATGAGTTCAATCATTGCATAGTACGCAGCTGTAATTCCCTGTTTGTCGCTATCTTTCATTTTCCCAATGTCATAGCCATTTGGATCGTTGTGGGAAAACTGACCATCGAGTTGCTGAAATGTAGTCTTGTTTTTTAATTCCTCCGGCCTTGTTTTGGGTAGAGGCATATCATCAGGATTATAACGGGATAAAAATTCTGCAGGAGGATCAAATGGGTGATGGGGAGCGAAGCAGTTGTAGCTAAAGAACCAAGGTTTATCTTTTTGGCTTTCAATGAACTCAATAGCTTTTTCTGCGCACCACGTTGTTTGGTTGAAGTCCTCAGGCACGCCGTGCTTAATGTAATCTGTTGACGGGCCGCTATACAGTTCTTCCCATGACGTACCTTTCGATTTTAGCCATTGTGTATAGGCGTTTTCAGGCCAATCAGGTTGAGGGTGGTGAGACCAATGGAATACTTCATAACCATCGTCTATACGTGTTTCTACAATTCCGTTTGCGCATGTTGCAAGATGAAGTTTTCCGGCTAGCCCGCAAGTGTAACCTGCATCAGCAAAAAGCCGACTAATTAACTTTTCATTTGGAGGCATAGCTTGCCCATTCTGTCGGCATTTTGTTGTTCTGGGGTATCTTCCTGTTAAAAATGCAGCACGGCTTGGGGTGCAAACTGGGCTCTGGGAATAGGCTTGCCCGAACGAGACTCCTGATTTAACAAGCGAGTTTATACAAGGAGTATTAATATGGGAGTTTCCCAGAGCGTTGATTGTATCGTAACGCTGTTGATCCGTGCAAATCCAGAGAATGTTGGGTTGATTTATCACTAGATTAAATTGGAACAGGAACACCGGATTGATGGCGAAGTTGATCCAAGACTCGCATATTACCCAAAGTATCTTCTTTTGTGATCCAGGGTTCGCCACCGGCAACAGCTTTAGAGAATGCTTCAGCTTCAAGTGCATACATAGGTTTGTCTGTTTTTGCCTCTATAACTTCTGATTGTTCACCTTTGGTTAACTTAAAAGTACCATCACAAAACCACGGAGCATCAATTTCGATTTCGCCTTCATCTCCTGAAATGTATGTAGTCCAGTTATTCATGACAGTCATTCCGCATGTAAAAGTCATTAATGTCTCCCCGTTGAAGTTCAAAAGTCCTGCAGCATAGTCATCTACACCTTTATCGTGTATATGCGCAATGCAAGAAGTTTCACTAGGTTCTTTACCCATAATGGCTCTAGCTAAATTCACACAATAGCAACCTACGTCCATTAAGCCGCCTCCTGCATGTTCAGCTTTATAGCGAGCATCGCTATCCATTACTTCGCGTGTAAATGAAAAATTGGATCTTATTAATTTTACTTTCCCTAGTGTCCCGTTGCGGACTGTTTCAATTAGTTTTTGAATAGCAGGGTGGGCTCTGTACATAAACCCCTCAATGAGTACTTTTCCTGTCTGTTCTGAAACTTTGAACATTTCTTCAACTTCAGAAATGTTCCTAGCCATCGGCTTTTCGCAAAGCACATGCTTGCCAGCATTCATTGCTTTTATAGACCATTCGGCATGAAGGCCGTTTGGAAGGGGATTGTATATTGCGTCGATTTCGGAGTCGTTAATTAATGATTCGTATGAGTTAAATGCTTTCCCTCCAAATTCAGATGAAAATAAATTTGCGGTATCTTGGCTTCTTGATCCTGTGGCATGCAGTTCTCCTAAGTCTGTAGATTTAAGATCCTTAGCAAATTTTTTTGCTATCATCCCAGTTCCTAGAATGCCCCATCTTATTTTCTTACTCATGATCTAACGCCTTGATGGCCTCAAGACGTTATCCCTACGGATCGAGTTATCACAAGGTATTTTGCAAGAGTATTGTATATTCATTGTAAAGTTGAATTTATAACATCAATTATCCTCCATTTTTCTGGCCTAATCCTAGGCGGTTATCCATTATTTCTTTAAGTGAGTTTTCTTATCCGAATTTCAAGTGTTCCTATACTTTTTGTTAGCCTTGCGGTCAGTGGGGTCATTTTTGCTAAACAGCCTAATGTAGTGATCGTTATGACAGATGATCAAGGGTTTGGTGATGTTCATTCTCATGGAAATGAATTGATAGACACCCCGATTCACGATCGAATAGCTAATGAGGGAGTTCGTTTTGATCGTTTTTACGTAAGCCCTGTTTGTGCGCCAACTCGAGCTAGTCTGTTAACGGGTAGGTACCACCTTAGAACAGGTGTTCATGGAGTAACTCGCGGATATGAGATTATGCGTGATGATGAGGTTACAATAGCTGAATTGCTTAAATCAAATGGTTATGTGACTGGTGCGTTTGGTAAATGGCATAATGGTTCGCAATATCCACATCATCCAAATGGACAGGGGTTTGATGAGTTTCTTGGATTCTGTGCTGGTCATTGGAATAACTATTTTGACACGACTCTTGATCATAATGGAAAGAGTGTTTTGTCGAAGGGTTATATGGTTGATGCTTTAACAGATGCTGCAATTAGCTTTATAGAGCAAAATAAGTCCAAGCCATTTCTTTGCTATCTGCCTTATAATACGCCGCATACGCCATGGCAGGTTCCAGACAATTATTTCAAAAAGTACATAGATAGAGGAATTAAAGACCCTAAAGTAGCTTGTGCTTATGCAATGGTGGAAAATATAGATTATAATATGGGCAGGGTTTTAGCTAAGTTGAAGGAGTTGGAAATAGATGACGACACGATCTTTGTTTTTCTGACTGACAATGGACCTAACGGCCTTCGTTATAACTCAAATATGAAAGGCCGTAAGGGAAGTGCTCATGAAGGAGGAGTTAGAGTGCCTTTGTTTATAAGATATCCATCTAGGATCAAGCCCAATTCTAAAATTAGTACATTAGCAGCACATATTGATTTGCTTCCTACTATTATGGACTTATGTGGAATCACTGACTATCAAACCAAGCCGCTAGATGGCAAAAGCCTAGTTCCTTTAATTGATGACAAAAACACAGTCTGGGAGGAACGCTTGCTGTTCACAGCCTGGGGAGGCACTAAGCTGAAGGATTCAAAGAAAGCAATTCGCTCGAAACGATGGCGTGCTGTAGATGAGCGCAGAGGGTGGGAATTGTATGATATGAAATATGATCCTGATCAAAAAAAGAATCTCGCAGGCATTAATTTAAATAAATTATCTGAATTTAAAATTGCATATAAAGATTGGTTTCGGGAAGTGACATTAGAAGGGTTTGATCCAGTCTCAATTCAAGTTGGTCACAAAGAAAGGGATAAGGTAATTCTTGAAGGGCATTATGCCCATTTATTTCCAGCTGAAACAGTCCGACCGAACGCAAATCAACATGGTATAAGTTATAATGGTCCTGCAGGCTGGGCTAATGATTGGGTGGACAACTGGATAAGCACGAGTGCTTATCCGTATTGGAACTTGAATGTAATACGAAAGGGTGAGTACAACATATTGCTCAAGTATGCATGTAAAAGGGAAGATGTCGGAAGTGAACTTCGGCTTGAGGTGTCTAATTCATTCATAAAATTTAACGTAACGAAACCATTTAAAAGCGAAATGCTGCCAAGTGCAGATCGCATAAATAGAAAAGAGGTTTATGAACGAGTTTGGGGGACTATGAATTTGGGGGTAGTAACACTTCACAAAGGTTTAACAAAATTAAAGTTACGAGCTCTTGAGATTCCGGGGAGGGAAGCGATAGAATTAAAGGAAGTCCATTTAATTCGAAAGCGTTGATTCATTGATTAGTTTTTGATAAAACCCCGCTCCTCTTTTGGTGGAGAGAACAAACGCAAAGTGAAAACACCTGAAAAAGAATCTTATAAGCCTCTGCAAACTGCTTCCCCTAAGAGCTTCGTAGAGAGAAATACATTCATTGGTTTATGGGCAGTGTTTCGTGATTGGCTATTTATTATTGGAAGTGTATCGATATCTTTGACTCTAGATCACTGGTTGGCTTGGTTGGTATGTGTTTGGTTAATAGGTGTGATTCAGTTCTCTCTTGCAGAAGCTGTTTTGCATGAGGCTTCACACTATAATCTTTTTCGGTCTAGGCGTCTTCATCATTATTTGCAGTTTCTATACGCTTGGCCTTTTTTACAAACTATGAGCGATTATCAAGTTGAACATTTGAATCATCATAAACACTTAATGAGCGATAAAGATCAAACAACGGCTGATTATAAGATTTACGGACTTGCAAATCGCAATCCAAATGTTTTTTTTATATGGTTTATAAAGCCTTTCACCTTTTTTCCTACTTTACATTATTTGCGCCATGGTAACGCTGCCTTGGATCGTAAAAGTTGGCTGCAGTTGGTTTTGTTTTGGGTTCCTTTAGTTGTGATTTGTTGGAGCTTTGGGCAAATGCATAATCTTTTAATATATTGGATTGTTCCATTGCTATGGGTTTATCCAATTCTTAATTATTGGTCAGAAATTGAAGAGCACTATAATACTCGGACGGGCTCTCGCTCTAACATAGGAAAGGTGCTTAATTTTTTTACTCATAATGAAGGTTATCACTCTGTTCATCATCGTTATCCCACTATTCCATTCTATAATTTGCCACAGGCTCACATCGCCTTTATTTCGCCCGATGATGATATAAGTACTGGTTTTATCGATACTTATAGGCAAATACGTTCTAAATATAAAAAGGACTGAAATATATTCCGTATGGGCTTGAGGTCTGCTATGGATTCAAGCGATATTTGCACGTGCTCAATATCTGCAATTTAAAAGCCACATTTATTAAAATTATTATAATTTTATTGGTATGGTTTAAATTCTTTTGCGTGACTGTTGAAGCGGAAGTTTGGCAGAAGGGCGAGGGTTTTAATTTTAGGCAGCTTAATATACCGAAAAGAGGGCAAACGGGATTCAGCCAGGTTAATACAAATGAAACGGGTGTTGTGTTTGCCAATCTTCTTTCGAAAGAACGTTATACAACTAATCAGATTTACTTGAATGGTTCAGGTGTGGCGGCTGGTGATTACGACGGAGATGGATTGTGTGATCTTTTTTTCTGTGGGCTTGATTCTGAAAACAAGCTTTACCGAAACTTAGGTAATTGGAAATTCGAAGATGTAACTTCTAAGGCTAAGGTAAGGGGTGGTAATATAGCTTCAACAGGTTGTGTTTTTGCTGATGTTAATGGAAATGGTTTTTTAGATTTAGTTGTTAATTCGGTTGGCCAGGGGACCTGGGTCTTGCTTAATACTGGAGAGGGTGTGTTTCGGGCTATTCGGCCTATTAATTTTAGGAGGGGTGGAATGTCTATGGCATTGGCCGATATTGACGGTGATTTAGACCTCGATTTATATGTAACTAATTACCGGACTTCGACTATTCGAGATGAACCTGGCACGAAATTAAAAGGTCGTAATATAGATGGTAAACCAGTTGTTGTGTCGGTTAACGGGAAGTCTCTTGCAGAGTCAAATTCTATTGGTCGATTTACATTAAAAGAAAATGGAAAAATAATTGAAAACGGGCAAGCTGATGCCCTTTTTTTGAATGACGGTAAAGGGCGTTTTACTTCAGTTTCTTTTACTAAAGGTTCATTTTTAAATGAAGATGGCATTCCGTTTAATAAGCCGCTTTATGATTGGGGACTGTCAGCGATGTTCCGCGATATGAATCAAGATGGACGTCCAGATTTATACGTTTGTAATGATTTTGAATCTCCAGACAGAGTTTGGATTAATCAGGGGAAGGGTGTTTTCCAGGCGATTGACCGTTTGGCTATTCGAAAAAGCAGTCATTTCTCAATGGGTGTGGATTTTTCTGATATTAATCGTGATGGCCTAGATGATTTTATTGTTGCCGATATGCTAAGCCGTAAACACGAACTTCGTAACACGCAATTAAGCAACCGTAAGCCTCCTGAACTTTATTTTGGTAAATATGATGACCGCCCTCAGTACAGCTATAATACTGTCTATCTAAATCAAGATAATAAGTCATATGCTGAAATTGGATTCTATACTGGATTAGCAGCAACAGAGTGGTCGTGGTCACCTGTATTTATTGATGTGGATTTAGATGGTTTTGAGGATTTCTTGATTACTACCGGCCATCCTTTGGATATGCAGGATATGGATGTTACTAATGAAGGAGAGAGATTGAAGAAAATGAGAAAAAGAAGTCCTCGGGAATTACTTGAATTACGTTTTATGTTCAAACCGCTTGTTTTAAGAAACTTAGCATTTCGCAATAATGGTAACATGAAATTCAATGAATGCAGTAAAGATTGGGGTTTTAATAATAATGGTATTTCTCACGGAATGGCATTAGCTGATTTAGATAACGATGGTGATTTAGATATTGCTGTTAATAATTTCAATCAACCAGCTAGTTTATATAGAAACAACAGTATTGCCCCTCGTGTTACTGTAACCCTTAAAGGGGTTAAACCAAATTCTCATGGAATAGGAGCTCGGATTATTGTGGAATCTAAAAACCTAAACCAATCGCAGGAAATAGTTTGTGGTGGACGTTATTTGTCAGGGGATGAAGCCAGAAGAACGTTCGCCGCAAAAGAAAAGATTGAAAATATAAAAGTAATCTGGATTAGCGGAAAAGAAAGCAATATTAATAATGTTATTCCTAACTCTCATTATGAAATACACGAATCAAGATCTTCAGTTGAAAAGGAAATAACCGGGAGTGCTACAATTCCGCTTTTCGAAGATGTTAGTCATATCATTGAACATAATCATGTGGATCAATCATATGATGATTATTCTCGTCAGTCTTTGTTGCCTAAAAAGCTAAGTCAAGAAGGCCCAGGGGTAGCTTGGTTGGACTGGAATAATGACGGCCATAACGATATCGCTATCCCATCTGGCAGAGGTGGTAAGATTGGATTGTATCTTAATGATAAGAAAGGAGGTTTTGAAAAGGTTGAACCTATGTCTCTTAGAAAACTAAATACAAGAGATCAGGTTGCTTTATTAGAAATAGATTCTAATAAAAAAGAATTTCTTACTCTTGAGTCTAATTATGAAGACGGATTAACGATTGGTAAATCCATTCAAAAACATATAAAAAATTCATCTAAGCCAATAAGTTTACTTGATGCTGGAGAGATTGCTTATTCAACTTTTTGTAGTGCGGATTTTGATGGGGATGGAGACTTAGATATATTTGTGGGCGGCAGGTGTAAGACTGGCTCATACCCAATCCCAGTTGACTCTCTGTTACTTGAAAATGTAAATGGGGAATTTAAAGTTAATAAGAATCAACAAGGAGTTTTATCTGAAATAGGTTCTGTTAGTAGCGCAGTTTGGACAGATATCCTCGGGGATTATTTGCCGGAATTAGTTGTTTCATGTGATCCTGGCCTAATTTTGATTTTCCAAAATAAAGAAGGTTTACTGAGTAACGTAACCAAGGAATTGGGATTAAACAAAGCAATAGGGTTTTGGAATAGTGTTAGTAGTGGTGACTTTAATGGCGATGGTAGGCTTGATTTAATATGTGGTAATTTAGGAGGGAATTCTGAATATGAGATTTACCGTGACAGTGATTTAGTTTGGCATCTAGGGGACTTAAGTGGCGGAGGAATTAATGACGTGTTCGAGTCTTATTATCCCAGAGATATTGGTGAGTTGGCCCCTATTAGAACATACCGCGAAACATTAAGTGCTATTCCGTTCTTGCAAGAACGGTTCTCTACATACTCTGATTATTCAGCTGCCACTACGCATCAATTACTCGGTGCTCAGTCAGATAAATTAAGAAAAATTAATATAACGAAGTTAGAATCGGTAGTTTATCTCAATAAAGGGGATAGGTTTGAAATGAAAGATTTACCTCCAGCCGCACAACTTTCTCCTGTGTTTGGTATAACAATTTCAGATTTTGATGGAGATGGATACGAAGATGTTTTTCTTGCGCAAAATTTTTTCGGTACTAGGCCTTCTTTTCCGCGTCTTGATGCAGGGAGAGGGTTACTGCTTAAAGGTCTAGGGAATGGCGATTTCAGGCCATTAAGTTCGTCGGAAAGCGGTTTAGACATTACCGGGGATCAGCGAGGGGCTGCTTTTTCAGATTATAACAGTGATGGGAAAGTCGATTTATTAGTCGGACAGAATAACGGGCAAAGTAAATTGTATAAAAACCGTAATGCTAAGAGGGGGCTAATTATTCATCTTAAAGGATTAAAAAATAATCCCAAAGCGATAGGTTCTAAAATTCAATTGGTGTCTATGGTTAAAAAGGGCCCTATTCGTGAGATTAAAGGAGGTAGTGGTTATCGCTCCCAAGATTCTGCCTTTCAGGTTTTACCTTTGAGTGACCCTTCTCTGAACAGGGTGAGAGTTGTTTGGCCTAATGGTAAGGTTTTCGAAACAAGTATTTCCCCTGACTCTAAAATTATAAAGATAGAGGAGCCCTCTAAATGAAAAATGAATTGAGCAGGTTCTTCCAGCTTGTATTTTCAGTTCTATTGCTTGAATCAATTGCCGCAGATTCTGCAGATGAAAATATCAAAGGCGAATTATGGAGCGCTGTTAAACTTCAATTTAACAAGAATAGCACTACTGGGTTTAGGCGGATTGAATCAGAAATAACAAATATTAATTTTAATAATCTAATAGATGATGAGAGATCAATTAGAAACCGAAATTTGTTAAGCGGATCAGGGGTCGCGGCCGGTGATATAGATAATGACGGATTGTGTGACCTGTATTTTTGTGGATTAGAAAATGGTAACAAATTATATCGGAATCTAGGTGGCTGGAAGTTTACCGACATTACAGATATTTCAAAAGTATCATGCTTGGGACAGGACTCAACTGCTGCCGCATTTGCTGATATTGATGGGGATGGGGATCTGGATTTATTAGTTAACGCCTTAGGTGGCGGTACCCGGCTTTTTCGAAATGACAGTAATTTAAAGTTTACTGAAATAACTAACGAGTCGGGACTTAAATCAAATGCCGGGAGTATGTCCATGACTCTCGCAGATATTGAAAATGATGGGGATTTAGATATTTATGTAACTAATTTTCATCCTGTAACAATTAAAGACAGTCCAAACACTCGTATTAGAGTTCGGATGGTAAACGACAAACCTAAAGTGATTTCAGTAAATGGAGTTTCTACTTCAAGTCCAAATTTAAAGGGGCGTTTCGAAATATCTAAAAATCGAAATGTTCTAGAGTACGGGGAGCCGGATTTTCTATTTATTAATATAGGCAATGGTGTGTTTAAAAAAGCCGATTACTCAGAATATTTTTTAAATGAATCAGGGCAGAGGCTGGAAATGATTCCCTTAGACTGGGGGTTAGCTGCAAGATTCTCTGACATTAATCAGGATGGCTACCCGGATTTATATGTGTGCAATGATCTGTTCACTCCTGATCGTATATGGATTAACGATGGGAGTGGGCGTTTTAGGGAGATTCCAAAATTAGCCCTGAGAAACACATCAACTTTTTCTATGGGCGTCGACTTCGCTGATTTTGACAGAGATGGAGATTTTGATTTCTTTGTTGTTGATATGCTTAGTAGATCCCATGCAATGAGGCATTTGCAAGTGTCAGAACTAATTTCGAGCAACGAAGACCAGTCAATTTTATTAAGTAGACCTCAATTTTCTCGAAATACGCTTCAGCTTAATCGAGGAGATAATACTTTTGCAGAGGTTGCTCGATATGCGAATGTTGAAGCATCAGAATGGTCGTGGGGGCCCATTTTTATTGATGTGGATTTTGATGGATACGAGGACATATTAGTTACAAATGGTCAACTAAGAGATTTTCAAAATGCTGACATGGCTGCTGTAATTGATCGCGAAAAAAATGAAAAAGGACTTTCTCAAGGTAAGGTTCTAAATTTAATTTCGAAATTTCCAGATTTAAGAACACCAAATGTTGCCTTTAGAAATAATAAAGATGGGACATTTTCTGACTATTCATCTCAATGGGGCTTTGATCAAGCTGGCATTTCTCAAGGAATGGCTTTGGCTGATCTCGATAATGACGGGGATATGGATGTAGTAATGAATAATTTATTAGAGAATGCCGGAATATTTGAAAATTTGTCCCCGAAACCTAGGATTAGTGTGAAGCTAAATGGACTTAAAAATATTAATGGAATTGGAGCAAAAATTGTAGTTACACAAAATGATTTAGCTCAAAAACAAGAGATTATATGTGCTGGAAGATATTTATCCTCAGATCAGTCAATTCGTACTTTTGGTGTCCAGGATAAGGCTTCTAATATTTCGATTACTTGGCCAAGTGGCGCTGTTCAGTCTGTCAGTAGTATTGAACCTGATTATTCGTATACTTTTAAAGAGCCCTCTCTTGTAAGAAGACATGAGGACGCAGAAACTGAAAGACAATCTCTATTCGATGATATTTCCGATTTACTCAAGCATAGTCATAAAGATAGGCCCTATGAGGATTTTCAAAGGCAATTATTAATTCCGATAAAGTATAGTCAATCTGGGCCTGGAATAAGTTGGGTAGATATTAATTCAGACGGTTTCGATGACTTAATTATCAGTAATGGTGCAGGAGGAAGGCTGTCAGTCTATCATACCAAGAAAGGTGGCAAGATTGAGCCTGTAAATTCTAAGATGCTGCTTAAAACTAATTGGGATCAAACTATGATTCTTCCAACATTTTCGGATAAGGGTGAAGCCTCGTTAATTGTTGGGGTGTCAAACTATGAGTCAGGCTCAGATCGACTGCCCTCTGCTGCATTGTATGATTTTCCAAAACAGAAGACTTCTGCTATTCGTTCAGGGATTAATGGTAGCACAGGGCCTATGTGTCAGGCAGACATTAATGGGGACGGGGTGCTTGAAGTATTTATTGGAGGCCAGATTATTCCTTCACATTATCCTGCCCCTGCAGGTTCTGCATTAATGAAATTCGAGGATGGAAATTTCAAGGTTGCGTATAAATGGGATAAGTTTGGAATGGTTCAAAGTGCAGTTTTCAGTGATATATATGGAGATCAGAAGCCGGAGCTTATTACGGCGCAACATTGGGGTTCATTACGCGTTTTTACTTGGAACGATAACGATTGGAATCCAATTGAAATTACAGACCAACTAGGTCTGTCTAAATTAACAGGATGGTGGAATGGCGTTGCGACTGGCGATTTTAATAATGACGGTCTGATAGATATAGTAGCAACCAACTGGGGGCATAACTGGAGGAGTAAGCCGTCTTCGAGTAACCCAAAAAGAATTTATTATGGCGATTTATATGACGATGGTTCTACTGCCTCAATTGAAGCATCTTTAATTGAAAATGAATGGAAACCCGATCGCAGGTTGAACATCTTAAGGGCAGCATTGCCGCCAATAAGGGAAAATATTCTTACTTTTGAAGATCTTGGTAAGAGTAGTGTTTATAATGCTTTTGGTAGGTCTATTGAAAAGGCAGAATTCCTCGATGTAATAGAGTTTAGGTCGGGGATATTTATTAATAAGTTAAATGCGCCTATGGAATTTATTCCTCTGCCAGCGAAAGCTCAACTTGCCGCTGCTTTCGGCGTTGTTGTTGAAGACTTCGATGGGGATGCTTTTCAGGATATTTTTCTCGCCCAGAATTTCTTTGCTAGTAATCCTGAATATTCACGAAGTGATTCTGGGAGAGGTTTGCTTTTAAAAGGAAATGGGATAGGTGGTTTCAGGGCTGTTCCTTCTATTAATAGTGGGATAAAAATTTACGGAGAGCAGAGGGCTTGTGCAACTTCAGATTTCAATCAGGATGGTCGTATTGATTTGGCGGTTAGTCAAAATTCAGAAACAACAAAACTTTTTCTCAACTCTAATGGCAAGCCAGGGCTAAGGATAAGGCTTAAAGGAACCGTGAGAAACCCTTATTCAATTGGCGCAAAAATTAGTTCGACTAATCCAGTATTTACAAAAGAAGTTCAATCTGGATCTGGTTATTGGGCTGGCAATAGTTCGACTGTGGTTTTTCCAAAAATTGATAAAGATAATATCGTAGAAGTTACATGGCCTAATTACAAAAAAATTAAATATGTCATTTCTGCTAAGTCTAAGTCGGTGGAACTTGATATAGGTGGAGGAGTTATTAATCTGAAATGAACATGCCTAATTATATTGCAGGGTTAATATGCATGATCAGTATTATGCAGTATTCTCATGCTTTAGAGTGGGTTAGTCACAATACACATCGAACGGCTAAAATTAGAGATATAAAAAATAAGAAAACTGTCTCCGTCAATGTGAATGGCTTTAAATTGCATAAGTCTCAGGATTCAAGTGTATTATTTGCAAATAGATTATCCCGTCAACTTGTTACTAGAAACAGGAATTTAGCAAATGGTTCAGGTGTCGCAATTGGAGATATAAATGGGGACGACCTGCCGGATGTTTACTTTTGTGGTCTGCAAACTGACAATAGACTATACAAGAATAACGGAGATTTTAAATTTAGTGATATTACGATTCAATCACAAGTTAACTGTGCAAAGCAATATTCAACAGGTGCTCTAATTGAAGATGTTGATGGCGATGGTGATAACGACTTACTGGTAACCGCTTTATCAAAAGGGACTAGATTATTTTTAAATAATGGG
>NYWG01000126.1 GCA_002684915.1 Verrucomicrobiales bacterium
CAAGTTTGGAGAACTATGGAGATCGCGCAGAGTTCTGGAAGGAAGGGAGGCAAGAAGGGCCAGAAGGTCATGAAGAAGAAGAAGCACCAGGAAGCGCCTCCGGGGTACGTGCTGTGCGAATGCCATGGCCACATAGAGTACCGCTCGGCATACACTCCGTGCGAATGCGAAGGCGAGAAGAAGGAGCCAGTCGCACGGATTGAAGCGCCTGCAGGTGCTATGTTGACGCCCGAGCACCAGCTTATGTTGGCCATGGAAATGTACGGAAAGGTTCATATGCAGAAGCACCAGGATGAGCAACAGCTTGCACTTGTGGACATGCGTGGCAAGGGAAACGAGCATCGTAAGTTCAGCGGTCACATGCAGAAGAACCAGCAGGTCTCGCACTCGCACGAGGACTTCACTCATCCTCATCTTCCGATTGCTTTTCCGCACGCTGACCAGGGAATGGGGCCCCACGTCGATTATGATGACAACCAAGTTCATCACCACCACCACTATTACTACCACATCGATGAGTATTCCCCTCCTTCTACGGCATCGGTTGATCGCTTCTCTCCGCATTCCCAGGGGAAAGGGGGCTATCGATCGCGTCAGCATTCATGCGAGGGCGACGAGACCTGGAAGCATAAGCAGGTGAAGGGAGGGTACCCATATGCGGGCGGGTACGAGGGGAAGGTGGACCAGAGGTTCGATACCTTCAACAGGGCGCCTGATTACGAGTACGGCCGAGGATCGCCGTCCTCTAACGAGACGTACATCAAGACGAACAGGGACCTCACGCAAGCCGCGAAGACCGGGAAGGCTACGACGTTTCTCCCCTACGTGCAATGGCTTCGGGATGTGAATTATCCGCTCAACTGCGTCAACGTGGCCACGATCTTGCACCGCGCCGCGAGGCTCCGCGTCATGCTCGACCGGAGCATCATCACCTACCTAACCTCCGCGCTTCAGAGCATTCACTGCCAAGCAGGCTTCAAGCCGCAGCAGGTCGGCAACGCTGTGTATGGCCTCAAGATTCTGCGCGACTCATGCGAGGTGCGAGGGCTTGTGTGGGAGCTTGCGGGGAAGGTCGCGATGTGCCGCGGGGGCCTTGACCCGCAGGCAATCGGCAATGCGGTTTACGGGCTGCAGAACCTTCGCGATTGTTCCGAAGTGCGTGTGCTCGTCGACGCGCTTGCGCAACAGGTGGCCCAGAGTCATGAGACGCTGGACGCGCAGGCCGTTGGCAATGCCGTCTACGGCTTGAAGAACCTTCGTAACTGCGCAGAGGTGCGTATGCTTGTGCGCGTGTTGGCGGACAAAGTGCTGAACTGCCGTGAGGAGCTGGATGCCCAATCCGTTAGCAATGCGGTGTACGGCATGATGAATTTGGGTGATTGCGAGGAAACGCGAATGCTCGTCAAGGCGCTGGCGGTGAAAGTGGATGAGTCTACCAGGGATTTCAGCCCGCAGGCTGTGGGCAACGCAGTCTACGGACTGAAGAACCTCCGAGACTGCGCTGAAGTCAGGACGCTGGTGAGAGCATTGGCGACTAAGGTATCCTATTGCCAGTCGGAGTTGAGCGCGCAGCAAGTGGGTAATGCCGTGTATGGCCTGAAGAATTTGCACGATTGCGCCGAGGTGCGGGAGCTTGTGCAGGCTCTTGCGGTGAAGGTACGCAACTGCCCGGAGGAGTTGGATGCGCAAGCTGTGGGGAATGCGGTTTACGGCTTGAAGTCGTTGAAGTGTTGCACCGAGGTGCGGAGCTTGCTGGCGGCGTTGGCGGTGAAGGTCGCAGGTTGCCGTGAGGAGCTGCGCGCGCAGGAAGCAGGGAACGCGGTGTACGGCCTCAAGAACTTATCGGACTGCAGCGAGCTGCGCGCGCTCGTTGGCGCGCTGGCACCGAAGGTCTCTGGATGCCACGAGGAGCTGAGCGCGCAGGCGGTTGGGAATGCACTGTACGGCTTGAAGAACCTTACCGATTGCAGCGAAACCCGCGCTCTCGTTCAAGCCCTGGCGTTGAAAGTCGCATCTTCGCGTGACGAATTGAATGCACAGGAAGTCGGTAATGCGGTGTTCGGATTGAAGAACCTCACGGACTCTGCAGAGGCGCGTGCGCTCCTGGCGGCGTTGGTGGTCAAGGTCGAGAGCTGCAGTGCGGAGCTGAAGATGGGGGAGTTCGGCAATTTGATCATCGGCCTGCGGAACTTCAGCGACTGCGCTGAGGTGCGTGCGCTGGTGAAGGTGCTCGCCGAGAAGGTCAGCCTCTCTCTTGTGAACACCAATTGGAACGGTCGGCACAAGGAGATGTGTGAGCTGATGAGTTCCTTGGGAAGCAAGATCAACTGCACCGATGGCCTTCAGGTGGCTCGGGTTGCTGAGGCTGTTGGGAACGCCGTTGGCCTTCTTGGTTCGCTTGCGACCGAGAGTGATGGAGCGAGACATCTGTTTGATGAATGGTGCAAGTGGAGTATGCTATACCGTCTCGAGTCCGACCAAAATGTTGCTAGCCAGGCGCTGTCCCCCAACGGCGATACCATGACCGTCGTGTCGGACTTCGATGGTACCGATCACCGTTCGGATTTCAGCAAGTAGTACGACGAGCGAGCAATGAAGTGCAGTGCGTTTCTCCGCAACAGTGTTGTAGGAAATTGCTCGAAACTACATTACCTTGTTCATCCACGCCGAACGAAATACGACGCGACGACGCCTGTTGTGGACTCGCGACGAGGCACTTTTAGTTGTTGATGGACTTCTATCTACAGCAAACGCATAGAATCCGGACAGATTCATACCGCATGTCAAGGTGCAAACAATCAACCGAAGTTCCGTTTTTATAAGATTTCGCAGTTAATCTCTATCTCATTTAGCGTCATCGGAAAGACGAGGCTAGAGACACAATCATGAAAGAAATTGTGAAAAGAGGAATTTGGTGATTGCAGTTCGAGTCGCATTACATTAGTTGGTTGTATGATTTCCCAGCAAAAAATTTGCAGCAGTTTTTAATTGTTGTGCTTGCGGGAATCTGCAAGTCATCTGGTGAAGCTTCTTGCAACCGTGCTGGCATTTGCGTATTTGAAACCAGTATACCCATGCTGCTTCTACTCCTTCTCCAAGGTAGTGGTACTGTTGGCTTGGCTTGTTCACTAGATTGTGACTCCACACGCCACAGTTTTTGTTAACATGTTTGCGGCGATTTATTTGTATTTTACGCAGGAACGATTTTTGTTGGCGATGTCTCCAAAACGTCAGGATACAACAAGAGCGGAGCTCGAAAGCAATTCCGCAGAGTGAGCCACCAGAAAGTTGTACATTTGTTTTGTGCAAGATGTTCCTCGTTCCCAATCTTTATTGGGCTGCGCCGTCTTGCGTGCATATGACATGATAACACAGCTGCTCAGTCAGTGGTGTTTACAATAATTCCCGCCGTTGTGCTGAGCATTCGGAAACGATAGAAACCAAGGCACGGTGCAATGGAATGAATGGACGTAGTGGAACCTCTTGCTCTTACCTAGACGTGCACAATTAAGCGTGGCTGGCTGACATTGGTGGGTGCGAAATTGAAATAGATATCATTTCATTTCAACCCGGTAGTTCTTATCAGGTTGACATAGAATGGTTATAGTAGGCTGAATTTGGTTACAAAGTCGCAAATTGGTTTCAACATTACATGAGACCCCAGTTTCAATGTTGCTAATGTCAGAAAGCTTCAATTATATAGTATGCTAACTTCTTGGCGGCACGATTCAGAAAGAGAGCGAATAGAGATTCTGTAGATAAAATTAATGCATTGTTAATTTGTGATAGTGGTTACACATGCATTCGGAAACGACAGAAACCAATGCGTACCGCAGGTGAGGGGGATTCGCAAATTAGCCATATTAATCACATATTTGTTGGGTTGTTAGTCGCATGTCAGGCTTGGCGCATTACGAGCTTTGTTTGTGCGACACTACGCATTCGGACATGATAGATACCAATGCGGCGCACTTCTCTAGAAAAAATGCGTTAGAATCTTGAGACCACCTTTGGTCGTTACGCTACTCGTATTGCGTTGTGCATGATCGGCATGGCTCAGCAAGAAACTCGCAGGTTCCGTTTTACGCATTCAGATACAACAGAAACTAATGTGTAGCGGTACCGCCATATATTTACGGGACGTTGATGAATCTCGTGTCCATTATAGTTTTATATTTGTTGGATCATGAGTTGCATGATGGGCATGGCGCGATTACAATCTTTACGCATTCGGACACGATAGACACCAATGCGCGGCGTCATGTCCTGAAGGGACGTTAGCATGTAGAATCTATGCAACGATTGATTTCGCTTGCTTATTGTGGTAAGCAATGGCCACGAATTGGTGTTGGACAATCCAAGCTGGTCGTGCCGCATACGGATATGAGCGCCGACAGATTGCACCATGTATATACCTGGGATCAGGTATTGCCCCAAAGTTGAGTGGAGTGTCGTATAGTGTTGCACAGTTGAACAGAATCGTTTGGCTAAAATAGCGCAGTCCGTCGAGCGCATTCTCGATGCCGTATGTTTTTGATTTCACGACTTGAAACGTTCGCACCTTATTTTTAGCTACGCTGGATGATATTGCACGATATTTCGATCCGTGGTGTGCCTCGGATCTGTTGCTTCAAAGAACATCCAGTCGTCAAGCGTATCAATTTTGTACGATTGTTAGTGGACATGTGTTGAGTGTTCATGTGTTTTGGATGTGGTATGCGAAGAATTCGCTGACAAGAATCACGTGTATTCGGAAACGACAGATACCAATGTGCGGTTCTTGCTTGGCGTAGGTGTGTAATGGTTACAAACGAAGAGGTTCAAGTTCGAACCAAGGAGTGGGTTGAACTGCGACTACAGTGTTTTTGCAGCGAGTTTGCTCAGTTTGGGAGTAAAGTAGTGAGAACGGCGTGACTCCCGTGTCGCGTTGATTGTAAGCTGCCGTGACGGCGTAGATGTCGAACCGCAGACAGTCAGACTTTTTTTGTCAAAGCCATTCCAGGCTGTCTGTTTATCTGGGGTTTGTTTCTACCCTCGCTTTATGTTTGAGTCGCATTGTTCAAGCATGTTTTACGCTTGGCGCATGATAGCATTGCATCTTGCAGGGTTTTTTTTAATCAGTCCGGTTCTTCTTGATTCAGATTGAGGGATCGAAGCGCACTTGGCTAAGTACTTCGTCGAAGTCATTCTTGAATCGTAAGTATCACTGTATGTTCGAAACCATCCGTACTTTTGACTTTAAGTCAGATCTTCGGTCCGTAAATTTGCGTTGTCAATTGTGATTTTGAATTGTGATATGGTTGACTCCGCTGTTTACGTGGACACTTTTTTGAGCGTCGTCGTTGCTGCTTATTCAAGGCTGCACTGCAAAAGTGTGCCGAGTTCGGTGCACCCATGACGCGCTCCTTGAAATTGAAAGTTCTGGATGGACGACCATAGCTTGGTCCTTGCGCTGAACAAAACGAAGCACTTGATTCAGGGTAACTTGGCGCCCGCAAGATCCGCTGCGTTGCGCAGCGGTGAAAGAAAGTGGTACCACATTGGTCGCTTATGCCGTTCAATGCTGGTTTACCTCCCGCATGTCATGAGGGGTGGTCCAGGACTCGTTGAGCTTGTTGCCGTGTCGTCCATTACGGTTGATGGCCTGATACGATGGATTTTCTGCCGTGGATGATTACTTATTTCGCGATTTGAAGTGTCGCTGCAACGAGCATCAGATCATTATGGTCTCGCACGAAGGAGGGTGTGTTGTTCACATCGGATAGCGTTTTTATTTCGTACGAATGGAGAGTGGACTTCTATCCCTGGACCCAAAAAGAAGAAAAAGAAAAAAAAA
>NYWG01000127.1 GCA_002684915.1 Verrucomicrobiales bacterium
CAAGGTAGATAGTATTAAATACAATATACCACTAAATGAATTCTTTAAAGGAGAAATATAATGGCACTAGTAAGAAGTATGAGAGGTAAGGAAGTTGATATGGAAAAACTTAACCTCAAAAATGAAGAACTTCCAGCAGTTGGTAATGCTAAAGTAAATGCACGTGGAGACGAATTAGGTCCAGGTGGAAAAATTGTTAGAACGAGAGAAGAAGTTCTAGCAGATTACTACAAGCAAAACCCAAGAGCAATCAAAGAAGAAATCGTAAGTAGAAAAAAATAACTTTTAGATAGGACAATATAAATGATCAAAGGTAAACTCACTCCCCTCCACGATGACGTTTTAGTATACGGAATGCACTTTGGTGAAACTGTAACCAAAGGCGGCATTATTATGCAAAGTGATGATGCAAAAGCACACGGAGTTAAATGTCGTTGGGCAAAAGTTTATGCTAAAGGTTCTACAAATACAGACGACTACGATTCAGAAGATTGGATCTTAATTGAACACGGTCGTTGGACAAGAAAGATAAAAGTAGACTGTCCCGATCGTGGCGAGATCGAGGTACAAAAGGTTGAGAAGTCCGCTATCCTCGCTGTAGGCGAAGACGGCTTCGAACCAGAACTAGCCTATTGGGGTCAACACTATGGCGATGGCGACACAGCGTCTTTTGACCCAGGTGACTTTGGTGCTCAGTAAGCGTATTGTAATTCTGGCATTAATCTAAATGTCAAGGCCTTTCGTGGGCCTTGGGTCGTATTAATTGTAATCTCCCCTGATTTTTCATGGAACTCGATTTTAGTAATTCTAGCACGTTTGTTATTTTTGCCAACAAGAATTTCTTGGCCTACTTCTAGGTTAAGTGAAAGATTTCTAATCATGGGATTCTCCTTTTGTCCACCGAATGGTGCTAAAAATATTTACTTAGAGGTTGACAACAATAAAATGCTATTATATAATAAAGCAATAACAGTAAAGGAAATGTAGATGTCGACAGTAGATTTAAACAAATATAAAGACTTTGTAAAAGAAGTAACTTCAGAAGAGTCAAACGATTGGGCGTACACACAAGCACGTTTGCATGAATTGAATGATGATGTTAATATTTCACTATTAATGACAGGTGCTATTGGCATTGCGTCAGAAGGAGGAGAATTTGCAGAAATTGTTAAAAAATGCGTATTCCAGGGTAAACCAATGGACGATGAAACTAAGTTTCATATTAAGCGAGAACTTGGCGATATTATTTGGTATTGGGTTAATTCTTGCAGGGCATTGGATCTCGACCCTAATGAAGTAATTGCAGAGAACGTAAACAAATTAAAGAAGCGTTATCCAGGTGGTGAGTTTGATGTACACTATTCGGAGAACAGGCAAGAAGGTGATCTTTGATAGTAGGTTTCACAGCATCATCTTTTGATTTGTTTCATAGTGGGCATGTTGCTATGCTTAAAGAAGCAAAAGCAAACTGCGAATATATGATTGTTGGAATGCAAACTGATCCAACAATCGATAGGCCAGAAAAGAACAAACCAGTCCAAAGTGTTTTTGAACGATACGTGCAACTTGAAGGTTGCAAGTATATCGATGAAATCATTCCTTATGAAACGGAAAAAGATTTAGAGGATATATTCCTTACTTACAAAATTGATGTCCGTTTTATTGGCGAAGAATACAAAGATAAAGAGTTTACAGCCAAACAATTATGTGTTGACAAGAATGTAAAAATACATTATAATAAACGTCAACACTCATTTAGCACAACTAATTTGAGAAAACGTATTAAGGAGTCGGAATGAAAGAGTTATGGGTAGAAAAGTATCGTCCTAAGAAACTTGAAGATTATGTTTTTAGAGACAATCATCAAAAAGCACAAGTACAAGCATGGGTAAAAGATGAAAGCATTCCGCACTTACTGTTTAGTGGTGCAGCCGGCATCGGTAAAACTACTATGGCAAAGATGCTTGTTAATGAACTAGGCATTGAGAGCTATGATGTATTAGAGCTTAATGCTTCTCGTAATAACTCTGTTGATGAAATCAGAGATAAAATTACAGGCTTTGTGCAAACTATTCCATTTGGTCCATTTAAGGTTGTGCTACTAGATGAGGCTGATTACTTGTCCCCAAACGCACAAGCGGCATTGCGTGGTGTTATGGAAGAGTATCATAGCACATCAAGATTTGTTTTAACTTGCAATTATCCTAATAGAATTATTCCTGCTATTCACAGTAGGTGTCAAGGCTTCCATATTGAGAAGATTGATCAAACAGAATTTACAGCAAGGGTAGCAACTATACTTGTTGAAGAAAACATTGAGTTTGAATTAGATACACTTGACAATTACGTTAAGGTAGCATATCCAGACTTGCGTAAATGTATTAATATGGTACAACAAAACGTAAGTGGTAACAAACTAAGCTCTCCTACTAAAGGTGACGAAGGTGAAGCTGACTGGAAGTTTGAAATGGTTGAGCTTTTTAAAGCAGGTAAAATTACACAAGCACGTAAATTGCTTTGCGGTAAAGTACGTGCAGAAGAAATGGAAGAGATTTATCGTTGGTTGTATGATAACTTAGAAATTTTTGGTGAAGAAGAAAAGCAAGATACAGCAGTAATTATTATTAAACAAGGTTTAGTAGATCATACACTTGTTGCTGATCCTGAAATTAATCTAGCCGCAACATTAATTAAGTTGGCTAGACTATGAAAATTAGATATTATCACGACATAGATGGTCCAAGATGGATAGGTTTCTTACTTGCAATCATTGCTGCTTTTATTCTTTCAAACGCTGATCCAGAAACACAATGGATAGGTTGGTCGGTTGCTACAGTCAGTTGTGCTATGTGGATTTACTTTGGTATTAAAGATGGAGATACACCAAGAGCATTAATGGAAGGTATGTACTTACTGTTAGCATTGAGGGCTATATACAACTGGTTAGTCTAATATGGCACATGTAGTTGACGACAAATGTATTAATTGTAAACACACAACTTGTGTAAGTGTTTGCCCTGTTGATTGTTTTTACGAGGGCGAAAACATGCTAGTAATTAATCCTGATGAATGTATTGATTGCGGAGTATGTATTCCTGAATGTCCTGAAGATGCAATTTTTCAAACTGACGATGAAGATAATAAATGGTTCAAACATAACTCATATTTTTCTAATGAAGGTAACTGGCCTAATATTACAGAAGAACAAGCACCTATGGAAAACTATGTAGACTTTGCAAAAGAAAACTACAAAGAAGATAAAACAAAATTATTTAAAGCAATCCCCGCAGTACAAATAGACTAATGAAAATTAAAATAGAAGTAGAAGTCGACACAGCTCGAGATGAGGATCAAAATCTCATAGATGAGCTTATTGATCTTTTAGACCAACTCCGCGATAGATTCCAAGAAGAATAAGGGAGGTTTTACGCTCCCTTATCTTGTTTATTGATCTCCGTAGATCTCTAGAATCTCTTTTACTGCTTCATGCCTTTCAATATGGCTTTTGTCAAACTTACATATATCAACATATTGATGGTTACGGAAGTTATTATATAACCCAAGGAACTCAAGTAAGCCGTTATTGCTAGGGCGGTCCGCCTGTTGCAAGTCACCTGTTACCACCATCTTAGATCCTTCACCTAATCTTGTGAGAAGCATTTTCATTTGATTAGGCGTAGCGTTTTGCATTTCATCTGCAATAATTACAGAGTGTTTAAAGGTTCGCCCTCGCATATATGCTAAAGGACTAATCTCAAGAATACTTTCTCTCATCTGTCGCTCCACTTCACGTTGACAGAAGTTATCAGAAAAAACATCGAAAATTGGTCTTGTCCAAGGAGCCATTTTGTCGTTAAGATCTCCTGGTAAAAATCCATGTTGCTCGTCCACAGAAACCGCAGGTCTCGTAATAACAATTTTATCGAAATCTCCGTCTTTCCAAGCATCAATAGCCCATTGTACACCTAGCATAGTTTTACCTGTACCCGCTGGTCCACATGCAAATACAATATGTGTATCAGCATTGTTTAGCGTTTCTAAGTATATTTCTTGAGCTTTGTTTTTGGGAGTTAGAGCAACACGTTTGCGTGTCTTTTCGTTAATGTTTATTACGTTGTTGAAGTTTTGTGAGTGGTGAGATTGTTTTCTTTTACTCTTCATATTAAGCATTTCCTCCGTGCTTTGTTGGGCTCAAACACAGAGTTATACCTAAATTAGCGATGTTAAGTCCGTGTTCGAACATACTAATATTTACTCGATTAATTCATATATAAAGCTCTTAGTTTAAATTTGAGCATAAATACAATAACAATAGGAGAACAGGAAATCTCAGATGGCTACAACTAAAGATATCATTGCAAATATTGAACAAATTTACGGTTCAAATAACAGCCTTAATTTACTAAAAGACTTCGAACGTGTTTTAGACGAGTTAGATGTATATGTCTACGATGGCTGGTTAGATGGCGAATTAGTATCTGGTCCTAACGAATCAAGATACTTTGTTGAATGTACGTTTATGTGGCCATATGAAAATATGCCTGAACCACAAGGCGGTAAAAGATTACAAGAATACGGTTGCAAAGTAGGCTTTGCAGAATCTGCTATTGCTAAAGTTAGAAAAATTAAAGACGTAAATGATATTAGACCTGGAACAAGAAAAGGTAAAATAGACTACGAAAACATTTGGATGGTAAAAATTGCCATGCCAAAACGTTTAATGAAGAACATTGATCGCGGTTATAAAAATCTTGATAGAAATAAAGTACAAGACATCATGGCGAACAATGCAGTTAACATGAACCTTGAACCTGCACAAGAAGTAGCAGCACAAACAGAGGCACCAGCAGATGACGCAGCAGCACAACAGTAAAGTACTAGAAGAAGGATTACGTAAAGACGATCTAGTAGATCTAGTATATCCGATGTTTGAAGTAGACAAGTTTAGATCAAAGATGGGCGAAGATAGAGATGTATGTGTTGTAACATTTCAAGCAAAAGATAGATACCCAGCAAGAGATTTAATGGAGTTCATTGAAAAAGGATTTTCATTTGTACTTGATGCAGACGTAAGTTCAGGTGAGAATGAAGAAGGCGAATATTCAGTATTTGTAGAAATTGAAAGAAACAAAAAACTAGCAGAACAAATTAGCGATTTATTATACGGTGTATCAAAACTAACAGGCATCGACGATTGGAAGTTTCAATACTATAAAGACGATAAAAAAATATCAGCAACAACAGAAAATTTAAGCAAAGTTATTCCTACAGACAAACAAATGTATGAAGCGAAAATGGCTAAAGCAAGAACTGATGAAGTAAAATCTTTCTTCTCAAAAACGCTTATGGATGACTTGGAACTTAATGATGATATCATTACAATTTATAAGCCCTTTGGTAATGTTATCAAGATGAAATGGATCAAAGAGGGCGCAACTAAAGATGTAATCGAAGGACTTGATGCAACTACAGACATTGGTATGGACGCTACTGCTGAAACGTTTTGGTTAAGCAAAGTATTAGGCGACTATAATATTAACAAGGTTGGTAGTGACTTCGTGTTTACTAATGGACAGAAGTCCATGTTATTACAAAGGATTGATTAATGAAATTTGATTTTACAAAAGAGATGTGTGCAGAAATTTTGCATGGTAATACAAAAGTTGACGAGTGGTATGAAGCACTTTGTGAAATGCTACCCAAGTACGAAATTGACACTGTTGATAGAGCAGCAGGCTTTTTAGCACAATGCGCTCACGAAAGTCTTAACTTCAGAGTACTTGAAGAAAACTTAAACTATAGTGCAAAAGCACTAGATGCTGTTTTTGGAAAATATTTTGCACGTGGCGGAAGAGATGCAAATGAATATGCAAGACAGCCAGAGAAAATTGCAAACGTAACATATGCAAACAGAATTGGTAATGGCGATACAGAATCAGGTGACGGTTGGCGTTTCCGTGGTAGAGGTGTTATTCAATTAACTGGTCGTGCTAATTATGCTGACTTCGGTAAGACTATTAACATGACAGCAGAAGAAGTTATTCCATATGTATCTACAATTAAAGGTGCATTAGAAAGTGCATGTTGGTATTGGGATACTAGAAAAATTAATGCTATGGCAGACGAACAAGACATTGTAGGAATGAGTAAGAAAGTCAATGGTGGTACTATTGGCTTAGAAGATCGTAAAAAACATTACAAACACTTCTTAGATGTACTTGGTGGAAACTTTGACCCTAGCAAAACTCCAGCACCAGTTGTTGGCATTTTAAGAAAAGGTGCTAAAGGACAAGCAGTTGCTGATATGCAAGAGAAACTTGGTATTGCAGCAGACGGCGACTTTGGTCCTGGTACTGAAAAGGCTGTTATGGAATGGCAAGCCAAGAATGGCTTAGTGGCAGACGGTATTGTTGGTCCTAAGACACTTGCTAAGTTGATGGAGTAGATGTCCAGAGTTTGTCAAAATTGTGGTAGGGAACACGAAGGCCGATTAGTTGAAACATTTAAGGATGGAGATAATAAGCCAATAGAGATAGTAGTGTGTCAATATCCAAGGTATAAATACGAAGCACAAACTAACGAGGATTAAATTATGTGGAAAGAGCAAGTC
>NYWG01000128.1 GCA_002684915.1 Verrucomicrobiales bacterium
GATTGCCAAACAAGCATTCAATGCAAACTATGGATACGGTACAAAAATTAGTAGATGTGATTTTGTAAGTTGTGGTAACAACACAGGATCATCTGCAAATCCAACTTCAACTATTGTTGAGTTTGGTGAAAGTAGAAACAACGTAGTCCGTGAGTGTACGAGTGATAGACAACAAGACGCAGGTGTTGTGAACACAGAAACTGTAGCAGCCATTGCAGAAGTGCAAGGTAGTGACTTTACTAGTTTTACTGACAAGAACTATTCAGAGATTTATACAACTGACAGTTTTAGACCTGTTGCAGTGTTTTCAGCACTTAACGCATTTATGAAAGTCAACTACACACTAAGACTTGCAAACCATGTTCGTAGGGGTTCAGTTCACATTACGATCGGTGATGATATCTCTAAGTTATCAATTTCAGATAATTACGAATACTCCGACACAAGCACAGCATCAACAGGTGGTGTACTTATGACGGGTTTTGAATTTTCCGCTGCTCTGCGTGACAACGACACAGATAGCGGAACCGACACTATCGTACTGTCTTACAAGAACCCAATTGCTACAGGCGCTACAGGGTCTCTGTCGTTCGACATTCAGTACGGAGTTTAGTTAGAAATGGCTAAGAAAAATAAATTTTTTTCTTGTCCAACGAAGCATCTGACTGTACAATTAAACAAATACTATAGAAAGTCCACTGGTATTAAATTTAGCCACTAAGATCCTACATTTGTAGGGACTAAAACTAAATACCTCTGTACACAAAATAAACGAGAGAAACATGAGCAAAGATATATACATTACAAAGAGAAACGGTACCAAAGAGCTTTTAGATTTAGATAAAATGCACTTTGTTGTCGAAGAAGCATGTGATGGTCTTGCCGGCGTTAGTAGTTCACAGATCGAGATGAACGCTGACTTACAGTTTTACGACGGCATGTCATCCGATGAAATCCAAGAAATTTTAATTAAGAGCGCAAACGATCTTATTTCGTTAGAAAATCCTAACTATCAATATGCGGCAGCAAGGTTGTTGTTGTATGGACTACATAAAAAAGTATACAAGAAGTATGAACATGATTCTCTCTCTACAATAATTGATAGAAATATTGAGCGTGGTGTATACGACTCTGCTATTAAAGAAAAGTATACCGATACAGAATTAAAGAAAATGAACACATGGTTAAAGCATGACCGTAATGAAGATTTTACTTATGCAGGTCTTCGTCAAGTTGTGGATAAGTATTTGTGTCAGGATAGAAGTAATGGCGACATATACGAAACTCCGCAGTTCATGTACATGATGATTGCGGCAACGTTGTTTGCAAACTATCCTAAAGAAACAAGACTGAGCTATGTAAAGAAATATTATGACGCGACCTCCCTTTTTAAAATCAATATCCCAACCCCAGTCATGGCGGGAGTTCGTACTCCAATCCGCCAGTTTGCTAGTTGTGTATTGGTTGATGTTGACGATACTTTGCCTAGTATTTTTAGTAGCAATACCGCTATTGGTTATTATATTGCTCAGCGAGCAGGTATTGGTATTAACTCGGGTCGTACGAGAGCGATTAATTCAAAGATCAGGGGCGGAGAAGTAGCACACACAGGTGTTATCCCATTTCTAAAAGTATATGAATCAACAGTAAGAAGTTGTACACAAAACGGTGTACGTGGTGGTAGTGCAACTACCCATTTCCCTATATGGCATTATGAGATTGATGACATCCTTGTATTAAAAAATAACAAAGGTACTGAAGACAATCGTGTACGTAGACTAGATTATTCAATCCAGATCAACAAATTATTTTATGAAAGGTTATTGGCCGGTCAAGACATTACTCTTTTCTCGCCACATGAAGTACCAGAAGTATATGATGCTTTCTATTCAGGAGATAATGATTTATTCAAAGACCTTTATGAAAAGGCAGAGCGTAAAACATCTATTAGAAAGAAAACAGTAAGTGCAAAAGAGTTGTTTGGTAACATGCTAAAAGAACGTGCAGAAACAGGACGTATCTATATTATGAATGTTGACCATAGTAACTCACACAGTTCATTTAAAGAGCCAGTTTACATGAGTAACTTGTGTCAGGAGATTACACTTCCAACTAAACCTATTCAGCATATTGATGATGACAATGGTGAGATTGCGTTATGTATCCTTTCTGCAATTAATGTAGGTTTGATTAACAAACTAGAAGAACTTGAGCCGTTATGTGATCTTGCTGTTAGAGCATTAGAAGAAATTATTGACTATCAAGGTTACCCTGTTAAGGCAGCAGAAATTAGCACAAAAGCAAGACGTAGTTTAGGTATTGGTTACATTGGACTTGCACACTATCTTGCTAAGAATAAAGTTAAGTATGATGATCCACAAGCATGGAAACTTGTACACGAACTTACAGAAGCATTCCAGTACTACTTACTGGCTGCAAGTAATGAACTTGCACAAGAACGTGGACCTTGTGAATACTTCGATCGTACTAAATATGCTGATGGTATCTTACCGATTGATACATACAAAAAAGACATTGATGGAGTTGTAAAAACAAAACTACAATATGATTGGACTGATCTTCGCAAGGACATCAAAAAGTACGGTTTACGGCACAGCACATTGTCCGCACAGATGCCTTCAGAGAGCAGTTCCGTTGTGTCGAATGCCACAAACGGTATTGAGCCACCTAGAGGATACCTGTCCGTTAAGAAGTCCAAGAAAGGGCCTCTTAAACAGGTTGTTCCGCAGTATAGTCAATTAAAGAACTTCTATACTTTATTATGGGACATGCCAAGTAACGATGGCTATATTAATGTTGTTGCAGTAATGCAAAAGTTCTTTGATCAATCCATTAGTGGTAATTGGTCATATAACCCTACGCAATTTGAGAACAATGAAGTTCCATTGAGCGTAATGATGAAGGACATGTTGACAACTTATAAGTTAGGTTGGAAAACAAGTTATTATCAAAACACATACGACTTCAAAGGTGACGATGAAGTTGAAGAACCAAAAGTTGAAATGAATGGACATTCGCACATGAATGGTGATCTACAACCTGTAGAAGAACTTGAAGGTGAAGAATGCGAAGCGTGTAATATCTAGAGGAAACAGACACAGTGACAAAAACAGTTTTTAATCGTAATAAAGTAGACTTCACAAAACAGTATATGTTCTTTGGTGAAGATCAAAATACACAACGCTATGACGTATTCCGTTACCCGGAGTACGACAAACTTAACCAGACCATGCTTGGTTATTTTTGGAGACCTGAAGAAGTTTCCTTACAAAAAGATAGAGGCGACTATGCAGAATTTACAGATGCACAGAAGCACATCTTTACTTCAAACTTAAAATATCAAACACTTCTTGATAGTGTGCAAGGACGTGGACCTTGTTTAAACTTTTTACCTTACTGTTCTAATCCAGAATTAGAATCATGTATTGTATGTTGGGACTTTCAAGAAACTATTCACAGTCGTTCTTATACACACATTGTAAAAAATGTTTATGCAGATCCTGCAGAAGTTTTTGATACTATCTTAGATGACAAAGAAATTATTGCAAGAGCAGAAAGTGTATCTCGTGAGTATGATAAGTTTTACGATATGGCAGTAAACTTCTTTCACAAAGGTAAAGGTTCTGAATACGAAGTTAAGAAACAATTGTACAAAGCAATGATGGTAGTAAATATCTTAGAAGGTTTACGTTTTTATGTTTCATTTGCATGTACATTTGCATTTGGCGAGCTAAAGAAAATGGAAGGGTCTGCAAAGATTATTTCTCTTATTGCTCGTGATGAAGCAACACACTTAAACTTATCTACACACATTCTAAAGCATTGGGCAAAAGGAGACGATGATCCAGACTTTGTTAAAATTGCAGAAGAGTGTAAAGAAGAATCATATGAGATGTGGAAAACTTGTGTTGAAGAAGAAAAGCGTTGGGCAGATTACTTGTTTGAAAAAGGTTCTATTGTAGGACTTAATGCAAACTTGTTACATGCATACGTAGAGTTTATTGCTAACAAGAGACTTAAAGCATTAGGACTTGAACCAATTTATGATCGTCCTTTAACAACAAATCCTTTACCTTGGACACAACACTGGCTATCTAGCTCAGGACTACAAGTTGCACCACAAGAAACTGAAATCGAAAGTTATATTATTGGCGGCGTTAAGCAAGATGTTGATGAGAAGACCTTCGAAGGTTTCCAACTTTAGATAAGTAATAGTATGTTCAGAGTGCAGTTTAAAAGACATTCCCCACTAGAAGCATGGACTACATATGGTTCATACGGGTCTGAAGCTACGGCTATCAATGCTGCAATATCCAAGAAGAACGCTGGTGCTATCATGGTAAAGGTAATTAATAAGAAGAAAGAAACTATTTACGTAGGATAAAACATGATAGAAATATACGGAAAACCCGCTTGTCCGTTCTGTGATAGAGCAAAACAATTTTGTGAATCAAACAAATTTGAATTTGTCTACAAACAATTAGACGAAGACTTTACTCGTGAACAACTCTTTGAAAAGTTCCCGACAGCACGTACATTCCCACAAATAACTGTTCGTGGCGAAAAGATTGGTGGATACAACGAATTAATCAAATACGTTGAAGATACTGGTTATAACGGCACTGGACACTCATTAGGATAAAAATATGTTAATTGAAACACCATATAAGGTAGGCGAAAATGTCTCCTTTAAACTTGCGTCAGGCGAAGAAATTGTAGGACGTTTAGAAGAAGAAAACGAAACACATTATATATTGCACAAGCCAATGGTTCTTATTGCACAGCAAAAAGGATTAGGACTTGCACCATTTATGTTTAGTGTATCGCCAGACGGTAAGTTCTTGCTTAAAGCAAGTTCAGTAAGTTGTGTCGCTAAGACAGAAGAAAACATCAGCAAACAATATACTCAAACGACTACCGGTATCGCTCTTCAGTAGTATAGGTAAATACCTGTATGCCAGAAGTAGTAAGAACAAACGTAGACAAGCACAAAGGACACTCAAGTCCTACACCGAACCCTTTTCATCAAACAGTGTATGTAGATGGTTCGCCGAATGTGTTTACCAACAACGAGAAAACAGTTAGAATAGATGATAAGACTGAATGCGGTGATCCAGCAGACGCAGGATCTCCTAATGTGTTCGCGAACAACATCAAAGTTCATCGCAAGGGCGATGCAACAAGAGGACATGATTCTTGGGTAGCCAATAACGCAGAAACAGGTTCTTCTAATGTTTGGGCTAACGAAGGGTATGTACCACCTATTATACTTTCGCCAGCACAGGCAGCAGCAATTAATGCAGTTATACAAGAAGCAATTGAAAATCCACCAGACGTAGGTGCAACAGGCGGTGGACAAGCCAACGGCACTATTGCAGAGAATCAAGTTCCAGTAAAGTATGAAGGTGCTCCAGCAGCAGGAGTTGATGACCTTGGAACAACAACACCACTAGTTGATGCAAGTGCTGCCAATTCAACAGCAGCAGCAGATGGTATACCAGGTTTCTTAACACAACTACTAGACGAAGCAGCAGCAAATAAATGGGACGAAACTGTTGATCCTAGTAATGGAAACATTATAGGTATATGGAAAGAACTAGGATTCCCAGACACATCATATTGGAAGACTGACCAAACACCTTGGTGTGCAGGATTTTGTAATTGGGTACTAAAAAGAACTGGCTATCAGTATATGCAAAGTGCTAGAGCATACGACTTTAGAGATAAAACAAGCGTATATGGTGGTGTTCCTGTTCCGATATCAGACGGACAACCAGGTGACATCGTAGTTTGGAACTATAGTCATGTTAACTTTATATACACTTCACCGTCGCCGGGTGTGTATACTTTCGTAGGCGGCAACCAAAGTGACAAAGCAAGTCAAA
>NYWG01000129.1 GCA_002684915.1 Verrucomicrobiales bacterium
ACAATACACAGTGTTGTGCTTTTTTCCATTGCCATACACCTTTAACTAATTGTCCTTCTACGGTTTCTAGAGAAACTATTGCATCTCAAGGTGATTTGGATTGGGCAAATAAGTATGAGATACCTGGTATATTGTTTGACTATGATATGAACCCTTTGCGTGGGGGACATGATATAGATCTTAAACATAAAACTATTGTATTTGGAGATTATAAGCAAAGACCGTCATTTGGTTTTAATGTCAAGACTGGTGAGTATGTTGATATTAAATAGGTAAATTAAATAATTTGAAATTTTAAACATATTAGTTATGAAAAATAGATTCTTATATATTGTGTTGGTTCTTTTGTCTATGACAATAGGAGTGAGTGCTCAGGATAGCTTTCGATCCTTATCTTCTACTCAAAAAACGAAATATTTATTAGATAAAAGCAGAGAGATAGTAGAAACGTTTGGAAAAGGTTACTATCGTAGTTTTGATACTCCTTCAGTGACTGTTTGTAAATACGATGCAGGTACGGGAGGTGATAATGTTATGCGTTCCTTTAATGGAAAAGAGTATTATGAGGTTGTGTCATATTACGATAAAGAAAAAGAACGTTTTGAAATGCCGTATTTGTATAAGGTGTGGATTTGGAAAGACAATGGGCTTCCTTTTGCTGTTTTTTTTGGTAACGGAGGTGGTTTGAATTTTTTTGATATACCTTATGAAGAACTGGCTAAAATTTCAGATGAGTATCAATTTAAATTTGAGAAGTTGAAATAGTAAGTATTAATATTTCAAATAAAAAAAGAAGGGTGAAAAATTCCCTTCTTTTTTATAAATGTAGTCCTTTTCCTATATTAAGTCCTAGCACTTTTTGTAATTGATTCCAAAGTTCTTGAAGGAATGTTTTAAAGTGAGTATTATTTAACCAAATGGTAGTAATACCATTCCGGCTTTTGGCAATATCTATTTTTACATTTTTGACCGGGTATGATTTTCTTTTATCCCTGTCGTATAGGTTGCCTGTATAGTATATTTCTTTTCCTGTAAGGAGTTGCCGGATATCGTTGTTTTGTATTCCCATAGTTCGGAGTTCTTCTATATTTTCCCCTGCGTTTTCCATTTCCGGGAATAGTTCTGTTATGGGTTTGAGTTTGGCGGCCTGTGCTTTTATTTGCCTGTCGGCTGTTTCCTGTGCTCTTTGCATTGCAATGGTGTTGGTTCTTAGCTGCCCTTCCAAACTTTGGTTTTTGAAAGAGAGATTGTAGTTTTCTTTTGTGAGTTTTTCGATTTCTTTGGCTTGTCGTTTTACTTCTCCTACATTGAAGACACTTGTAACGGCATTGAAAACGGTCTTTCCGGCTTTTGCCGCTGCTTCCTTGGCTTCGTTAATGTGGATATCGGTTTTCATGCTTTTGAGTTCTTTTCGGGCGGTATTGAGTTCTTCCTGTACTTGGTTGACTTGTCGGGTTCCTGTGGAGTATTCCCGGTTGAGTTGCTCGATATCTTTTTGAAGTTGCCCGGCTTTCTCCGTTTCCATCTGGTTTTTGTATTGCATGGCTGACAAGTGTTTCCGGTCTGAAGAAACGCCACGTTCCATGTTCAAGCACTCGGCTGTTATGGTCTGCATCTCCGCCATATCGTGTTTGTTCAATTTTACTGTTTTCCCGGTATGTCCGTCCGTCCAGTCGAAGATCATGTGTGCATGGTAGTTCGGCTTCCATGTTTCTTCCCTTCCATCCCATACGTTTGCACCTTCATCCTTATGGGTGTAGATTTGGAAGGCGTGTATTCCGAAACGTTCCTCCAGTTTTTCGGCTAGGTTCTGAAGCTGCCGGAGTGTGGTGTCCTCGCTGATCACGATTACTCCTTCCCGGATTGGGGTCGCTTTCTTTTGCAATCCTTGTCCGGTGGCTGCTTTGTATTTGTCCGTTATGTCTTGGTGTATTTCGGCAATGGAGTGCTCTACCCATTGTTCGTTGCGGTGGGTGAGTTCCGGACGGATGTAGTCCAGTTCCTTGCTTCTTAGGTTGTGCCGTTCTGCGCTGCCGATTTTGCAGGCTTCCACTCTGATACATGTCTTTGCCATATCGTTAGGTTTTAGGTGTGTATGTCTGTTCTGAAGATGTGGTGTGAAACGTCACATCGCACGGGGTCGAGGGGTGTCCCCTCGCACACAACCCCTTTAGGGGTTATAGTGTGCTATCACCATACTGCATAGGTGCGAAGTTAGCAAATGTTCTGTAAATGCACAAATAAAGGGGAAAACATTTGGATTTGCGACAATAAAGTACTACCTTTGTTGCTGACCAAACGGTAGCCGACCGATACGGGAGAGTTACCAAAATACAAGCCGCTGGAGTTAATTGACGGACATCCGACATCTCCAGCGGCTTTATTTTTGCCTATCTGCTTCGTCTAGGCATACCAGTACCTCTACTAAAAATGTACTTCAAAGATACTTATTTTCTACCGACTTGATAGTTTTTACCCCATATTCTTGGACATTTTTCCCCCATGAGGTTATCTTTGTAGGGTGAAAGAGAAACCCATAAACGGGGATAGATTGAATGCTGGGAAGCATAAACAATCGGGGTAAGGTTAGCGAACCTTGCCTTTCATCCCCCATTATAACTTTACATAGAGGAACTTTATCTATCCCCCCCCGCCCCCAAAGGGGGAGCGACCAAACGGCAGCTTCACTCAATGGAGTGTTACTGTTCATCAAAGCCAAGTGATAATTGTCGTTTCTCTGCTTCTTCTTTCTTTTGGGCAGCTAAAGTCTTTTTCCGAACGTATGTTTTAGCAAATGTCACTCGGTCACCATTGAATACTATCAGAGGATTAATAAACCAAAGATTATCGGCTGGTCCTCGGGCTATGATTTCAGCTTTTACAAGTTCTGCAAGTCCTTTATAAACGGCTTTGTCTGTTTTGTATTTGGTATATTCTAGGCATTTTTTTCTATTGAAGATGATTAAATCATTTTTGGGTTTCATGCAGGTCATAAAGTAACCAAAAACCCGAATAGCTGCTTGTGATAGGTCAAAGAATGCAGCAAAGTTAGAAAGATACAATTTAGTGAATTGTTCTTCATCTACTTCTATTTGACGGATAAACGAAGTCTTAAACACTTCTCCAGTTTCAGTGTCGGCTAAAGCTACTACGGCTCTCTTATCGCCACCACTATTACTCTTATACTTTTTAACAACATGATTTTCAATACCTTCTATAGCTTGTTTCATAAAAGGATTTTCTTCGTTCTTTTGAAAATCGGTTAACTTAACTGCTTTTTTATTTTCCATTTTGATGTGTTTTTGGGAAATATTATTCTCCACAAAGTAAACTATTATTTTCCATAAAAACAATATTAAGGGAAATATTATTTTCCTGTTTAGTATTATATTAGGAAATCAGTATTTTCTAGATTGGAAAATGAGAATTTCCAATATGGAAAATGCCCTATATTGTGTATCAAGTACTTAACTTATTCTATTTCTTCTATTCTTAATATACCCCCAAAACAGCACAAAATCAGTCACTTAAAAATCATCGGTCGGGGAGCGCCCAGCGGCAAGGGGCGGGACCACCCGTCCCGACGAGCGCCACACCATAAACTTTTTTTAGAATAAGCACACAACCGTTTTCCGAACCCTGCAAAATTTCTTCCGAATCCGAACGACGTAACACTCCATTGAGAGAGGCTGCCGTTTGGTCGCTCCCCCTTTGGGGGCGGGGGGGGGGTTACATACCCATACCGAAACCTCTGCTTCTGGTGATTTGCTTGAGTAGGTCTTTCCCCTCTTCCATAGCTTTTGATATGTTTGGGAAATGATGCCTTAAAGCCTCCAGTTGTTCGGAATTGAACAAGTCTTTCATCTTACCAAGTTCTTTTTTCAATTCCTTGGTTTCGGTCTTTAGTTCTTGGTTCTCCGTCCTTAATCGGTTACTGGTTGTCCTTGCGTTGTCCATTTGTTGTCTATAATACTCCTTGTCATTCTCGGCTTTGAATGCCTTTGTGCCGTTTTGCTCTTTTTCAAGTATAGCCTTTCCCAGTCTATCGGATAGCTGTTCATTTTCCCCCTCTAAAGCCTTTACTTTGGCTTTTAAGGCATCCTTTTCCCTATCGTTGACTGTTTTTCCAATCAAGCCGTAAAACTTCTCTGAAGCCTTAGAAATGAGTTTTTGGACGTTCTTCTTTGTTTCAATGGAACGTAGTTCTTTCTGAAGCTGAAGAAGCTGGTTTTGTACGTCCTTGTGTTTGTCTAATGCACTGGATATATCGTTTGATAGTTCCTGAAGCTGTTCTTTCGCACATTCGGTCTTGTACTGCATAGCCGATAAGTGTTTGCGGTCAGAAGAAACGCCACGTTCCATGCCCAGTGTTTCAGATGCTATGGTTTGGAGTTCTGCCATGTCATCACGCGATAAACGCACACTTTTCCCATTCGGCTGCGTCCAATCGAAAACTACATGGGCATGAAGGTTAGGTGTCCATTGCTTTGCGTTCATGTATCCTTCGTCCTTGTGTATATGGATTTGAAAAGCTTCGATACCGAAACGTTCTTTGCAGACCGTGGCAAACTGCTGGAGTTCCTGCATGGTGGTTTCTTGTTTGATTACTATTACTCCCTCTCGTATGGGTGCGGCTTTAGCCTGCATCTTCTGCCCAACCGTATCGAGATATCTTTGTTTCGCACTTTCCAGCCGATGGGAGATGCTATCTCCAACCCAGCTTTCATTCAAATGACTAAGTTCGGGACGAACATAGTCCAACTCTTTTTCCCTAAAGTTGTGAATCTCACTCCCCGGCTTCACTGCTTGTACATGAATACTTGTTGCTCCCATAAGTTAACATTTTTGTGACAATCGATAACAGCCGGTGACAGCCGGCTGACAGGGGGCTTGTCCCCTTACACACGCACCCTTTAGGGTGCTAGTGTGCTATAACCTTTTGCAAAGGTAAGCCTTCCGGATGGGATTTGCAAGCGGTCTGCCATGTGTTCCGGACATGCTTAAGAACAGAAGCCGGACAAAAGGGAAAAGAGCACAAGGCACAATAAAAAATCATCGGTCGGGGAGCGCCGCACGGCAAGGGGGTGCACCAGCACTCCCGACGAGTGCATCGGTTGGCTGGGTTCTCAGTGAAAAAGGAAAAAAGTTGGCTTTTCTTTTGATAATGTTATAACTTCATATATCTTTGTGATATGAAAATCAATTTTAAAGTTATAACATTATGGTAACAAACATTATTCAGATTGGAAACAGTAAGGGAGTTATACTTCCTTCTGACCTTTTAAAGAGGCTTAGCCTTTCTTTAAAGTCTGCCGTTTCTGTTTCTTTGGACGGTAGTAGTATAGTGATAAAGGCACAACCAAGACAAGGATGGGAAGAGGATGCTAAACGACTTCATGCAGAAGGTGGTGATGAGCTTCTGATTCCTGATGTTTTCGAAGATGAAACTTTTGAAGACTGGACATGGTAGAACAATATGAAGTGTACTGGGTGGAGTTGGACCCCACTCAAGGAGGTGAGATGGCTAAGACAAGACCATGTGTAGTGGTTAGTCCTACCGGTTTGAATAATCATTTAAAAACTGTGGTTGTTGCTCCGGTTACATCCACCATTAGGAATGTTTCTTTTCGTGTGCGGTGTTTTTTGGCCGGGAAAAATGGAGAGATTGCAGCGGATCAGTTAAGGGCAATAGACAAGAGCCGTATAAAACGAAAGATTGGAGAACTTAATAACAGGGAAATAGAGGAACTGAAAAAAGTGTTCCAACAAATGTTTTGTGAATGATGGAAGAAAAGGAGAAAAAACCTACCTGCAAGGATTTTGCAGAGTATTTAAGGAAATGTGCGAGTGCCTATGCCAAGCGTGGGAGCCGGGAACTGACCGACAGCCGGGAAGAGTACCAGGATATTTTTGACGATCTGTGTCAGCTTCATGCGGATTTTGACCATGGGGCAAACCGGATCATGTCTTTAAAAGATATGTTTATCGACTTCTTTGATCTGAAGAGGTAACACTCCATTGAGTGAAGGCAGGGCTTGTCTTTGTGTGCTCCCCCTTTGGGGGACGGGAGGGGGATAAGAAAAATACCACTGGAGATGTCGGATATCCGTCAATTCACTCCGGTGGTATTATTGCAACTCTCCCGTATCGTTCGGCAAGGGTTGTCTTTGTGTACGGCAAAGATAGTTTTTTTTCCGGAAGTATCCTTGTTTATGTGGATTTAGTTGTGTATTTGTGTCCGGATTGCGCAGCCGGGGGAATGGGGGCGAAGTCCCCATACTAGATAAATTAGAAAGTTTCGTGGTAAATGCCCTACAGTATGTTGTGAGTGGGGTTAGCAATAAAAAAACTCCGAGATTCGCATCTGGGAGTTTCTTATTTTACATGTATAGAAATGCTCGCTTGCATTTCTACCCTCTTTTGAGGGCAAAGATGCAGTGAATATAATAAAAGTTGCGTGATTACGGAAATTGTATCTTCTTTTTTTGTAGTTGTTTGGCGGTTTGGAATGAATTGCCTACTTTTGGGGTGAGATAAAAAACACGAAGCCCATCGGCTCGTAACCAATGGGCTTTGTATATGTTTAACGGCTTCGCTTCTTACTTTGGCCGGTTTGCAGCGAAACCACAATTAAATTTACATGGACAAAGGTACAATAAATATAACCAACTGCAAAGAAAACTCGTTAAAAAACGATTCTGATAGTCTTAAAAAAAAGGCTAAAGTAAAAATCATCTCCCATAACTTCACCCGAAAACTTTCGGAAAAGAATCCGGAAAGCAAATTGATGAAAGCATATATGGATGCTCATGTATGTTCAAACATCTATACCGTGCAGGGTGGTAAAGCGCATTCCCATTATTGTCATCGGGCTTTTTGTCCTATCTGTCAGCGTATTCAAACGGCACAAAATATAAAGAAGTTCCTTCCGGTTATGAAGTATTTGGCTTCAGAGGGTAGGGATTTTTATTTTGTGACGCTTACTTTGCAGAACTGTGTTACCAGTGATGTGAAGGTATTGCGCGATTTTATGCGCAAGTGTAACCGGATGTGGGCTGACGGTATAAGGACAAAGCATAAGTTTCGCTCTCTTGATATATCGGGAGTGATCAAGAAGGAATGTACCTACCATGTAGTAAAAAAAGGGTTGTTTTCGTTTCATTTTCATTTTCATATTATAGTTGATTCATTGGAAGCTGCCAAGTATGTGGTAGCCCAATGGAAGAAGTTGCATGGTTGTACAGTTGCGGATGCTCGTTTTCAGAAATATAAGAAAATAAAGGATTTGGAGAGTGCAGCGATAGAGGTTTTCAAGTATGCTTCAAAGGCTTCAGTTTCACGCTCGAAAGGTCGTGACGGTAAAGAAAAGGTTCAGATAAATTATAGAGCATTGGATATGATCTATACTGCCATGCATGGGATGCAGCGCATGAGTAGTTTCGGGCAGTTCCGTACTATGATAGGGGATGAAGCGTTGAATGATTTTCGGGATGAGGATTTGGTTCTTGATGTGGAAGGTTTGAATGTGGATGATGGTTGTTATACTTGGTATATGTCTGTAAAAGATAAGGTGGCTGATTGGTATAATATGGAAACCGGGGAAGCGTTGTGCCGTTATAAAGTAACTCGAAAGGATGAGCTATTGCAGGATGTTTACCTTGAGGAAGAAGAAAAAAGTCCTCCCGAATAGTTAAATATTGGATTTTGAGAATAACGAACTGATATTTTATGTAATTTTATGGAGTAACCTTTAAATCGTTAGGCTTATGAAAAATAAATTATTATTAGTAGTTTCATTATGTTTGTTTTGTATAGGATTTTATTCTTGTACAAGTGAAAATGAAGTTTCTTTGTCTGAAAAAGAAATTAGTACAAGGAGTGTGGGGGATGCAGATCTTAGGGTGTTTGATTTTCCCCATGTAGATGATATCTTAAAATCTACTTTTGTTCAACAAAAAATGGAAGAAGCATGGAAATTGATGAAGTCAAGTTATAGCGGTACGACAAGGCGTGAGTATTCTTTCTATATTTATTATAATCAAGAAACGAAAACTTATTGGACCGATAAACCTAATGCAGGTAATCCTGTTTCCGGTTGTGAGGGAACTAATGCATCTGTACAGATAGGTAGACCTTCTGACAATACACAGTGTTGTGCTTTTTTCCATTGCCATACACCTTTAACTAATTGTCCTTCTACGGTTTCTAGAGAAACTATTGCATCTCAAGGTGATTTGG
>NYWG01000130.1 GCA_002684915.1 Verrucomicrobiales bacterium
CTTGTAGAGATGCTATGAAGAAATGTTTTAAACTTATTATGAGTGGTGAACAAGAAGTTGTTCAGAAATATATAGCTGATTTTAAGACAGAGTTTTTTAGTTTATCTTTTGAAGATGTTGCTTTTCCTAGAGGTGTGTCTGAGTTAAATAAATACGATAGTGGTGAAAGAGAACAACTTGAGTTAGTAAAGGGTACACCAATTCATGTACGTGGTGCTTTGGTATACAATCATTTAATTAGAGAACACAAACTTGAGAAAAAATACCAAACAGTAAAAGATGGTGAGAAGATAAAGTTTTGTTATATGAGAGAACCAAATAGTATGAAGCAAAATGTTTTATCTATCCTTAATGTTTTACCAACAGAGTTTGGTGTTGAGAAGTATATAGATTATGAAACACAATTTAACAAATCGTTTTCAGAACCTCTTCAACTTATACTAGAGAAGATTGGTTGGAGTGTAGAAAAACGAGCAACATTGGAGGACTTTTTTTCATGAGTGATTTAGATTTCGATTTCGGCTTTACAGCCGTCACAGAAGACGAGTTAGAAGTCGTACAACAGGCCCAAAAAGATGTAACTTCTTCAAAAACAGGACTTGACAAAACGCAACAAAAATGCGATACTCTATATAATATGATGAAACCTTTGCTGAATAATTTAGCGAAGAACCCAGAAAAGGATTACATCTATTGGCCTGGTAAAACAAGAATGTCAAAGATAGAAGAATTTTCAGATAAACTAGATAAGGTATATAATGGCTGATTTTTTAAAAAATGTAATAAGTGGAATTGAGAATACAAATATATTAGCAGATGGTGGAAATTCATCTGAATTTACAGGAACAATAGATACTGGTTCGTATATTATGAATGCAGTATTAAGTGGTAGTTTATATGGTGGTGTACCAAATAACAAAATCACAGCCTTTGCCGGGGAGTCGGCAACTGGGAAAACTTTTTTCGTTCTCGGCGTTATCAAACAATTCTTAGATGATAACGAAACTGGTGGTGTTATCTATTTCGATACTGAGGCTGCCGTAACAAAAGATATGATGTCTACAAGAGGTATAGATGTTTCACGGGTATCAATTGCTGAACCCGAATCTATCGAAGACTTCAGAACAAGTGCAGTAAAGATGTTGACTAACTATATGGAACACAAAGATGCTCCACCAATGATGATGGTACTAGACTCACTAGGACAATTATCTTCTGCTAAAGAATTAGAAGATGTTGAGTCTGGCAATCCAAAAAGAGATATGACTAAAGCACAATTATTACGTGGTACTTTCAGAGTATTATCTTTAAAACTAGCAAAAGCAAAAGTACCATTGTTAGTTACTAATCACGTATATGACGTTGTAGGTTCTTATATCCCTATGAAGGAGATGAGTGGAGGAGCTGGACTTAAATATGCAAGTTCATCTATAGCAATGTTATCTAAGAAAAAAGATAAAGATGGTACTGATGTTATTGGTAATATTATCAAAGTGCAAATGGCCAAATCTAGATTTACTCAAGAGAATAAGAAAGTTGAAGTTAAACTATCTTACAAAACTGGGTTAGATAGATATTATGGCTTATTAGATTTAGCTGAGAAGTATGATATCATTAAGAAAGTTTCAACACGATATGAAATGCCTGATGGTACCAAACTTTTCGGTAAAAATATCAACGAAGATCCCGCAAAATATTTCACGGCAGATATTATGGGAAGATTAGAAGTCGCGGCTAAAAAGGAGTTCGAATATGGCGAATCAGAAGGAAACGAAGACGGATTATCCGTCGGATCCGAATAAAACTGCATACATTACAGATAAAAATGTTATTATGTGGAAACATAAATGTCCATATGGTAAGTTTGTAATTGAATTATCTGAAAAAGATATATGTGAATGTGGTGATAGATTAGAACCTGAAGATAAATGGACTATTAAAAAAATGATGGCTGATAGTAATAATAGATCGTAATGCATATACCTAAGAAATATCGAGGATTTTTTATACCCAAGGCTATTGAAAATGATTTACTTGGGTTTGATATGATAAGAGCATATCATCACAGATTATGTGGAAATGTTTTAGAAGATTGTAAGCATAACTGGTTGCAATGGACAAATAGATTTGAGGGTGTAGATAGATTTACTAAGTGGGCTATTACACACGGTATTCATGATGCTATATTAAATCAAATTGCATATCGTTCTAAAGATGTTAAGAAATTTTATTCATTCAAAGATGACTATAAATTTTACTTAGAGTTTTTATATCCATACAATAGTGAAACTATTACTTGGGAACAAATAGATAAGATACAAGATAATAGTTACATTCTTGTTAGTGTACCAAATACGAGAGGTTGTATTCCAGAAAATTGGAACGATTTATTAAAACAATGTGAAAGAACTAATAGTAAAATATTTTTTGATGGTGCATATTATGGTACAAGTTTTGAAACTATAGATGTAAATCATAGTGCTATTGATTGTGTAGCTTTTAGTTTAAGTAAAAATTTCTGTTTAAATAACATAAGAAGTGGTGTTATATTTGGAAATGATATTGCTTGGACTTTAACTATAGCAATGCAGAGAGAATATTATGATTATTTTTCTGTTGATATAGCAAACAAAATATTACCTAAATATGAGCCACTATACGTAACTAAACACGCCAAGAAGATACAAAAAGAAATGTATGGTGATAAAGCTTGTGAAATTTGGTTTATGATTGAAGATAAAGATTATATGGGTATAAAAACACCAAGATTGATTAATAATGAAATTAAAGATAAAGTTCAGGAGGCTATAAATGTCGGTTAAACGTGGAAGAAGTTCTGAAGTAGAACGAATAATGGTATTAATGGAAGAGATTGCAATTTTAAAAACTAAATTACAACCACACGATACAGGACATATTCATACTGCAATTAATGTTTTAGAAGAAAGAGTAGAAGAGTTGCAACACGAATTAGAAATTAAATTGAGAGGATTACAAAGTGGCTAAAAGTAGAGGCTTTAGTGTATCAATACACGAACCAAGAAAATGCAAAACATCTATCGGTAGAGGTTTTATTTCACTCACAAAAATGAATAAGAGTAAAAGAAGATCCTTTAAAAAATACAGAGGGCAAGGCAAAGCTAGATGATATCTTATGCTGAGAGATTGAAAAAACAAGGACATTACGATCTATCGTTTGAACCCAAATCTTTCTGGGAATATAGTAGAGGTAGTCATTTAGATAAACTGATAGATGATTCTAAATCATATGATCACAATCCAGTTGCTAATCATAATGATTTTTTCAGTAAGGGTAGAGGTACTTTTTTATCAAAGTTTAATTCTGAATATGCAAAAAGAATAATTGAAATGTGGTCCAAAGAAGGTGATTTAATTATGGACCCCTTTGCAGGTAGAAGTTCTAGGCCATTAGTGTCAACTTTATTAGAAAGAAACTATGTTGGATTTGATGTTCTAAAAGATAATTTAGATGAAGCACAAGAACAATATGACACTTTGAAAAAAGATAGAGAATTAGGTAAGCTAGAGTTAATAAATTCTAGTAGTGAAAATATTGATGACTTTTTTTCAGAAAGTGTTGCTGATATGGTGATGACTTGCCCACCATATTACAATATAGAAAAGTATGATAGTGCTGATGGACAACTAACAGATATAAAAACATACGAAGATTTTTTAAAAGTGTATGAAGTTATCTTAGAGAAAACTTCTAAGGTATTAAAATCAAGTTGTTTTTTTGTAGTCGTTTTAGCAAACTTTAGAATTGATGGTAAGTTATATGATTTTAGTAGTGATACAAAAGATATACTTAAAAAGCATCTAACATTCCACGATGAAATTATTTTAGAAATGAGTCCAGCGAAAAGACACCCTCTATATAATCAATCTATCACAAATTTGAATTGTTTAAAAACTCACGAATATTGTTTAGTTTTTAGAAAGCAAGACAGTAAAGAAAACGATATCAAAAAGAATGATGACATTAATTATAATAGGCCATTAGTAAAAGATGTTCACCCAGATAAAGAGAAGTTATTTTGGACAGATAAAAAAGATTGGATTAATGAAATGTTTAATACTTCACCTAATACATTAGATAGGTTTTTAAAATGACAGTTAAATACCACACAGTTGATAATGAGAAAAGTTTCCACGATGATATGTGGTGTATTGAAATACTTGAAGGAGAGTATGAAGGTGTAATATACCAGTATGATGTTATTAATATATCTGATGATGATATGGAGAATGGTAAATTAAATTTTAGTTTTATAACAGTTGAAAATTTGAACAGTTTAGACTTGACTACAGACAAATTTAAAGTTATAATAGGCGATATACTAACAGAATTAATAGAGGGATATTTCGTTGAACGAGACAAACAGGATAGAACTAGTAGTACTCAAGCATCTACTTAATGACGAAGGATATGCTAGACGTAGTTTACCATATTTAAAATCAGAATACTTTGCAGACACACAAGAAAAATTTATATACCAAGAAATAGATAAATACTTGTCACAATATAATTCTCTTCCTACTAAAGAGGCTTTACTTATAGAATTAGATAATAATTCAAAAGTATCTGATGAGAATTTTAATAAATGTTCTGGAATTATATCCGAATTAAATTCTGATGTTAATACAGATAAAGATTGGTTAATAGAAAAAACTGAAAAGTTTTGTCAAGAGAAAGCGATATACAATGCAATCATGGAGTCCATATCTATCATCGATGGCAAGGAGAAACAAGATAAAGGTAATATACCAGAACTCCTTTCCGATGCTCTTGCTGTCTCTTTTGATCCTTCAGTTGGCCACGATTTTCTGGACGATAGTGATAATCGGTGGGATTTTTATCATAGGGTTGAAGAACGTATTCCGTTTGACTTGGATTATCTCAACAAAATTACTAAAGGTGGTTTACCGAAGAAGTCACTCAACATTATCTTGGCTGGGACTGGCGTTGGCAAATCGTTAGCAATGTGTCATATGGCTTCTGCTAATCTGATAGACGGAAAGAATGTTCTGTATATCACTATGGAGATGGCTGAAGAAAAGATAGCTGAAAGAATTGATGCGAACTTACTTAATGTTACACTAGATGATTTAGGAAACTTATCTAAAGAAATGTATGATAAGAAAATAGCTAGAGTTAAAGGTAAGACAAGTGGTAAATTGATTGTTAAAGAATATCCAACTGCATCTGCACACGTTGGACATTTCAGACATTTATTTAATGAACTAAGACTAAAGAAACAATTTATACCAGATATTGTATATATTGATTATTTGAATATATGTATGTCTAGTAGAATAAGAACTGGATCAAATGTAAATTCGTACACTTTGATCAAATCGATAGCAGAAGAACTTAGAGGTTTATCGGTAGAAAAAAACGTACCTATTATGAGTGCGACACAAACAACAAGGAGTGGTTATACCAGTTCTGATTTAGGGTTAGAAGATACTTCAGAATCCTTTGGACTGCCAGCTACTGCCGATTTTATGTTTGCTATTATATCTACTGAAGAATTAGAAGAACTGGGCCAAATACTTGTTAAGCAATTGAAAAACAGGTATAACGATCCAACATCTTATAAAAGATTTGTTCTAGGAGTTGACAGAGCAAAAATGAGACTTTATGATGTTGAACAATCAGCACAAGAAGATGTAATGGATAGTCCAGCTTTTGATAATTCTGAATTTGGCGAAAGAGCCGATGAAGAAGATAAAATGAAGTGGGCAACAAAGAAATTAGGCAGAAAGGATTTTAGTGGTTTAAAGGTATGATAGATTTCAAAAACAGATATTCAGCTAGAAAGATTGGTACAAAGTTTGGTGTATATGACAAGAGAGTTAAATCAATTGTTTGGTATACAAAGAGTAAAGATGAAAACGAATCAGTTTGTAAAAAATTGAATAATGGCTCAGGATTTCAAGGAGAGATACCAAATTTCTTCAATGAAAACAAGCACTTAACAAAGGGGTTGACAACCTAGGCCAATATGCTATATTAATCTTATGTTCATTGAGATTAATAATGCAAATAAGACAGAAGAGACTTTAATTAATGAGGCTCTTTGGTTTGCAAAAAGTAAATTACTTCCTAGACACAAGAACTTAGATATAGAAATCAACCTCAAGAAGAAACTTGATGTTGATGGTAATGTTATTGATGGTGATTACAAAAGACATTTTATCATGGAAGTTCGTAAGAGTCAAGACAAAGATGATTTACTAACAACAATTTTCCACGAGTTTACACACATAGCACAATATGTAAGGGGCAATGATATCTTTGCTCTAGATCATTGTGATGTTGATTACTTAGATAGATGGTTTGAAATAGAAGCCTTCGAAATGCAAGAAAAATTACTAACGGAGTTTGATCTTGAAAGATAGTTTAGTTTTGTCGAAAATAGCAAAAAATAAAAATATGGCGGTCCCTTTATATTTAATGATGGCTTATGCTTATTACATACAAGATGATCCATTCACTAGTGATGGTTGTTTTGATACAGTAGCTAAGATAATCTTAGATAATTGGGATAACATAGAACATAGACATAAAACATTTTTATCTAAATCTTCATTAGAAGCTGGTACCCATTTATCTGGTTATCCAAAAATAGTAGAAGGTGCAGTAGATAGTTTTAAAAAACTTGGTCCATTGGGAATATAATGGTTGACAAAAAACGAATCATATGCTATATTAAAAGCATAGTTAATAAAAGAGAGAGAAATGAAAAACCTAATACAAGATAAAGACAAAAACGATCCCATCTACTGGCTTTTAGTAGGTTTCGGTATTTTTTGTAATGTTACTGTCTTAGCTTCATTTCTTTACATGATAGTTTAATAAGAGAGAGAATATAATATGAAAGATATTTTTGATTATAAAAACGTGAAAGACATTCTAATAGGTATGTCTGGTAAACAACTTGAAACTCTAGCTGAGATGTTAGTTGAAAAACACGAAGAAACTGCCCATCATATAACTAGTATGTTAGATGCTTATCTACAAGATAAAGTGAAACGTGTAAACGGTGAATGGGGCCCATTCCCATTTGATTAACAAAGAGAGAGGTAAATAATGTCAATTAAAAATGACACACTACTTGAAGAACTTGCTCAGTTAGTATTAGTACAAAATGCTATTTTAGCCGGGCAATCTTTA
>NYWG01000131.1 GCA_002684915.1 Verrucomicrobiales bacterium
CTTCGCCTCCAACCTATAAATTCGAACCCGGGTATTGCCCAAACGCATGAAGTCATTAAATGCTTCCCAATCCAGTCCCAACTTAATAGGAACGAAATCAACTTGATTCTTTAGCTGTTCAGTAACCTCACCAAAATCTTTCGGGAGCATTTTCTTTATCAAAGCTCCCAAAGTAGGGCCAGCTAGCTGATTAACCATTTTAACGGGATCATTCAACTCCTCAAATGATGCTGACCGCTCCCATTCACCTAGTGACCCTTCGTGCTTAACGTTTAGCACTTGGTTAGTAACTTGAGATTGAATTTCCCAGATTTCCTGCTCTGAAGCAAGGTTGGCATAAAGACTCTGCCAATTTAGTTCTGCATCAAGACCAGTTCGCAATGTAAACCGAAATTTATTTTTCAATGACTCTATCTGTAACCGCCCATCTACAGAAAGCGTATATCCGTCAATAGACTCTACACGTCCAATCGGTTGGTTTGTCCCTCGAAAATAAATTTCATCAGGAATAATCTCCCACCGAATAAACCCGATAGATTGATCATTATTATAGACCTGCAAATTAGAAGCATCAGGAGCATTAAATATTTTTTCGATTACAACAGGAAGCGACACCTTACTTCCTCGGCCGGCATTCCCATATTCAGCACGCCACAACAAAAAACTCATGATGATCCAGAAAAGAAAGAGAACTGGAAAAACAAAACGACGCACAGCCAAAAAATGATTAGTTTCGCTTTGAAGGAATATTAACAGTCACTCCTGGCTTGAGATCACGCGGATTCCTCGCCAAACGCGGATTGGCAGCCTTTAGCTGCGCAAACGGTATCCCGTACTGCCTTGCAACCGAATACAGGCTCTCCTTTGGCTTAAGTCTATGGATTCTTCTACCATTAACATCGGGCGAGATACTTGAGCCAGTTCTACTCCCCAGCGGCTGAGAACTTGAAGGTGATTGCTGCACAGATAATCCGACAGGTTTAGAGGCTAAAGTAGTCGCAACCTCCCCTCCTCTCTGGTTCAAGCGGCCTCGCATGGCCTCTACCTGAGTTTTAAGATTGGCATTATCAGCATCAGCTTTTGCTAATTTTGTTCGTAAGGTATGAATCGCGTTTATTTCAGAAAGTGGAATAGGTGCCATCGCGATATCCTTAGCAATCTCTTTTTTACATACCTTAATCATCCCTACAATATTATCAGCATGCTTAGAGTCTGGATTAAGAATAATATGTCGCTGAAAATGATAACACGCTGCAACGTAATCCGTGTGATCTCCACTACTTGGCGAATAGAAAATTAGAGCAAGCTCAAAATGAGCCAAATTATTGGCAGGGTTATTGGCAATAGCCTTCTCAAAAGACAAAATAGAACCAGCTAAGTCCTTTCTAGCCAGTCGGTTCTTGCCGCGTACAAAATCCGGGTCATCCTCGTGATTGACGTTACTGCCAGTCGCTGGGTCACAGCCTATCGCAATTAATGCAAAAGTCGCAACAGCCAAGAACTGCTTCAAGCCAGTCCGGAACTTCATCGGAGAGGAGCCTATACGGAATTACGGAGCAAAGGCAACTCTCTTGATGGCAAAACGCTTTTTCTTACAGCATAAAGTCTCTACACTATCTTCGTGCCGAGCGTAAAAAAGAGGGAAACACTAGAGCAACTACCCAGAATGGGGCTGGAATGGGTCGGCATCTTGATGATAGCCTTTTCAATACTCTATATCCTATCCTTATTTAGTTATAGCACAACCGACCCACCGTTAAATTCCAACAACTTAGAAAATGGCTATAATAATATGATTGGCCCAGCCGGAGCTTATCTCTCTTATATTTCATTTATAGCTATTGGATTCGCAGCTTATATGGTGCCATTACTACTACTACTTTTCGGGCTAGCGTTTTTACATCCTTTTTTTTACTACCTTCGAAAATCTTGGCGAGAGCCTGCAGCAGCATTAATCTACACCTTTGCCTTAATAGGTTTATTGCAGGTGCTAAATATAAAATTCGGAATTACCTTTTGGGCAGAAGGATTTCAGCTTGGCGGTGTTATTGGACAAAAAATTATTTATCCTATCTTTCAAATCTTTGGCACAGCCGGAGCTATCATAATTTATTCAGCACTTATAATCTCAAGTGTTTATTTTCTAACTAATGTAAAGCCCACTGAATTATGGGCTCGCATCATAGAAGTTTGGGGAAACTGGAACAGCCAACGAGTAAATTCATCCTTTGCCGCCTCTGCACCAACAGAAAAAAAACTTAAACGTAAGGCAAACCAGATAAACAAGGAGATCGATAAACAAAAGAAGGTCATTGAAAAAGAAATCAAGAAAAAATCTGAAGAAATTGAAACCAATCAAGGACTTGGGGCTGATCTTAAACCTGTTCCAGAGCCAACAATTCGAGATCTCAGCATAAGTGAACTGAAACCAAAGAAAACTGACACAGAAAAAATTCCTGGTGAAGTTGAAATGGGAGAGGTTATCACCGCAGAAGAAGTTAAGGCATCCATAGAACAACCAAACAATGAATCAAGCGAAGCTAAGGAAACAAATAAGACCCCCGAAAAACCAGAAACTGAAATAACAGAATCAACGGATTCAGTTAATCATGAGGCTATCAGTGTTAACGAAGCGATCGGTAAGGAAGAAGATTCTGAATCTAAACCACAAGACAAACCCGAAGCGGACCCTTCACTAGAGAAGCCCTCGACAAAAAAACCTAAGCTTTCAAAACCTCTTACTATACAGAAAGGCCCCTTGTCCGTTGCCCAAACTCCAAAAGTCAAAGACTACAAACTTCCAAAGTCTCTAGTTCTTGACGAACCTGAAGAGTCAGAAGTTCCTGCCGAGCCTCGTGAACACCTTCTCGCAAACGCTAAATTACTAAAAGACACACTGCAGCAATTCCGTATAGAAGTCACGGAAGGTGACATTACTAAGGGCCCAACTATAACTCGTTATGAATTGCATCCTGCACCTGGCGTAAAACTTGAGAAAATCACCGCATTAGCTAATAATATATCTGCTGCAATTAAAGCCGAACGTATTAATATCCTAGCCCCTGTCCCTGGCCGAAGTTCCGTTGGTATTGAAGTACCTAACCGCATTAAAACTAAAGTACTGTTCCGAGATATTATCGATTCTCCAGAATGGAAAAATAGTAAAGCCAAGATTCCACTTGCACTAGGCAAGGATGTCTACGGAAAACCAATAGTCGCTGACCTTGCTGAAATGCCCCATATGCTGATAGCAGGAGCTACTGGTTCCGGCAAATCAGTTTGTATCAACTCAATTGTCGCCTCACTGCTTTTTCGATTTTCGCCAGAGGAGCTACGCTTCGTCATGATCGATCCAAAGGTTGTTGAACTTCAAATATACAATGGACTACCTCACCTTGCCGCACCAGTTGTTCACGATCCAAAAAAAGTTATTCTAGCACTGAAATGGGTCGTCAACGAAATGGAGAAACGCTATCAAATCTTCGCTAAAGTGGGTGCAAGAAATATTAGCGGCTTTAACTCACGATCAAAAAAGAAACAAAACAAAACAGATCAGCCAGAGCTGCCTCTTGATGAGGGAGAAGGATTTGCCGTAGAGATGGATCAGGAAGTTAGCATACCACGCGAAGACGAAATCGAAATACCTGATAAATTAAGTTACATAGTAGTTATTATAGATGAGCTGGCTGATTTAATGCTTATGGCCAAAAACGAAGTCGAAGGCTGCATCGCTCGTATAACACAAATGGCTCGTGCTGCCGGCATTCACTGTATTGTTGCCACACAGCGACCAAGTGTTGATGTAATTACAGGTGTCATAAAAGCTAACATTCCAGCTCGTATAGCATTCCAAGTAGCCGCCAAGGTTGACTCACGAACAATCCTAGACTCAATGGGGGCTGATAAATTACTTGGTAAAGGCGATATGCTATTTCTTCCACCAGGTACATCCAACTTGCGACGCGCACAAGGGTGCCTAGTTACAGACGAAGAAATCAACCGAATCGTTGAAATTGTTAATACTCAAGCGAAACCTTGTTATGATACTGAGATGGAACGCCAACTAGAAGGGCCAACCACTGTTGGTCCCAATGGAGGCAGCGGCATCGACGAAGACGAGGAAATTATACAAAAATGCATCGATGTTATCCGGGTCGAGAAAAAAGCAAGTGTCTCACTAATGCAACGCCGACTCCGTTTAGGCTATACCCGAGCCGCTCGAATTATGGATGAACTGGAAGATAGAGGACTTGTAGGCCCTAACAGGGGTGCCGAACCACGAGAAATCCTCTTTGACACAGATTAATACTATACTCTTAAGCTTATCTGATAAATCAGTCTCACAGACGAATATTTGAAATACTCACCGCTTGTTTTAGTTATTGAAAATAGACTTAAAATAAAAAAAAGACCTTTTTTTAAAAAATTTATAGAGTTGAAACCGTCTCTCATTTGACTCAGCCCTAATGGTTTTCGATCTTTAAGGCTTGTTAACTAAAGTATTTCTACGCCAAAGAAATATCAGTAACAATATACCTACTGGCAATAAAATCAGACTAAGCTGCTGTCCTGGTTTTATCCAACCAAACCACATTTGCTCCAACTGATAGTCTCCTCTAAAAAACTCAACATTAAATCGAATAATTGAGTAAGAGATAAGATACAGACCAAATACTTGGCCATCAAAACGCTTGCGTCGATACAACCAAGCCAATCCGCAATAAAGAGCAAAATTTAAAAATGCAGCGTAAATCTGTGAAGGATGCACATGCAATGAGTGCGATGCATCACTTGACAGTAGCCCTAAAGAATTATGAATGTTGTGTGCATGGCTACCAAATGGAAACTGCACTGCCCAAGGGTGGTCACAAATTGCACCAAAACAGCATCCGTACATAAGGCAACCTAATCGACCTAATGCATGACCAAGTGGAATACTGGGCGCAAGAGCATCAGCAATCTTCCACAACGGCTGACTTCCTTTAATTAGAATGTAAAAAATAACTGCTGTGGCTCCGCCGATAAAGCCACCATAAAATACTAATCCCCCACTTCTAAAATCAATCCATTCTAAAAACGGTTTATCAGAATATTCCTCCCACTCAGTTGCGACATATAGGGCGCGAGCTCCAATCAGCGCTCCCATAATAATCCATACTCCTAAATCTGAGACTGCCTTACCATCCAGTCCGTCGAAGACAGAACGACGGCTAGCAGTCCAAAGTCCGGCCAAAAAACCACCTGCGACAAGGATGCCATACCAATAAATTGCAAATCCACCAATCTTAAAGGCGATAGGATCCATTTCGGCGATTAACGAAGCGAATTAGTTACAACAGTTTGCCCAGAAACGGGATCGCTCATCCCAGGAGGAAGTGGAGGAGATGTTTCCTTTTCAAAACCTGGAGGTAAAGGCGGCATTTTTGTCACCAGAGTTCTCCATTGTTTGCGTTCGACATTGCTCATCTCATTCCAGCGTTGTGAATTACGAAAAAAAGCTGTGCGCTCAACCTGAGACATATCAGCCAAACGATCGAAGGATTTTAAAATGATTTCTCGTTGTTCAATAGTCATTGACTTGAAGCGAATTAAACTAGCTTCCATTTTAGTCCGCTCACGGACGGAAAGATGACTTAGAGCTTTTTGCTGATCAATAGGCTGAAGGTCAAAAAAACGATGAAAATGCCGCTTCATTTTACGACGATCCGATTTCTGCCTCCCTCTCCATTCAATAATTCTTTTCTCAACATTCTCACGCAACTTAGAAGGCATTTTAATTAAATGATTAGTCATGGCAGCACGCGATTCAGATCCACGCCCAAAACTAGACATATACCGAAAAAAAGATTCATTCCTTATTAAGCTTTCTCGGACTTGAATATCTAATTTATCCCAACCATTAAGGCGATTTAGTATATCTTCACGAAATCGTTCCGGAACTGCAGTTAATTTGTCAGCACGCTTAGCCGGCTCCATTTTAAGTAGAGGCAGCAAGTGCCAACGAAAATCTAACGCATCAAGTTTGTGATTGCGTTCGTTAAGAGACATAGCCTCATACTCTTTAATTTTGGAACTAATAATTGCTCGATGTTTATCGGAAGAAACATTGAGACTTTCAACTGCAACTTCACGCTTAACTTCTGGTAACTCCAATATTTGTTTAAACTTTGCGAAAGGCGAATTCTCACAAAAAGCAGAAGATCCAAAACAAACCAACACCGCAGTTATAAAAATCACAGGATTAGCTCTGATCTGGATAATCATAACTTATTTAAGTGCTGCCCATAGCTCTTCGTCTATAGGATCAGAGTATTCAATAGCATTGATCATTTCGAAATCACTTAACATTTCAGGTGCCATTTCAACAAAATTAGCAACCGTCTGAACACTTTCTGCTATATTAAGGCGCTCCTGACTTAATTTCGACTGGTAACCTAAAAGACCAATAAATAAAACTATAGATGCTGCCCCCACCAAACGGATTAAACGATATTTAGAAGTGAAAAATCGGCTCCAAGAAAGATCAACAATATTGTTCGATTCGTCCAAATTATTGATCTCACAACGAGCCTCATGCATAACAAGACTGGTGAAATTATGAGAAATATGGACATCAGGGAATTTGGCAAGCAATTGATCAACTGCCTCAAAATCAGCGAGTTCAGTTGTATTTTGGCCTAAAAAATTATGAACCTGATCCAACTCTCTTTCATTCAACTCTCGATCGAAAGCTGTCTGCAATAGTCGGTTGTAATCAGACTGAGTCATAGATTAATTATTTAAAAACCGAAACTGTAAAAAAGTTTTGCTTAGAATTCACTTTTTATACCAATCCCCAGAATTAAGATATGGTTTCAACCGTGTCTTGAGTACCGCCCTTCCTCGAAAAATAATAGATTTTACAGCTGTCAGAGATATACCACCCAAAATCTCAGCAATTTCCTCATAAGTAACTCCTCCATCCCTACATAAAAGTAGCGCAATTCGCTGTTTTTCAGGCAAATCTCTAATCGCCTCCTCAACTCGAGCATGCAATTCATCATTTAAAGTAGCCTCGGCAGGAATTGGACTAGTGAAATCCTCAACTACATGACGCGGTTGATTATCACTCTCCGGATGAGGTTCATCTAGAGAATCGGCAGGATGCCGAGTACGGCGGCGAATCTCATTTAAGCCCATATTACGAGCAATGGTAAACAGCCAAGTAGTAAACTTGCTATTTGGCTCATATCTATCGCGAGTTTTCCAAATTTGAATAAAGACGTTTTGAGCTATATCTTCGGCCTCATCAAGGTCGTGAATCAATCGATAAACCAAATTCATTACCGGTTGTTTGAATTTATCGATTAGTGTTTCATAGGCCAACATATCATCCTCTTTTACTCGAAGCATCAGAGCAATGTCAGGATCATTCTTATCAGCCATCTCGAGAAACCTAAGTTACGCTTCGCCATGCGGCAAGGTTACTAGCAGAATTGTTTTAATATGCAGTTAACGTTAGATTTCTGGCTTCGTGCCTGAGAAAGACGCTTTTTTCATTTCACCACTAACTATTCCAACTGATAGCTCTCTAAACAACGAGCTACCAAAGCTCAAACGCTATCTCAAATCAGAATCAGCACGTTTGCAAAAATGGCACCGTGAAGGAGCATCCGGAAGAGAGGTATGCAAAGCCCGGTCTCAATTACTAGACACGCTTTTACAAGCAATTTTCGATTGGACATTAGTCACATTTGAGCCTCAAAAAAAGGAAAGAAAAATTCGAATAGCATTAGTGGCAATTGGAGGATACGGCAGATCAGAGCTAAATCCTTATAGCGATATAGACATTATGCTATTGCACAATGGATCGACATCCAGCCTAACTAAAATATTTAAGCATGAATTGCTCGAAAAATTCACAGGCCCAGGCGGACTTATTTACACACTCTACGACTTAGGAATGAAAGTGGGGCATTCCGTTCGTAATATCCAGGATACAATCAATGTTGCAAATGATGACATGCAGACAAAAACATCACTAATAGAATCACGACTAATTATCGGTGATGAAAAATTATTTGATCAACTATCACAACGCATCGATGCGAAATGCGTTCGCAACCATATTAACTCTTATTTACAGATGCGCATAGCAGATCAAGATGCTCGTCGTGTAAAATTCGGCAACTCTGCACTACTTCAAGCGCCAAATATAAAAAACGGCTGTGGAGGCCTTCGTGACTACCAAAATCTACTTTGGATGAGTCACTTCAAATACGGAACGCGCACCTTAGAAGAACTAGAGGAACAAGATATGATTCGCCCAAATAATCGGATACAACTTGAAGAAGGTTACGGCTTTCTTTTGCAAGTTCGTAACGAGCTACATTATCAATCGAATCGACCTACCGACGATCTCCCCAAAGCTTTACAACCAAAAGTAGCTTGGCAACTAGGATATAAAGATCGTTCTCCTGCTCGCCGCTTAGAAGCATTTATGCGTGATCTGTATACCCATATGCGCCGCATTCATTTAATCACTCGAATGGTAGAACGACGTCTAGCATTAAGACCCAAAGCAACCCGAAAACTGCCTTCCCTTCGAAGTTTATTCGGAGGCATTAAGGAAAACGAGAAACTTGACGGACTAACAATAATTAACGGCGAACTAGTTCCAAGCTCTACTCGTATTTTCAAAGATAAACCACAACGTTTAATGCAAGTATTCCTACACGCACAGCAGCGCGGACTGGAATTCCATCCTGACCTCATACAATTATTACGAGACAATGTATCACTCGTAAATGAAAGTTTCATTAAAAACACCGAAATCCATGAAACATTTCTTGAAATACTCAACCAACGCGGAAATGTCGCCTCGGCGTTACGAACCATGCACGAAGTCGATTTGCTTGGACGATTTATCCCAGAGTTTGGCCGTATGACATGCCTTGTGCAACATGAGTTTTTTCATGCCTATGCAGCAGATGAACACACACTGATGTGCATCGAGAAGCTTGATGAAGTCTGGGATGCCAAAAAGCGTCCATTTACTGATTACACCCATATTCTACAGGATATCGATTTACCCTACTTGCTCTACCTTGCACTGTTCTTACACGATGCAGGCAAGGGAATGGAGAGTGGCGATCATGTGAAGGATGGCACAGCCATCTGCCTCCAGGTAGGCAAGCGACTAGGACTTTCCCCTCGCAGATTAAATCGACTAAAATTCCTAGTTGAAAACCATCTACTCATGGCCAAAATATCGCAAAGACGAGATATTGATTCTCCAACAGTAATTAGACAATTTTCTAAAACTGTTCAGGATGAAGAGAACTTGGCTATGCTTACTTTATTAACCTTTGCCGACTCTTTAGGGACAAGTGATGACTTATGGAACGATTTTAAAAACAGCCTTTTACAATCTCTTTATCGCCGAGCAGGCAGACGTATAGCAAGCGTCGAAGATTACGAAACTGGAGAAAAAAATCGTTTAACTAAACTAAAACTAACGCTACGTAGTGAGCTGCCTCCAGAAATCAGCGAAGAAGAATTGGAAGCGCACTTCAATCATCTAACATCTCGTTATTTTCGGATGCACTCCATTAATCATATTTTAATAGATCTTAATCATGTTAATTTGTTCCTTAAACGCGTCAGCTCTGGAAATAATCAAAAAGTCCTAGAACCTATAATCGGCTGGCATGACCGACCGGCACGAGGCTATACCTCGCTGAAAGTTTGTACTTGGGATCGACCCGGATTATTTACAATAATTTCTGGGGCACTTGCATCAGCAGGCTTAAATATACTTAGCGCCCGCGTATTCTCAAGAACCGATGGAATCATAATCGATACGTTCTTTGTAATAAACTCTTACAACGGCGGCTTAGTTAAGCGCACAGAGCGCGACAAGTTCAACAAGTTGATTAATCAATTACTACTTCCAGGCGGTGATATGAAATTTGAACTACAAATTAAGCCTGAACTCAAAAAAAACAAAACGGAAGAATGGCAGCTACCTACTCGTATCCGAATAGACACCCATTCGGTTGAGTCCCGTACAATAATTGAAGTAGAGTCAGAAGATCGAATTGGATTATTGCATCGCATTTCAAAAATATTAACTGAACACAATTTAAACATCCATGTAGCACGAATCAGCACAGAGAAAGGCGCTGCAATTGACACCTTTTATGTGCGAACAAAATCCGGAGAAAAATTAATAGATCTAAATAAAATTAGTGAACTTAAAAATGCTCTAGAAACAGAAATAGCCTAGCGTTTTAGGGAAGGAAGCCCATAAAATTTCAATGCATTCTGATAAAAATATTTCTTCTGAGCCGCACGCGGCTTATCCGCATAAAAAGATTTTACTACGGCAAGATATTCCGCATATGTACCACCCCGCATAGTTACAGGCCAATTACTTCCATATATCAGCCTATCAGCACCAAAG
>NYWG01000132.1 GCA_002684915.1 Verrucomicrobiales bacterium
CCGACTTGTCGTTCAGGATGAAATTCTTCCTGGGTCTTCTTTTTGTTGTGGGAGCTGTCTTGAGCAACTCCACTCACTACTATGGATGGCAACCCCAAAAGGAGTTGGTATTCCGTTTTGAGAGCACAGCACAATTAAGGATCCCACAAATTTCTATGAATCATGCCGCTGGATTACGTTTGAAATCTCTCGTCAGAGTACAAACTCAAGTCGACTACTCATTGGTATTGGCCATCGAACAACCTCGTTTCATCACAATTAACGGCGAGACCATTGAAGAAAGTAGGGAAGAACCTATTCCCGAACCTTTCAAGTCTTCCCTTTTGAAACCTTTCAAGGTTCACTTGAGGAGAGGCGTCGTTGAAGCTTTGTTCGTTGAAAAAGACGAGCCCCTTGAAATCATCAACATCAAGAAGGCTATTGTCGCCAATTTGAATATGGATTTGAGTGCTTCCAGACGTGCCGAGGTTGAATCTAACCGTCTTGAGATTCCTAGTGAACAAGATTTGGAACAATCCCCTCTTGACCAATCTTACTTCACTGTTCGTGAACAAAGTTTGTTGGGAGACTGTCAAACCTCTTATTCTATCCATGAATTGCCCAAATACGAATCCATGGAAATCGAACAACAAATTTTGGAAGATGAACAAAAGAGGAACTCTAAAGAACACCTTATTGGAGGACTTTCCCTTGCTAAAGAAGTCTGTCGTGGCAAAAAATACTGGCAAGTCAGCAAGACTATCAACCTTGATAACTGCATTGGTCGCCCCGTTTACCAACGTTGGACCGGAGTTAAGGCCAAATGTGACGTCTCCAAGGCTGCTTGCAAGGATCTCAGCACCCAAACCGCCTCTACCAACTATATCGTTTGCGGTAATGATATCCGTGACTTCACCATCAGAAAATCCGTCACTGAACACATCATGCTCAACGGTATTGCTTGGAAAACTCAAGAAATGATCCAAAAGACTGGCAAAATCATCTTGGAACTCATCAAGGAAGAACCTATTTCCACTCCCATTACTCCTTCCAGTAATGTTATGAAAATTACCTCCTTGGTTTTCCAATATGAAGTTGAGCTTTCTGAACAAGAAAAGAACAAAATTGAACAAGAATCTGGAATTAGACCTGTCCTTCCCATGCCTGACCTCAAATCTGCCCCAAAAATGATGGTTAGTGTCAAACTTACCAAGACTGAAATCATCCGCCAAGTCGAAGAACAAATGGAAAAGATCTCCAGAGAAATGTTTGAAAGCCCAGAAAGCTGCACCTCCAAGGGAGATGTTGCCGGACACTTGAACATTATCACCAAAGCTCTTAGAACTTTGAGCTACGATGATCTTAAGGAAGTCGAATCCAAAATCATGTCCAGAGTCAACAGTCATCAAATTGTTCAATTGAAGAGTACTCTTAAACATTTGTTTTACGACACTTTGTCCATGGTTGCTACCAATCCCGCCGTTATGCTTGTCACTGAACGCGTCAAGGAATTCTCCAGCTCTGGAGACAGATACCTTTCTCTCAAAATGGTCCAAAATACCATGACCAATCTTAGGACTCCTACCCCTGAATTATTGCGTGAATTGGTCCGTTTGATCAAGACTGATTTGAAACAATGGTCTCACCAAGAACCCATGTTGTTCAATGTTGCCATGCTCCAAATGAGCCGTTTGATCCACAGAGCTTGTGTCAGTCCTTTGAGCCAAAATCAATTCCCCGTTAAGGTTTATGGACCTTTCTGTAACAAGAATTCCCAAATCGTTGAAGAATATATCACCTTCTTGGAACAAGAACTCGAACACCAACCCCAAAGAACTAAGCTTAACATTTTGGCTGCCCTTGGCAAACTTGGACACATCAGGTCCGTCAAGGTCTTGAGCAAGGTTATCTCCAAGAAAGAATACTCTCCCATGGTCAGATCTTTGGCTGTCTACAGTCTCAAGAAAGCTGCCATGCTCGAACCCATCCATGTCAGACCTATTCTTCTTACCATCATTGACAACATCGCCGAAGCTTCCGAAGTCAGAATCGCTGCTGTTGCTGTTTTGCCCTGGTCTCAACCTACCACTGCTGAACTCCAAAAGATTGCCACCAGAACTTGGTTCGAACCCTCTAAACAAGTTGCATCTTTCATCTTCTCTACCTTCAAGTCTTTGGTATCTACCGAAATCCCTGAACTCAAGGTTCTTAGCCAAAAGGTCAAACCTTTGATGACTTTGGTTAAACCTTTCGAATTGGGTTACCAATACTCCAAGAATATCAATAGTGCTGAATTTGTCAAATATTTGGATATGATTGTCAGCCAAAAATGGTCCTGGACCATGAGCAGGCAAGAACCTATCGTTCCCGTCAGAGTCTCCTTGATCTCCAAACTTTTCAGTAGCAGCTTCGACATCAACGGACCCAAGTTCACTGTCTATACCCAAGGTATGGACAAATTGGTTGATTTGATCTTGTTCTACACCAGACAACAATCTCCTGCTAGTCAAGTGGTCGAACAACAACTCACCAAAATTACCGAACTTTTGAAAATCAAGGATAGGCGTTCTGTCCAAACCCCCGAAATCTTTGGACAATTGAGCGTTTTGGATCTTGAACTCGAATACTACGTTGACAAAGTTAAGGTTGAAGAAATCTTCGAAGAACTTAAACAACTCGTAGAAGACCAACGTACTTTGGAATTAAAGAGGGAATTTGTCAATACCAGAGCTTCTCGTATTGTGGAAACTGAAATGTTGAGTCCTTCCGCTTCCGGTTTCGCCATTTATGATGAAAGGTCTTTGCCTGTTGTTTTTGCCATCAAGGGATCCGCTGAAATCACCACCGAAAAGAAACACGATATCTACATTCCCAGGATCCTCAAGGGTAAACTTATCCCCGTTGTCAACATGAAATTTGAAGTCAACACCGGAGTCGTCTCTCCTTTCAATCAACAATTGATCGGAACTGGTTTGGAAATGTCTGCTCATGCTACTGTTCCTTTGGAAATGACTTTGTCCAGAAAGTTGGCTCAAATCGTCTTGGACATTAAGGTTCCCGAACAACTCACCAAAGCTATTGAATTAGTCCATGTTTTCGTGAATCCCTTCACCGTCAGAAAGGACTTGACCAAAATCCAACCCGTTTCAAAATCTACTGACCTCAAAATCATCTACAGTGGCAAACCTTTGAAAGAAACCAACATGAAAATTGGTAAAGCTTTGGAATTGGACGCTACTATTGTTGGCAAAACTGATGCCGAATTCACTGATATCTACAGTTACTGGCAAATGATCAGACAACAAAGCCCTGTATCTTTGGTTCATACTTTCTGGATGCCATCATCTGTCAGAATGAGCTCTGGCAAGATTTTGTTCAACCCTCAAACTTCCAAGACTAAGGAAATCTCCTTCGCTCTCAGCCTTGTTCATTCCAACAAAATCAACAATTTGAATGTCAGAGAGATTAACATGCCCTTCAGCGGAAAACAACTCAGCAATACTGAATTGATCCATGAAGTTTGCATTGAAAACTTCCCCAGTCAACCTATTAAATACGATGAATGTATTGTAAGTCTTACTGCCATCGAAGTTGTTGACGAAAAAGTTAACTCTATTTGCAAGACCCAAACTCACAATTCTTACTTCAAAAATTGCCAATTATTGGAAAAGGTTTGCGATAAAGCCCGTAGTATCTGTGAAACCAAGAATGGTTATGTCTCAAAGGACTGTACTTCTTTGTCTGAATCTTGCTACAGAAAACTTTTCTCTGTTCAACAACTCCACAAGACCCTTTCTGAATTTGGAGCCAGCAAATCCGAAGCCTCCGTTGCTTCCATCAGGATGGACGCTTCTATTAAGTCTCAATATGGATCCAAGGGAGTTTCTATTGGAGCATCCGGTGCCATCAAGAAAACCGAACTTTCCTCTGGCAAACAAGAAATCTCCATGGTTTCAAACATTGAAGTTAAAGCTGTCACCAGCCCCATTTATGAAGTGAAATTGGTTTCTAAGGTCGAAGTTCCCCGTGTTAACAACCGTTGGAATACCGAACGTTTGATTGAAGAAGCCATCCAACTTATCCTTAACGGACAAATTCAATTTGGTTTTGAAACTGAACAAAAACAAATCATCGAATTGAAGAGCACAATTTTGAAATCTCAAGAACAAATGAGATCTGTCAAATTGTCTCCTGAATATTTGCGTTGTAAAGAACAAGAATTAGAAGGCAAAGTTTTGAGCAATGTTTGCGAATATACTCGTCACCAAGCTGCTTCTGTTGATAAATTGGAAGCTGAAATTAAATTCCCCACCTTTTTCACTCGTTCACCCATTTTCTACAAGGCTGGAGATCTCATTAGATCTATCTTCCTTGGACAAATGTGGCATGAAGAATCTACCTACGTTTCCCAAAACTCTTTGAAACTCGTCGCTAAAGTGAAAAGGACTGGTGAAGAAGCTCAACTCATTGCTGAATATGCTGGTCAAAAATACAAGATCGTTGATGTCCGCATTCCCTCTCTTTTGAGGCCTATTTTCCCCATTAGTATGAGGAATCCTGTGACTTATACCGCTGTGCAAAAATTGACCCGTGGCCAAATCCCCGCCTCTTGCCGCATTGAACCCACTTATATTGCTACCTTCGATAACAAGACCTACAGCTATGAAATGAATGATTGCTACCACTTGGTCTTCAGGGATTGCTCTGAAGTCCTCCCCGTTGCCGTTATGGCCAAAACTCTCAGCTCCAATCTTAAGGAAGTTAAGATTCTCGCAGGACAAGTTTCCATGGTGATGTCTCCCAAATCCAAAACTGAAGTTGAACTCAAAATGAATCTTGAGGGACAAGTTAAAAATATCATTGTCAATGCTGGACAAATCAAGGAAATCAAGAACAGTGAACAACTTACCATTTTGGAAATCAGAAGATACCAAGACAATGTTTATACTGTATACCTCCCCAAAGAAGGTCTTTTGGTCCTCTTTGATGGAGAACGTGTTGAAATTTCTGCTTCTCAACTTCTCAAATCCAGGGCTTGTGGACTTTGCGGTGACTTGGACCATGAAAATACTGCCGATCTCAAGAGTCCTGAGATGTGCGTGATGCGTCCTAGATTTACTGCCTATTCCTACATGATTCAAGAACAATGCCAAGGTATCCCCAGTCAAGAAAAGACCAAATACGAAAAAGAGCTTAGCCAATGTGTCAAGAGTAAGATCATCCCAACTGACTTGAAACCCCTTTCCAAGATTGTCACTCAAATGGTCAAACCCATCATCAGTCAACATGTCGTAAAGAAACAAACTGGCAAAACTTGCTTGTCCGTACAAAGGATCAAGGTTTGTTCCAAAATTAGCAAAGAAGAAGTTCATGAACCTAAACCTATTAAGGTTCTACGTAAACTTATCCAATATGTCTGCGTTGACGCACCTTCAGTAGAAGCTCAATCCCTTGAACAACGTGCCAAAGCTGGAGAACAATTAGAAATGAGGTCCCTTGGCAAACCCGTTGCCTTCTCCAAGATTGAATACGAGCCCGTTCTCTGCGAAAGGCAAAGCAATGAACTTTAAATTTGTTAAATTTTAAAATTTGTTCAAAGCTCAAAATTCATTGCATTTCTTTCACACACAACAATGGATTTCCCAATGTTCCTTTAAATGTAAAATAATTTATTAAAATTGTTCCTAATTAATTTGTATTTAAAGGAAATTCCTTTAAATGTACCTTAGATTTGCCGATAGAAATCTGAGTCAAATAGTCTTGACTTGAATACATACATGTATTCAAAATTTTAAAATCCAAATACAGTCCGGAATTCTATTGACGAATTTACGGTAATTGCAAGATGTGCAGATTCTGTTATTTCGAAAACCAAATAAAG
>NYWG01000133.1 GCA_002684915.1 Verrucomicrobiales bacterium
CCATCTGCTGAAGTAACTGTTAATGTGCATTATCATTTTCTTGTAATTGATGCTTACCTAAATTCCGAAATTCCCGTCACTGTTACAGATTTAACCGTTAATAGTGACAAAGTGCTTATCAAAGACGCTATGAGGATAACAGAGCTATTGTCAGTAAATGCAAATAGCCTTTCAATTCATAGAAATCTTAAATTGGGTAAGGAAACATTTCTTGGTAGTGGCGTTTACAGTAAGATTGATGGTCAGGCAGTATGGGATAATAAAGTTGCGCCAAATCTAGAAAACTTTACGAACTTTGCTGCGTTAAAAATCCCTGGTCAGGCTAAATTTGGTAACGATAGAAGTAGTTCATATAAGAGTTGGGTAAATAAGGGGACAACTTTTGCGCAGGATATATTTATAGATTCTCATTATGTGGAAAATAATGGTGAATTGATTGCAGACGCGACAGTAAGCATTGATGCCAAGCAAATGGTACTTCAGGATGGGAATATTAATACCGGAGAATCATTGGTTTTAAATGCTGAAAATCTGAAAATGAGATTTCAGACTAATACGATTGGTACGCAATTAATATTAAATGTTTCCAATGTGTTATCTGATGGAGGAGTGGGTGCAAATAATACTATGACTGTTGAACGAGGCGTTGTTCTTCAGCAAAAACCTAAAATCGGTGATTTATTAGGAACTGAAATAACTGCGACTGCAGGCGATTTTGTAAGTCAGGAAATGGACTGGAACGCAAAAGATTATGGAGTAAGTATTAAAGGTTTTGAAAATAATGCTGCGCTAGGAAGGTTAATATTAAAAAATGGTAAATTAAGTAAATTTGAGTTTCTAGGTAGTGAAGAAGGGGTTAATGCAATGTATATAGACTACATTGAATTCGATCAGCTAACTAAAGATGACATAAAAGATGGGAGTGTGCCGGTGTTGGATATTAAACCTGGGTTTACGCTTTACTTTGCAGCTTCAAATTTACCAGCAGAAGAGTTAGATGGGATGTACAACGGTAGGCTTCGTTGGGTTAAAGAATATCCAGGGCATAATAGTTCAATGCCAGTATATATTACTGGTATAGATAAGACTATAAGAGTGAATAGATCATTTCGGCAGAGTATTGCATACGATACAGATGATGACGGCATAGCAAATGGTTATGATCTTTCACCATTTGGAAATGGAGTACCCAAGGTGTCGAGTGTTAGTTTAGATGCAGATCGTAAAATAAATATAAAATGGACGGGATTGCCTTCGACTTTATATCGTATTGAATACAAAGAAGCGCTAGGTGACTCGAATTGGAAAGTGCTTACTGAGTATTATAATGATCAATATATAGTTAGGCAGATTACGCATCAGGAGGTTCTGTCTAATAAAAAAATGAGTAAGTTTTATCGCGTTCTATATATTGAGTAATAAGAGTGTTTAAATGAAAATTTATTTGAGAAATAGTTTAAGTAATCATATGGCGATAAGCTTTAAAAGATTCTGCGCGATATTAGTGGTTATGCTTTTAGGTTTAAGCTTAGACGCCGCTGATAAACAAGATTCAAATGCAATACCTCAGTTTGAAGGGCTAGATGCAGTTGTGTTAAATGATGGTACAATGATCCATCCGCAAAACCTATTGGTAAGGTTTAGCGATCCTAAAGATATTCCGAAATTTAAAAATTTGTTGAAGGATAATGATTTAGAGATAAAGAAGAAATATAGTATAGTTCCGGGTTTAGCATTGATTAAAGTTACTCACAACGGAATAGAAAATAATGATAATGCGGCTTTAAAAGATAACATCATTAACAAAAGAAATAAAATCATAGAGACTAAATTAGTGAGTTATGTTGAATATGATTATTTAAAGAAGTCACAGAAAACTCCAACAGACAGTGCCTATGAATCAGGTGAACTTTGGGGGTTGCACAATACTGGCCAAAAAAACGGAGTGTTTGATGCGGATATTGATGCACCTGAAGCTTGGAATATTACGACAGGAAGTGAAGACGTGATAGTTGCAGTAATCGATTCGGGCTTGCATGTAACTCATCAAGATTTAGTGAATCAATTATGGGTTAATGAAGATGAAGTTCCAAATAATGGCAAGGATGATGATAATGATGGGTATATTGATAATATTCATGGAATAGCTCCTTTAACAGGAGATGGTAATTTAAATGATGATGCCACTAGTCATGGAACTCATGTTGCAGGTACTATTGGTGCATCAGCAAATGATGATGGTGATCACGTTGGTGTAGCGTGGAATGTTAAATTAATGGGTATCAAAGTTGGAGAGTGGTGGATTAGTACAGCTGCAACTATTGATGGAATAGAATTTGCAATAGATCATGGCGTGACGGTGGCTAATTGTAGTTATGGGGGTTACAACTATTCTCAAGCAGGATTCGATGCTTATGCTGCAGGGGGAGAAGCGGGTATTATATTCGCGGTCGCAAGTATGAATGATAGTATCAACAATGATACACTTCCGGCTTATCCTGCTAGTTATGACCTTGAATGTATAATATCAGTTGCCGCTACAGATCGTAGTGATGAATTGGCAAGTTTTTCAAACTATGGATTTAAGGAGGTAGATCTTGCCGCGCCTGGGGTTGATATATATTCAACTTATTCCGATGCGGATGATGGTTATGGTGATATGTCAGGCACTAGTATGGCTGCACCTCATGTGACTGGCGTGTTAGCATTAATGCGTTCTTTACAACCGTCTTGGACTAATTTGGAGATAAGAGAGCAGCTACTATCTAGCGTGGATGTTTTACCTGCATTGGATGGATTTGTTCAAACTAGTGGTAGGTTAAATGCATTTAAAGCGGTGGATGGTATGTCGTCAAAGGTGCCGGATGGAAATATGGAGATATCTATCATTCCGCCTTCTGGATCGATGCTTTTGGCAGGTGCTGATCAGCAGTTTTTTGTTACAGTGATTGATGGGGAGCCTGTTAAGAATGCAACAGTTATTGGAATTAAAGATGATGGGAATAATTTATATTTTAATAATGATGGAGATGCACCAGATGTTTTAAGAAGAGATAATATATATTCCTATTACATGAAGCTTCCTGAAGAACCTCGGAAGATGAAGGTGACAATACTGGTGCAGGCGCCAGGGAAAAAAGAATTAATTCGTGTAGTAAATTATCAAGTTGTACCAGATCCTGTAAATGATGATTTTATTAATGCAGCAAAATTATCAGGAGAGGGTGGTCTTGTTGAAGCTTTCAACAATTTTGCTACGATAGAACCTGGCGAACCTGTTCACTCGTTGTCTAGTAGTCCTGTTGGCTCTTTATGGTGGAATTGGTCACCTAGTAAATCTGGTCAGGCAATTATTGATATATCAGGGAGCGATATAGATGGTTTAGTTGCGATATACTATGGCACTGAATTGGGAGATTTAGAGGTTCTTGCTGCAAATTACCCTGTAGATGGAAAGCGCGATGACTTTGCGCATTTTGATGCAGTACAAGGAAAGACGTATAGAATTGTAATTGCGAGCAAGGATGAAGGAGATGTAGGTTACATACGGTTGAGAGCTGAAATTGGAGGGATTGTTGACGAGAATCCCCCTTATCTAACAATAGAAAATCCTCCGAATGGATTAGTTACAAGTGAGGAGAGAGTTGTGATTAGTGGAACCGCAATTGATCCGTCTCCAAATGCTTCTGGAGTGCGAGATGTTCAAGTTAGAGTGAATGGGAGTTTTGCGTTACAAGCCATCGGATCGGAGGAATGGTCTATTCCATTGTTATTAAAAGATGGCATTAATTCAATTGAGATAATCGCAGTAGACTTTTCAAATAACATATCCAAACCGACGCTTTTGGAAATCGATTATCAAGCGCCTGATGTGCCAAATGATCATTTTGGGAATGCTTCTATTCTCAATAGAGAAACTTTTTTTGCTGATGGTAAAAATAATGATTTTTCACTTTTGCAAGATGTTAATAATAAAGATGAATTGTTTATTCAAATTAATGGAATTCAACTGGAGGAGCAGGGTTATACTTTTGATTCTTTGAGTAATAGAAAGATTATTATTAATAGTACACCTGCTAAGGGTTCGGAAATAAATGTTTTTTATAAAAATTGGTTATCTAAAATTGTAAATACCAATAAAGCCACAAGAGAAGTTAATGAACCTTCCCATGCTAATAACGAGGGAGGAGCCTCAGTTTGGTGGTCTTTTACAGCTCCATTTGATGGAGTATTGAGTCTGCGTACTATAAATACAAAGGTTGATACGATTTTGGGTGTATATCAGGGAAATAGAGTAGGTGAATTATCGTTGATACAATCAAATGATGATGATCCTTTGCTGAAGAATTTGGAAGGTAATCCGGGGCTCAGCAGAATTGATCAGGCGCTATCTAAGGGGACTACGGTTAAAATTGCGGTTGATGGTTTTGGGGGGCTTAAGGGAGACCTTGGGGTTTCATCGGTATTTACCCCTGAGAAAGTGTTCAGCTTGCGTATTAAAGAAGGTGAAAATGGATCACTTCAGACGCCTAATCTACCGTTTCAAGATAGTAAAGGTAACCACTTTGGCTTGTATGCTGGGGGTTCAGAGATTGAGGTGGTAGCTGTGGCTGTTGAAGGTTATGAATTTACTGGATGGAGTGGATCTATTAATTCGTTAGATAATCCAATTCGCTTGGTGGTAACTGATGATACCGATATAGAAGCTAATTTTAGTCTCAGAAGTTTATCTGACGATTTTGAGAGTGGTGATTTGGCTCGATTGCCATGGTCTACAGATAAGACTGATGGTTGGTTTGTTCAGTCTGAAGTTAGTTTAGACGGTGAGTACGCTTTGCAAGCAGGCTCTATTGAAGATGGTCAAATAAGTGAAATAACTGTTTCGATAGATTCCAGTAATGGTAAAGGTTCGTTTTTTGTTAAATTAGATTCGGAGCTTAATTGGGATAAATTGACATTCTTGATTGATGGAAGAATTCTAGAACAATGGTCTGGGCAGATTGAATGGAATAAGTATGAGTTTAATTTGTCGGAAGGAAGTCACCGGTTGACATGGAGATATCAAAAAGATTTTGCCAATAGTATTGGAATGGATTCAGCTTGGGTTGATAATATCAAACTACCCCTAAGTTTGAAGGCGTCAGTTGGTTTAGTTCCATCCGATAATGGACATAAAGTGAGAGTGTGGGGGGTGCGAGGTCATAGGTATAATGTTCAAGTCTCGGATGATTTAATTACGTGGAAGCCATTCGATAGTGTGATTGTAGACGCTGATGGTATTACTGAGACTGAGCTCGAAATAGATACAAAAGATGGGGCTGCTTACTTTAGGGCGGTAGCACCTTAATTTCGGTAAGGTAAAAAACATGGTAGTTTTTAAATCTAATAGATATATGAAAGTTTCTTGGTTGAATTTGATGAGAGGGTTTTTCTCAGGCAAGTCATTGCTCCCTCTTGCGTTCCTTACTTTTTCCCTTCAAGCGATAATAGCGGATGGTTCTGGAATGGTTCAGTTTGCTGCAAGCGAGTACGCGGTTGATGAGAATGATGGATCTGTAACGATTACAGTAAATAGGGAAAGAGGTTCTGCTGGCGCTGTATCCGTTAGTTATGAAGTTGAACCGTTGACTGCTGGTGAGCTTGATTATAGTGCGACGAATGGAATGCTGAGTTGGGCAGACGGTGAGAAGGGTGGTAAAAGTTTTAAGATTGATATTATTAATGATACTGAAAACGAACCTAATGAGCTATTTGAAATAAATCTTTTTAATCCTGAAAATGGTTTGGTTTTGGGCGATCTCAAGAGTTCTTCTGTATTAATTTATGGTAGTGAATCTGGAACATTTCAATTTGCAACCGAAGGTTATATCACATCCGAATTTGATGAGACTGTAGAGATCTTGGTTACTCGTGGATTGGGTGCAAAGGGTGCTGTTCAGGTCGATTATGAAGTAAAAGGCGGTGAAAATCTTACAACTGCAGAGATCGGGGCAGTTCAATTTGCGCGTCGTTTACCTGATACAATTGTTGAGAATGCAAATATAGAGTATACATTCAAAGCTGGGGTGCCTGCAAAAGAAGGACTGGATTTTATTGATACACCTCTAAATCCATTAAAAGGAACATTGGTCTTCAGAGATTATGAGATGTCCAAGACCTTTGAAATTCAATTAGTGCCTAACAGGGATGGTGAAGCTTTCCCATTTACAATGGCAGAATTAGTATTATCAAATCCAAGACCGCTTGAGGATGAGTCAGAAAATATTCAGCCTGTTTTACATGCGGATAAGTTCCGTTCAACATTAAGGATTAATGACATATCTGGGCCAGACACAGATGTGATTTGGCAACAACAACCTTGGCCAGATACACCTGGAAGCAGGCGTCGAGGTTTCTCTTTTATGAAGGCTCGCTATAAGCGTAGTGAGTCTTTATTTGGGGTTAAGACTCAAGAGGAATTCGACAATCCAAGTTATAGGTTGATTTCAATACCCGTAATGCGTGCTCTTCCATATGATGC
>NYWG01000134.1 GCA_002684915.1 Verrucomicrobiales bacterium
TTGAAGAACGGCTTGCCGAGCTTGGCCAGCCTGGAGAACGCCTAGCTCGGCCGTCTTTAGACCGTTACAACGTGGAAGAGAAATGGATAGAGTGGACATGGCATGGAAGAGAAGCTACGATAATGGGTAAAAGTTTATGCTTGATTAGTACGGAAGATATTCCTATCGGAAATGCTCTGTTGTTGTTAACGAAAAACAGGGCCTTGTTGAAGAAAAAAATCCTAAGCAAGTATCCAATAAGTTTTGAAGTAGGAGGCGTTTCTATGGTACCAAAGGAAGCGATATCGGCACCGGTGTTGTGTAACGGTGTCTTAGTAAACTTTATGGAGTTAGAGAATAAATTCTGCGACATAAGTTTTTCGAAAGATCTGGATGCCTACAATTACCACTTTCGGTCTCCTAAGATAAAACGACGACGAGTATTTTTGTCCAACGGTAGCGTGGAAAAAATTGTTGACCCAAGTCTAGCAGAATAAAGGAACAGTATATATGCCTTTGCCTCCAAAGTTTAAAAGATGCAAAGTGACTTAGTCGAGGCGGCAAAAGTTCCTGAGCTATCGCTTTTAAAAAGCAAGTTGGTTGCCTACGAATCTGAAATTGAAAATATGACGGCCGACAAAGTGTTATTAGATCAGGATCTAACGGAAACGAAAGAGGCACTGAATAAAATAAAGAAGGAGTTGTCACTGTCTATAAGCAGTGCCGCGGCTTTGTCAAAAGAGAATTCAATTTTAAAAGAAAATTTTAAAAAAATGGACAATGAGATTAAGAGTTTAACGGAATGGAAAACAGAGCACTCAGAGCGTGCGAAAATGCAAGAGAAAAATGAAAAAGATTTTGTTGCAAGAATAGGTAAATTAAAAGAAGAAAACGAAAGTTTTTGCGAAGAAATAAGAAAGTGTAAAAACCAGGCAGCCAAAGATATCGGAAAATTACGTAATATTCAAATGGAAAAAAACAACAATTTATTAAGAGAAAAGGCAAAATTAGAACACGATTATCAAAGTCAAATAGTCGAGTTAAAGGCAACCATAGCGAATATGAACAATGACCACAAAGATATAGTAACGTCTCAGGCTACAAGGTTACGAGCTTACGAGCATCAACTTAATATTTTGGAAACACGGAACAACCGCTTACAAATGTCCATCGAGTTGCAAAGCAAACCGAAGTCGCATGAGTTAGAAATGGAAAAGAAGTTAGAAATGTTGAAGCTAGAGCGCCAGGAGCATTTAAAACAAATGAAAGATTTGGAAGACCGTATGTCTATGGCAAGATTAAATCAACACTATGATTTCCGTGCAAAATCAATTATATAGTTTTATCGTACTCGCTTGTCAAGGGTGTCGTTTACTTCGTTTAAAATTTTAGGCAAATCATTCGGTGTAATATTTTCAGGTCGACAGTGTTTTGCATAGCCTACTTGTTGCAAACAATAAACGATAAATTCCGAACAAAAATATTTTGTAGGCAAAGCGTTCGTTTGGCGGTTGCAACGCGGCATCCAAAACAAGACCGCTTTGACATTGTCGTATTTCTTGTGTAGTTCCGATAGGCAAAAACCAAGCGCCGCCCTTTGCTCTTCGTAATTAAATTTACTTTCTATTGTGCTTGTATAACGTTTGTCTGGTAGGCGGTTAAAAATATAGGAATCGGTCGGACTTAATAAACGTAAGTTCATTTCACTGCTCCATATAGTATAAAAACATAAAGATATATTATGTTCGTCATCGGCTTTGTCAAAAATTTCTTTTAAACGTTTCGAAAGACTTTCAGCCCTCTGTCCTATTTTCCCGTTGCTGTAACTGCTTAAAATCGACGTCCATTCTTTTTTCGTAAGTTGAAAAACCAACTCACTGTGACAAAATTCACCACCAGTAATTTTTGCTGTGAACTTATTGAATAATGTTGAGAAACATGCTTCCGGGCGCCAAAGCAAAGTATAAAGCATCTTTATTTATTTACAGTATCATATATATATATAGGATTCAAAAGCAGTAAGATATGTATCGCCTATGGTTCATCCCTCTGTTGATTGGATTGACACTTGCCAGGCGTCGGAAATTACATAATTCAAATACACTACCTAAAGCTGTTCAACAATTTAAAAATTGCAATAACTGCTACGCCGTTGTTGCATATGATATATTAAAATGGCACAAACCGAAGTTAAACGTCACTGTAGAATCGCTTATGGACGATTCAAGGCAAACCTGTGCCGGTGGCTCAGCAAAAAAAATATGGGATTTATATATGACCAAAACAATAGTCACGACTGCAAAACTGCCAAAACTAATTCGACTGTTGAGAAAGGGACCGGTTGCTTTGGCTGTGGAAAAGGGACACTTGGTAACTGCTGTTAGCGCTAGTAGGCACGGCGTCTTAATACGAGACCCGCGAGATGGAAAAGAAAAGATTATAGAGAGTAAAATATTTTTTAATTACGTAACATATCCATTGTAACTTTTTATTGCTTACTCAGTTTTAAATTTACGTAAACGATTTATCATTCTTCCGAATATTGCAATCTGATCGAACTTTACTTTAAATCTACTGAAAGATGTAATTGACTTTCCGCTTTTCAGTTGCTTCCTCTTTTCTGTTAAAAATTTAATAACATGCTTCACGCCGTCCACGGGACTAATTCCAGGTGCCGCTTGCTTGATTTTGTTTAAAAGAAATTCTTTCGATATTGTTTTACCTTTATGTGCTTTTTGCACTATGCCATACTTCTTCTCCTCCTTGTACGAACCACTAAAAAATATTCCTAGACTTACCGGACGAGGCTCTTCTTCTTCTTCTACGACATTATCATCCTCATCTCGTAAAAGTGTTTTGTTTTTTGCACAATAGCTCACGAAGTTTTTTTCATGAAAGCTTACGCGTGTTTGTTTTGATGAATTTTGTTTTTTAAGTATGCCATTCAATGCATTTTTTACCACACTTTTGCAACCGTCCATAGGCAATGTTTTCGCCACAGTAGTGCTACTTGTTGTTTTTGAAATTTTCGGCATGTTTGTTTTTTGTTTTTGTTTTATTTGTTTTAATAACTTTCCTTTAAAATACTTTTTAATATAACTTTATTCTTTTATATTTACATTGTTTTTTTGCCACGTGTCTTTTCTTTAGGAAAATTCTTTGTGGTTCTTGACTCTGGTATAGGACAGCCATAGTGTAGCATAACAGTATAACGTGGCCTAGTCTGGCAGGTCAGCACGACAGTCAGTCAGCCTGGCCTGGCAGACAGCCATGCATTTAAGCCTGGCCTGGCAATAGACACGTGGCAAAAAAAACAATGTAAATATAAAAGAATAAAGTTATATTAAAAGTATTTTAAAGGTATTAAAACATTTAATATAATTTAGTTAAACGAAAACAAACATAAAACGTAAGATAAATAACGCGATGTCAGTAAATAATAAGTTGGAGGATAAAGTTAATGAGTTGGAAAAGTACTTAAAAAAACTATCTGAACTGCAGGCACCGCCAGTTTATGATGGAACCTGTAAAATTAAAACCATGACATGGGAGTTTAAAGTTGATGGCAAAAGTTTTAGAAATACTATTGGTCCTGTTGTCCCGTACAACGCAGGTTATAAATTTCATTACAAAGAGAAGTATTATCAAGGAGGTGAATCATTATGGAGGTCAATTATTGAAGGAGTGTTTGAAAGTCATCTTGGAAAAAAGAGAAAGGTGGAGGGCAAGTATCAAGTTATAGATAGATGGTGTATAGGCGGTAAAGTAGTATTACGAAAATTTATCTTAGGTGAAGAAATTTTTGACGATAAAATGGCTTGGATAGGCCAGAAAGATGGTCGTCTAGAAAAGAAAGAGAATGGGTCATGGGTCTCTGTGCACAAGAATAACGAAGGCAAAGCTTGGAAGAAAGTAGAGAAATGGCCAAAAAAAAGGGGTGGGTCAAAGCAAGGGGAGAAAAGAAAGAGAGTTGCACCACGGACCAAAGAAAAGCAAAAAGGTGTGTTCCTATAAAAAAATATATTATGCTATCGTCGCCATTAAGCCTGTTTTTTCAGCTTCGGTTGCAGCTACTGCTGAGCCTTTTGGTTTTGGTAGCACAAATGCAGTCAAGGCAAGGCCTACGACGACAAAGGCAATGATGGCATAACGCAAGGCATCTTGTAAAACAACAAAATCCATATCAATTGTTGGTTCAAGGGCAACGCCGGCATCTTTGTAGGTTTTAAAGGTGATTGCAATGAGCAACCAGGAAAGGCCTATCTTCGTCGCGACACTAAGGATGTTGTATCCGGTGTCACGGTCTATGGCATTTCTCCAAAATGGAAGTACATGATCAAATAGGTTATGTACACCGAACAATACGTACAAGGCCAAATAAAAATATGCGAGTTCTTCAACCCTTTCCATGCCTTTTACCAACGTAGCATTCCATACGATGACGGTGATCGAAGGCGCAAGCAAAACAAAACCGCCTAAACTGTAGTATATTTGCCTCATTCTATCTTGTGTTCTTTCGCTCATGTAGCCCATAAGTTGTATTGCTACGTTGCTAAGCAAGATGAACAAGACTTGGTAAAAGCTAGTGGACCCCATACCAACTAAGAGGGCAACTTCTAGCAAGCCAGCCGTGACAGCGTATTCAACGTATCGTCTAACAGATTCTAAGTGCCTTCCATCTCGCATCATGGCATCGGTGTATAAGAAAAAGCCTATAACTCCTAATAAATGACTGACAGCCGTAATGATTTCATTGGTAAAGATAAGCCCAACAATATTAATATCTTCAAAGACCACATGGTCTGTTTCGACAACAAGCAAAGTTTTGTTTGATCCTTTGAAATCAACTTCTGGTACAACTAATTTTCCCAAGGTCAATCCGGATTCCGGTTGAGACAGAAATGCAAGGATGGCTGAAACGGTGTGTAATATAAATGCAAGTAAGTGTGAGTAGCCGATAGAGTTCATAGTAGTTTAATTAAGCAATAACTTTATATATATAGTTTATTTATATCATTTTTATTCCGCCAAAACGTCAAAAAATATATCGATTGGCTTTCCAGTGATTTTATCTGGGACCGATAACAACAATAGACTAAGTATGAACAAGACTGCATAGTAGATCACAAAGCCTAGGCCAAGCCACAAGGCATTGAGTGCCCCTAAGCAATCGATGTCCGCCTGTTGCATTTTGTGCACGGTTTTGTAAATATCGTCTTGCAAATCGGTGTTGTTGTTTTTATCTTGTATTGGGTAGTTCGGATCCCCCGGTTTCAATATTTCTCCGTTTGGACCCAATACCTTGTTAACGGCTACATTTTCGGCCGTTACTGAAATCAAGACGTTAAAGGCACTGCTTGTCGTTCCACCAAACTCTGCTTGTGGCACCATGGCACTTGCATCGTCGAATTGTAAAAGTTTTCTTTGGCGGCCGATGCGGATCCTTTGTTTGTTTCCAAGCAAACGACGTCTTCCGTTACTAATGGAATCCCCTGAAGTCGTATCGTAATCGGCAATGCAACTGGAGCCGTGCACAACAATTTCAGCTTTGATTGGTAAAATAAAGTCTTTCGTAACGGGCTCCCAGTGGTCTGCAATATTTCCGATATCTTCCGGAGCAAAGAGTATACTATCCCATGCAGGCGAGTTTTCTGACAATCGATATGTTTTTTCTTCGTCTGTCAATACCCAAGAGTCAGGTTCATAAACAGAATCCATGTTGAAATTATATAACGATCGGTAGCCGCAAGGAATGTGTTTCGTACCTTTTTCGCGCCATAAATTATTTTTTTGCACACATACCTCTTCTTCGAAATTAACAGACCCACCGATATTGTCCATGTAGGTTTGAAAACTGGTTGCACTTTTTAAATGATCGACAACATTGGTCATACAATCCTCTGAATCGTTTGAATGCGTTCGTTTGTCCGCGTTCGTCCACTTGCACCAAAAGCAACTGTGCTCCGTAACCTTGTAGTATCGCGTAGATAAGACTTCTTCTTGGCCAAGCTCGTCAGGGTCTACCTTTTCAAAGAATTCATAGACGACCGGCCTGGCTGCTGTGCCAAGCTTTTCTGGTATAATGAAATGATCTGCTATATCGTTTGCGGCCGTTGCCGAGCAGGTTGCAGCGGTTTTCACCTTTTTGCATTTACAAGAACTGCTTGTGTGCTCGATAATTTCAGCTTCGTTTTCTTCCATGCACAATTGCATGCAACTGTCAAAGGTTCCTTTGTAACGAACGGCGTAACTTGATACTACGTCTGTTACATCGTCAAGGGCAATGTTTGCTTGGTCCGTGGCATCGCATTTCAGCTGAGCGGCGGGTCCTGGTTTTGAATGAAAGCCAATGCAATTTGCATCGGTTCCACATATCGACTGAGCATGTTCGAGGTTTGTTGCCGTAGCCGCGCCTGTTAAAGGCGTAGTTATTCCTTTAAACTGTCCAGAAGCTGTTGCTTGAACGTCCCCTGTTCTTGCTGAACAGTTCGTTACGTAATTCACCGATACATCATCATAAACGATTCCTTGAATGTTTCCATTGTCTCCATCGTCACCTTTGCAAACGTTTGAACCTCCGTAAAAAATACATTTTTGAAAGTGTTGCTCTTTACAGGCCTTTATGCACGTTTCTTTGTCCGTGATGGCCGCTCCATTATCAGTTACAAATACACCTTCCCCTGTAATGCTACCCTTCCTCCAGTCCTCGCACTCGTGGGATATCAAGGATACGGTCGTTCGTGCTTTTGTTGTCGTTGGTCCTAAACAAGTTTCACTGCTGTCAAGTTGGTAGGTCCGGTCGACCTCCGTGTGTGGTTCTTTGCATGTTGTAATATAACCGTCGCGCCAGCAACTTTTTGGTTCAAAATTATTACCAAACTCGGACAAAGAGCCGTAGGACCTTGCATCTTCGTAGCCGTATAAAACTGCATTGGCAAACTCCGGACTCAAATCATCCCCGTGTGTACTTAAGCGACGACATGGGATAACTTCACGTATACCACGCTTTAAAGTCTTTGCATCTTCAATGGCCATGGATTTAAAGTTACGCACAATGGTCTGTGATACCGGAACCTGTTCGTTCCTCGGACCCAATGCTTTAAAGAAATCCGAAGCCTCTGGTGCTCTGCCGGTGGCACTTGGTGGGTTTACACAGGCAGCCGCAACGGCGTGTCTACCGGAGCCAGCAACAAGGGTTCCGTCAACGGATTGCAACGGTGTGTTTCTTGCGTTTACATAGACCAAATCGTCATCATCGTCGTGGCCCATACTTGGTAAGGTCAACATATCCATAACCCTTGATACGCTTATCATATCACATGTGTCGCCAACGAATAAATGGCCATCGGCTCCAAATAAAGGCCTGTAATCGGCTAATAAAAAGTAGTCCTCCTCTTCTCTTTTCATTGTGTAGCCGGTCCCAGATTTATGCGGGCATTTAGAGAATACAAATAAGCACGGGTCACTACCAGACGGTGCATTTGCAAGCTCTTCGGCACTCAAGGCTTGGCCAAAGGCATCGACTCCAGCGTTTGGCTGCCCAATGATACAGTTGACAAGGTTTCTGTTGATTGCCCCGGAACGAATATAAGGCTCGAAATAACTTGGTGGTTGATGCGAGCAGACGCTCATGGATTCAATGTTTACATTAAAATTATTTGGGTCATGTTCCCTATCATAACTTTGTACTGTAAACAGTATTTCCTCGGTCGTCAGTTGTGGGTACGTTAAATCTCCCATATCACGTACATCCCTTAAATTATTCATTTCACCAATACGGTTGTTTTTCAACCATGCAATGACTTCGGTGCGCGAACCCATGCCTTTTAATTTAAGGTATTGGTCTTGTTCGTAATCGATTGTATCGAGCAACCTTAAACCAACTGAAAATTCAAGCAACTCGGCGCCGTAAATATTTCCATATGCTTGTTCCTCGACTGGGATATCAACAAAGTCCAAATTTTCCTTTGACTCTGTGCCACCTAGCTGCAACTGCTTCGTCGTAATACCAACCTTAATATTTGGGTTTGTATAATCAAAACCAGCACATTGCATGTCCTCGTGCATCGTATGCCCAACAAGGGAACCGTCTGGCGTATTGGTTCCAGTGCCATCGTAACACTGTGGTGTGTCACGGTTGCATATTTGACAACGGGCACCACTTGGAGCAGTGCAAGTGCTTGGCCAATTAAAGTCGTCACGAACACTTTGTGGAATCGTAGCACCGCAAGGCTTTAAGTAATTACAAGAACTTGGGTCATTAAACGTACAACCGGTCGTATCAAGTTCAACGGGACCACAAATGTCCCTTGTATCTATTTGAAAACTATCGTATTTCGGACTGGCCTTTGCTAAAAGTGCATCCGTGCGAATATCATAAGAATAACCGTCGCACTCTCTTTCTTTTTGTGCAATTTTGCAGCCACTTGAAAACGTTTTTGTCAACGGAGCACCAACAGCACGAGGTTCGGTTGGGTAAGCCGCCAGCGTTGCCTTTAAAACATAGTTTCCAGTCGCCGTTGTCGTTCCTGGTGTTATTTCATACACTTTTATATTTGCATTACTGGTAAATGTAGGATTAAGCGAACATGGACTACAATCAGACGCTGTGTGAGCAAAGTGCGTGGCACCTACATTCAA
>NYWG01000135.1 GCA_002684915.1 Verrucomicrobiales bacterium
GCATTATCTAGTTCAGCTCATACTCAAAGGGTGGCATTGATTCCAGATTTAACTTCCTATGCTGAAACTACAACTGTAACTTCATTATCTAGTTCAGCTCATACTCAAAGAACTGCATTAAGTGCTAGTTCAGCAGCAGTATTTGAAACTTCAGCAAGTGTAGCATCAGATTATATTAGTATAGAAAAGCTTAAAACATTCATTACAGGTTCCTATGCAGAATTCCAAGCAGCTATAGGATCTCTTTAAAATAATCGTATATGCCAGAATTCAATGAGAGAGAATATAATGTTATCCTCCATAATGGGGTAGATTATGATGCATTCTGGACTGATCTTCAAGAAATTACCAATAAAGACGGTGTACCTAACAGGAAAGTTCAAATAGCAAACCCAAGACTTGGTAGCTATAGACAAACTCACTACTGGTTAACAGATACTGAAAAAGAAGAACTTCTTAATCATGATTCAGTATTAGATATCGAAATACCACCAGAACAAAGAACAGATATTGCAAAATCTCATGATGCTTTTTACAGCGGTTCTTTTACTAGAAATCCATCTTTAAGTTCAGGTGATAAAAACTGGGGGTTATTAAGATGTAATTCTAAACCTAATACATACGCAGGAAACGAAGTAGTAAATGAAACATATGATTATACTTTAGATGGTACTGGAGTAGATATTGTCATTATGGACTCAGGAGTACAGACAGATCACCCCGAATGGGAGGATATTAACGGAGTAACAAGGTATACTACAATAGATTGGGGTTCTATACATACAGGATTTACTCAAAATGCAAATCATGATAGAGATAATGATGGTCACGGAACTCATGTAGCAGGAATAGCAGCAGGAAAAACTTTTGGATGGGCTAAAAACGCAAAAATATATTCTCTTAAAATTTCAGGTTTAGAAGGATCAGGAGATAGCGGTACAGGTATAGATGATAGTTATGCATTTGATGCAATTAAGCTATGGCATAGACAGAAAGCTATAGATCCAGCTACTGGATATAAAAGACCAACAGTTGTTAATATGTCATGGGGATATTCTGCTCAATTTACTGGGGGTTCAACATCATATGCAGTAAGATTTAGAGGTACTTATTATGCTTCTTCTACTATTCAAGCAAGCTATGGTGGAGAATTAAACCATTTTGGTTTAAATCAATTTGCTGCTAATATAGGAGCATTAGGTACATGGAAACACCCAGTAAGAGTAACTTCTGTAGATACTGATCTCGAAGAACTTATAGATGAAGGAGTACATGTTGTTGTAGCATCAGGAAATCTTAACCATAAAATTGATGTAGAAGGTGGTACAGATTATAATAATGAAGCGCTAATTAAAAATACTACATGGAAGTATTATTCTAGAGGATCTTCTCCTTACTCAATTAAAGGATTTATGGTAGGGTCTATAGATGAAGATCAAATACAGTCTGGTAGTGACTATGTTGATAAAAGATCAAATTTTTCCAGTCATGGACCAGGAGTAAACATTTACGCTCCAGGTTCGTCTATCTTATCAGCAGTTAGTAATACATCAGCTTTCGCTAGAGGTAGTTATTATCATAATGGATCATATTGGGAATCTATTTTAAATGGTACTTCTATGGCAGCTCCTCAAGTAAGCGGAGTAGTTGCTCTATACGCTCAATCATCACCAGGTTTAACACCTGCTAAAATGTTAGATGTAGTTATAGGCAATTGTAGTGAAATAATATATAATCCAACAGAGGAACTTTCTGGTAGTTTCTCACTTCAAGGTGGATTACCAAAAATGTTACATAATAAGTATGGTCAAAACTCACCTTTATCATATTCTGGGAGTTTTACTACTACGACAGATATAAGTTTTTAATGTTATCAATACAAATACCCACAATTGTTTCCCGTTCTCATATTTTTAAACCTCTTTTAACAGAATTAAAAAGACAATCTGAACCTTTTGGCAATAAAATAGAAATATTACATCTTTTAGATGAAAAAGAAATGCCTCTTGCTGAAAAAAGAAGAAGATTATATGAAATGTCATCAATGCCGTACAGTGTACAGTGGGATGATGATGATTGGATACACCCTATAGGAATAAATCTTATAATGAACGCTTTAACATCAAATCCTGACTGTGTAACATATAGAATGATATCAGAATTTGACGGAATTCCACACCTAAGACAACCAGGTCATATACATAGAACTGATTTTAGACGTAGATATAAAAAAAGAGATATTAATGTTCATGGATTTGACGTAGTTCACCCACCTTGTAATAAAAATGTAATAAGAACAGATATAGCTGTAAAAGCATCCAATATGCTTCCTGCAAACCAGAGGTTTGGAGAAGATGGAGATTTTGGAAAAGAAGTAGTAAAGTTATTAAAAAAAGAAATCTATATAGATAAACATATTTACTGGTATTTAAATCTCTCAGGAGAAGAGTATTCCAAACAGAGGTATGGATTATCAGATGAAGTAAACTAATTAAAATGTTATCAATACAAATTCCAACTATTACTTCTCGAAAACATGTCTTTGAACCACTATTGCAAGAGTTAAAAAGACAGGCTACCCCTTTTGGTGATAAAGTAGAAATACTTCATATGACTGATAATAAAGAAATGCCTACAATGCAAAAAAGAAGGTTATTATATGAAATGACATCCAAACCTTACAGTGTTCAATGGGATGATGATGACTGGATTCATCCTTTAGGTATTTCTTTAATTATGAAAGAACTTGAGCATAACCCCGACTCTGTTTCATATAGAATGATACAAGAATTTGACGGTTCTCCTACTGAAAATATTCCTGGTAAATTATTAGTTTGTGATTTTAGGAAAAAATATAAAGAAAGTATGTTAAATAAATATGGGTACGATTTTGTAGAACCAACATGTCCTAAATGTGTTATAAAAACTGATATAGCAGTATGGGCGGCTAATCAAGTACCAGATGAAACTAGATACGGGGAAGATGGAATGTTTGGAAAAATTTTATTTGAACATAAAAAATTAAAAGTTGAAAGGTATATAGATAAACATATTTACTGGTATTTAAATTTAAGTGGAGAACCTTTTGGAAAGCATAAATATGGACTTTCCGATATTGGTCGACCAAATACCTTTATTTAGTTGGTTCTTAATTTATTTCTTCTTATATTTATATTAATATAGACAATAGTGTCGTAGCACCACTTTAAAAACACGTAATGGTAAATAATACTACAGAGAAAGAGATTCTAAATGAACTCTACGACCGTGAGGGTCGATTCAACAAAACAAAAGCCGTAAAGGCTAGACCTCAAAAGAAACTTACTGATTATCCAGATGCTAAAAAACACCAGTTAGTGTCGTTTATTAAATCAATTATTCGTATATTTGGTTATACGTTAATACCTTTTGATTTAATATGGGCAGCTAGTGTGCTAGTTGTATCTGAGTTTATTGGTATAATAGAAGAATTAGTTTAAGTTATGGGAAAATTTCAATCAACAAAAGTCTTTGACGGGTTCAGTACTTGTTTTAGACAATGGAAAGCAACTACTACTCATTGTAAGTATTTACATGGGTATGGAGTCTCTTTTAAATTATGGTTTGAAGGAGAATTAGATAATCGAAACTGGGTATGGGATTTTGGAGGAATGAAGAGAGCTGTTAATAAAATTGACGGCATGAATCCTAAACAATGGTTTGATTATATGTTTGATCATACAGTTGTAGTATCAACTGACGATCCTGCATTAGAGACGTTTAGACAAATGGACAACGATGGTTTTATTCAATTAAGAGAAGTAGATTATGTTGGAGCAGAGAGATTTGCTCAATTTATTTATGACAAAGTCAATCCTTTTATAGAAGAAGAAACTAACGGTAGAGTTTCTATTGCAAAAGTAGAATTTAGAGAACACGGTAAAAACTCAGCTATATATGAGCCTAGGTAGAATAGAAGATTACGATAAAAACTTACCTATTGTAGAAATCTATACTGCTGTTCAATCTGAAGGTTCAAGAGCAGGGTACCCTACTGTAGTTATTAGGACTACTGGGTGTACTCATAGATGTTACTTTGGAGAAGGAGGATGGTGTGATTCTTGGTATACAAGTATTCATCCAGAAAAAGGTCAATATTCGTTTAACGATATTATAGACATGTACGACAAGAATCCTCAGATATCAGAAATGATGTTAACAGGAGGATCACCTACTATGCATAAAAAACTTGTAAACGAATTAACACATTTTGCTAATGAAAGAAATATCTTTATTACTATCGAGACTGAAGGAAGCCATTTTCTACCCACTGATTATCCTATTAATTTGCTTAGTATTAGTCCTAAGTTTTCCAATAGCGTACCTGTACTGGGAGTTAGGACACCTCAAGGATCGGTTACTGACGAAAGAATGATAAAACAACATAATAAATTTAGACTTAAATATGATACTATCAGACAGAGTATGGAATATCATGCAGATTACCATATTAAACCTGTTTGGGACGGTAAAGATGAAAATGCTCTAAATGAAATTATGGAATGTATTGAGACTTTAGATGCTCCTAAAGAAAAGGTATGGTTTATGCCTGCAGGAGATAGTAGAGAAGCGTTATATAAATCTTATCCTATATTATTTGATTGGGTTAGAGATAATGGTTATCGGATGACATGGAGACCCCATATTATTGCATTTGAAGATCAAAGAGAGGTTTAATGAGTTACATAATCGGAAGACCTTGTGTAAGTACGTGTGATACAGCTTGTGTAGCTGTTTGCCCGGTAGACTGTATTCATGGACCTATAAAGGTTGATGGAGCAGGTGCAGAAGTAGCAGATATGACTAAAGAACAATTAGTTGATAAAATGCTATATATTAATCCTGATGAATGTATTGATTGTGGAGCATGTCTTCCGGAATGCCCAGTAGATGCAATTTATGAGGATGAAGAAACAGCCATAGAACAAGATGGCACAGATGAATACGTAAAAAAGAATTATGAATTTTTCGGACAAGAGTGGAACGGATAACATAGTTATCGCAACAGCAGAGTTACCAGATAATTTCTGGGTAACAAATCATACATGGGAGTAAAAAAAGTATATTTAACATGGGATGATATTAATGTACTTTTAGATAAGTTACATGAACAAGTAAAAGATGAGGTGTCAATGGTCACCGGACTTCCTAGAGGAGGTACAATCTTAGCAATACTCTACTCCCACAGATTTGATGTAGAGTATTTTGACGGTACTAGTAATCACTATCCTCATCTTATGATATTAGATGATATAGCTGATACAGGACAGACATTTAAAAAGGTATATGATTGCTGTCCAGTGCCAATATATGCTTCTATACATTATAAGAAGCAATCAATTTTTAAACCCAACTACTACGTAGAAGAAGTAGGACCTGAATGGATTGTATACCCATGGGAAAAAGAAGATGCAAAAACAATCCAAGATTATTTGGATAATTAAAATAAATTACTTATATTGTATTAGTAATGAGTCGTAGAACCTCAATAAAAACAAATAAAGATTATGCCTAAAAAGTTTATAGAAGGAACAGAATTAGTTCAAGCCGGTTTTGCTAACGGTATTTCAAGTCAATTAGCAGAGAAACAAAAAGGAGAAGGACCTGAAGCAAGGTTAACTGAAGAAGAAAAGCAGATGATCATAATCAAAGCTGCTAAAGCTTATGCAGATTTCTTAACTGCATTAGGTTGTGATTATGCTGATGATCCTAACTCTGCAGATACTCCAATGAGAGTAGCAAAAGCATACGTTAATGATTTATGGGCAGGTAGATATGCTCCTCTAGATCGTATTACAGCATTTCCATCAGACGGTTATGACGGTATAGTACAGGAGAGTAACATACCGGTAACGTCTATGTGTTCTCACCACCATCAAGCTA
>NYWG01000136.1 GCA_002684915.1 Verrucomicrobiales bacterium
ATATAATAGCACATAATTACAGAAATAAATAGTATTATTAAGAGGAAATTTTACCAAAATGAGTTTACCGAAAATAGCACCTTTAGCCGTACTTGTAGCTGGCGTTGCGGTCGCCGTTGACCAGCAGCAAAAGAACCAAGCCAAATTAGCCCAGGTATCAAACCAGGCAAAAAGTGATTTGGACAAATTAACTAGCGAACTAGGCGGTGATGTAGGTTCTGCACTTAACCAAGCATCAGGCTCATTGCAAGGTGCTTTAGGTGAAGCAGGTGCTGCTATCGATGGCGGCATAGGTAAAATAGGTGATGCTGTAGGAGCGGTAACTTCAGCTGTTGGTGGAAACTCCATTAGTAACATTGCTGATAATGTTGGAACAGCATTTGGTTCTGTATCCAACGGACTTAATTCAGTTGCGGCAACCACAGCAGAGATATCGTCCACCATATCTAAATTAGGTATTGGTGGTAACTTGGCTTCTGGCTTCCAAGATTTTTCTGCAAACGTTGGTAAAGCAGCCGGTGTTTTAAATAATTTATTAAGTCTCAAAAGAGGTGTAAATCTCCCTGCTGGTGGCGAACTCTTCGAATTTAGCGAAGGCGCCGGGGTTAAACTAGAGCCCCAGAATCCAAATGATTGGCGTGTAAGAATTAATGCTAACTTTGATCACTTTGGTGCAAATCCTTTATTTGCACAACTTAAACAAACTGGCGGAGTAATTTTTCCATACTTACCAGAAATAACATTTTCAACAACCGCAAACTATACACAAATAGATCCTGTACATAATAATTATCCTTTCCAGGCTTACAAGAACTCACAAGTGGACGAGATATCAATTGCAGGAGACTTTACAGCAGAGTCAAGCAAAGATGCTGCGTACTGGATTGCAGCAACAACATTCTTTAAAGCATCAACAAAAATGTTTTTTGGAACAGGCAACTTAGCAGGTAATCCACCTATCATATGTAGACTACATGGTTACGGTGCAAACGTATTTGACGGTGTACCAGTTGTAATTAAAAACTTTTCTGTTACACTACCTACAGATGTTGACTATATTAGATGTACAGAAGCATCAACAGGACCTAAACCAACTTGGGTACCAAGAAAAAGTAATATTAGTATTTCAGCACAACCGATATACAACAGAGAAAGTCTACGCAAGTTTTCATTGGAGCAATATGCTAAAGGACAAATGGGAACTATGGGAGGATTTTTATAATGGCAACATACAAAAACAATTCTCCCTATAGAAATACAAATCAAAATAGCATGTATTTAGAACTGTTAAAAATTAGAGCGGTTCCTGCATCAGCAGATGATATTTTGTACACCATTGAACCACACTATAATAATAGACCTGACTTGTTAGCATTTGATTTATACGAAGATCCTAAACTTTGGTGGGTATTTGTGCAAAGGAATATGTCAGTAATCAAAGACCCTATCTATGACTTTGAAGCAGGCAAACAAATTTATATTCCTAAACTATCAAATCTAAAACAGTTTTTAGGAATATAACATGTCGCTGTTTAATAGACCTCCACCCATAAAGGATACAGGACTAAAGCCATTCAAAGGAACGTTAAGGACTGGCGAAAAAATTAGAAACATAAACGGAAAGAGTTATGTTGTTCCAGCAGACGTAAAAAAGCCTGACGGGTCAGCAGCACTTACACAAGGCAATGCTTTTGCAGCATCAAACATTAGCCAAGGAAGTGCAATACCTAAAATACAAGTTTTCGATCTTGATTCAGGCAACGAAATATTATCTACAAGTGCTATCAAAGAACTTGCAACAAATGCAATAGCACAAGTAGTAGACGACGAAACAAAAACAATTGATGCCGCAGTTGCAAATGCAGATGATTTTGCAGACGGAGATGCACCAAAGAATAACGGTATACCAAGTTCTAAGCGTTCATTAGAAACACCAGGACTTATTGATAATCCTTTAGAAAAATTCTCAACGGTTAACCAGTTATGGACAATGGCGGTTCTAACACCAATGCAATTCAACGATCCAAGTTCTTATAGAACAGGCGATTTAGGATTTGCTGGCCAAGACTTTAGTGGCGGTGGTATAACAGTTAAGTCAGGAATTATTTTTTCCGCAGGTGGTCGAGGCGACCAATATAGAACACGAATTGACGGTGGCAAAAGGCCTGAATACTTTGTTGATAACTTTAGAATGACAACTGTTATGTCAGCAACAGAAGGTACAGGTAACACAAACGCAATTAATTTTGACTTTGAAATTTTTGAACCATACAGCATGGGACAACTTTTAGAGTCGTTGCAAGTTTCAGCTCTTAAAGCAGGATATCCTAATTACTTAGATGCTCCATTTGTGCTGCGTTTAGATTTTGTAGGCTTTAGTGCAGACGGCACAGAAGAAAAAACTATTAATGCTGAAGGTTTAAATCCAAAGTATTTTGTAATGAAACTTAAAAAGGTTACATTCAATACCAACGAATCAGGAAGTACATATCAAGTATCAGCATTTCCATACAATCATTCTGCTTACTTAGACACAGTTAACATGCTATTCAATGACATTTCAATAACTGCTCCGGAAAAAGGTACAGTTGAAGAAATGTTAAAAACAGGACCTAAGAGTTTAGAGAAAGTTTTAAATGACAATGAACAGGCTTTGATAAAAGCAGGTGAATATTCTATACCTGACAAATATATTATTGATTTTCCTGAGAAGTCATCGGACTTTACATCAGGTGCAAGGCAAACAGCAGAAGAAGAATTTAATGAAAGTGGAGCAACTGCTGACGCAGACAATCCACCACCTGATGGAAATAAAGCATTTGGTAAAAATGCAACCGGTGGACAAGTTACACAGACATCTTTTGAATCTAACTTTATAGGAAAATCGCCATTTGGTTTTGATGCAACAGCAGGCGGTAACTTTAACTGGGAAAATTCTTCAATGTATAGAGCAGGAGATTCTAAGTACAACGAAGAAACAGGGCGTGTTGATCGTTACAAGATGAGTATCAACATCAAAGAACGTGAATTTTTGTTTACACAGAAACAACCTCTAACTGATGTTATAACACAGGTAATCCTAAGTTCAAAATATGCTAAAGATGCAATATCAGGTGATGAAAATAATAATAACCTAACACCAGAAGGTTACATTAAGTGGTTTAAGATTGATGTGCAAGTAGCATTTTTAGATTATGACCCACAAATTGGCGACTTTGCTAAACAGTATACCTACAGGGTAGTTCCATATTTTGTTCATTCAAGTATTTTTAAAGCACCAGGAACAGCAGTAGATACAGCAAACTTGCAAAAAACAATTGCTAAAAGATATGATTACATATACTCAGGGCAAAATGTTGATGTTCTTAAATTTGATATTAAAATTAACAACTTATTCTTTGCAGGATCTTCGCCTACTGATCCTAAGACCGCTGGTGACGAGTCAAATCAAAACACTAGAATAGCTGGTCAAGGGCCACCTGAAACAGGTGTACAGTCAGCAACCAATGATGAAGAACAAGCACCTAACATGGGTAAGAAAAAACAAAAACGTGATGTGTCTTTACTATATGAAAACACCAAAGGTGGTAGCGGATTTAAAGATGTTGAAAAATTAGTTGCTGAACGATTCCAAAAAGCATTTGTTGAAAACGGATCAGGTGACTTGATTACTATTGACCTTGATATAATTGGAGATACGTATTGGATTGTTGAAAGCGGCCAGTCTAACTTTATAGATTCAGCAGCGCCACGTTCTCAAACAACAGGTAACGGAGAAGCTAATTATCAAGGAGGAGATGTTTACATCTTTATTAGTTTTAGAACTCCTCAGGATACAAACGTAAGCACAGGACTTTATGATTTTGCAAATGATAGACCTAGTCCATTTAGTGGAGTATACAAAGTTTTAAGATGTCAAAGCACATTTAAAGGCGGAACATTTGTACAACAACTTAAATGTGTTAGAATGCCAGGACAGCCAATGGACTATGGAGGAAAATTACCCGCAGGTGCAACTAACAAGCCAGCAATAACACTTGGTCCTGTAGGCGCACTACCAACTGAAGTTGGCCAAGAAAAGAAAGCAGTTAAAAATCTTGAAAGAGCAGTAACAATAGAAGATGTTGAAAAAGCAGGAGAGAAATTTGCTAATAATGTTCTTGCTAAGTTTGGTATGAGTGTAGAAGGTATTGAAAAATGGGCTGCTAAATTACCAGCAAGTGATAGCAACTTTAAATCTTCACCGCCTAAACCAAAACTGATTGAAAAAAGAAGACAAGCCAACGGCACGTTGGTTAACTTTAACATTGATAGAAAACAGCCATTTACAGAAAGTAAGGATAAAGACGGTAACACAATTAGAATTTATGATCCTAAATTACTTGACGGCGTAACAAGGACAACTTAATGCCAATAGAACGCAGAACCAGATATAATACACAAGCAGGAGCCTTAGGATCAGGAGCATACCTAGCCACGGTTATTGATGTGCTTGATCCTACATTTAACGGTAGATTAAAAATATCTCTTTTAAGAGATCAAGGTAATGCAGGAAACACTGATGGCCAAACTTATGTTGTAAACTATGCATCACCATTCTTTGGACATACACCATTTGAAGCAATGGGCATGAACAAAAATGAATTTACCGACACACAACAGTCATACGGTATGTGGGCAGTTCCACCTGATGTTGGTGTAACAGTTATGGTACTGTTTATTGAAGGTGATCCATCAAAAGGATATTGGTTTGCTTGTGTTCCACCAAGATTTGCAAACCACATGGTACCTGCTATCGGTGCAGCAGACACTAGCCCAACCGAAGAAGAAAGATCATCACTGGTTGCTATTTCAGAAGATGACAAGAAAAAATTTAATACAAAACAACCTTTACCAGTAGGGGAAATTAACAAAAAGATCAACGGAGAAGAGCAAGAAATTGATGCTGAAAAAATTCAAAAGCCTATACATCCTATTACAGATAGATTTTTCTTGCAGGGTTTATTAGAAGATGATGCAAGAGGGGTTACTACTACATCTAGTAGGCGTAATAATCCTAATTCAGTTTTTGGAATAAGCACACCAGGTCCTTTAGATTACGGTCCAAACGGAAAACGTATGAGACGAGGTACAAAGGAAAATCCTACCGTTGAAGTTCCTGTTACTAGATTAGGTGGCACACAGTTTGTTATGGACGATGGCGATGATCGCTATATTAGAGCAACATCTCCGCAAGATGGTCCTGTAAAATATGTTGAAGCAACAGATGCAAATCCTAATGTAGGATTGCTTGACTTGCCTTATAACGAATACACAAGACTTAGAACACGTACTGGCCACCAACTGCTTTTGCATAACTCAGAAGATTTAATTTACATTGGCAACTCAAAAGGAACTGCTTGGCTTGAATTAAGTTCTAATGGTAAAATAGATATATTTGCAAACGACAGCATAAGTCTTCATTCTATGAACGATGTTAATATTAAAGCAGATAGAGATATCAACATGGAAGCAGGACGTAATGTAAACGTAAAAGCAACAGCTGAATATCAGTCACCTGAAAGTTTACATAACGATCCGAAGATTGAAGATTCTATCAAACAAGAAAACGGTAGAGTACAAATAGAAAGTGCTTTCAACACCAACATATTGATTGGTGCTAACGGAAAAATTGAAACTAGAATTTACAAAAATATGGAAGATGAAGATATATCCGGAGACTTGGATATCACAGTTGCTGGCAACCATAGGCATACTATCGGCGGCGACACAGATATACAAACAATTGGTAACAGATCAGACTCACAAGCCAACTATGATATACTTACAGCCGGATACAATTATCTAACATCAGGACTTAACACAGAAGTTGCATCGGGCGGAGACATCATTATGTCAGCAAGTCCTAACATACACTTTAATGGTCCAGCAGCATCGTCTGCATCACCTGCAGACTCAGCAATTACCATTACAGATTTAATTAAATACGATAACCCATTAGTGAATCCATTGAAGGACTGGGCAACCACTAAATGGCAAGACGGAACAATAGCATCTATCATGAGGCGTATTCCTATGCATGAACCGTGGTTACTGCATGAAAACCAAGCACCTCAGTTTGTTACAGCAGTAGCAACAGATAGAGAGGAGAAGCAAAATGGCTAAGTTATACAATCAGAAAACTGTATCAGTAAATCAAGCCTCTGCAGGACAGGTAGGAGCAACAACGTATGCTTACAAAGGATTCAGTTCACAGAATTCTAAAGAAAACTTTAAACTATACGACATAGATTTAGTAAAACAAGATATTATCAATCACTTTTATATTAGAAAAGGTGAAAAATTAGAAAATCCAGACTTTGGAACTATTATTTGGGATATGATCTTTGAGCAATTTACACCTGAAGTTAAGGAAATGATTGCTAAAGACGTACAAGATGTTATTAATTACGACCCAAGAATACAGGTTAACGCTGTAGGTGTAGATAGTACTGAGCAAGGAATTAGAATTGAAGCCGATGTAACGTATATTCCGTTCAATGTTAGCGAGAGAATGAAGTTTAATTTCGACAGAGAAAACTCCGTTATAAACTGAGCATATTATAAACATTGGTAAATACAGCATAGGAACTAATAATGAGCACAACGTCAAGACAAAACAACTTATTACTTAACGAAGACTGGACAAGAATCTACCAGACTTTTGCTAATGCTGATTTCAAATCTTACGATTTTGAAAATCTAAGACGTGTGATCATCACTTATCTAAGAGAAAACTATCCAGAAGATTTTAATGACTATATTGAAAGCTCAGAGTATCTAGCACTTATTGATGCTATTGCGTTTTTAGGACAAAGTTTATCCTTCCGTATTGACTTAGCAAGTAGAGAAAACTTTATTGAACTTGCTGAACGTAAAGAAAGTGTATTGCGTATTGCTAAAATGCTTAGTTATAATGCAAAGCGTAATAAGCCATCAAAAGGTTTACTTAAATTTACATCAGTTTCAACTACAGAACAGTTAGTTGATAGTAATGGTCGTAACTTAGCGAGCCAAACAGTTAAATGGAATGATCCTACTAACACAAACTGGGCAGAACAATTTATTTTAATCCTCGATGCTGCAATGTCAGACAACACAAAGTTTGGCAGAAGCCAGGGTACAGATATTATACAAAGCATTCCTACAGAACAATATAGATTTAGAACTATCGGAACTGATGTGCCAATGTTTACTTTCTCAAAATCAGTTGCAGGTAGAAATATGGTGTTTGAAATATTAAGCACAACATTCAAAGGTGCAGAAGAAATTTATGAAGAAGCACCAACACCAGGAAACCAATTAGGATTTCTTTACAGACAAGATAACAAAGGACCAGCAAGTCCTAATACAGGATTTTTTATGCACTTCAAACAAGGTTCTTTGGAGTTAGCAGACTTTACAATTGATGCACCTTCAACAAATGAGAAGGTAGCAGTTGATGCAAAAGGAATTAACCAAGACGACGTCTGGTTGTTTGAGCTTCTTGCAAACGGATCTCAAGCACAAGAGTGGACCAAGGTGTCAAGCCTTGTAGGAAACAATATTGCTTACAATAGTTTGACAGGAGATATTAGAAACATCTATGCTGTAGATACAAAAGCAAATGATATGATTGATTTAGTATTTGCTGACGGTGTCTATGGTAACTTACCTAAAGGTTCTTTTAGAACTTACTACAGAGTAAGTAATGGTTTAAGTTATACTATTTCACCTAATGAAATGAAAAACGTTAACATCACTGTTGACTATGTTAACCAAGCAGGCATTGCCCATCAATTAACAATTGGTATGGGTTTACAACAAACAGTTTCAACAGCAACACCAACTGAATCTGTTGCATCTATTAAAAAGAATGCTCCTGCAAATTATTATACACAGAATAGAATGATTACAGGTGAGGATTATAACCTTGCACCACTAACAACATCACAAAACATTTTAAAAGTAAAAGCATCAAATAGAACATCAAGTGGTTTATCACGTAACTTTGATCTTATTGATGCAAGTGGTAGATATAGTTCAATCAATGTATTTGGCACAGACGGATACATGTTTAAAGAAGAAGATGAAAAAACACTTGCATTTAAATTTACAAACAGATCAGATATTATTAATTTTATTAAACAAAAAGTAGAAGGTGTTTTTACAGGAACAGATGTTTATAATTTTTACTTTACAAAATATGATAAAATTTTATTTACAAGTGATAATATTGTTTGGAATGCATCTACAAATAATGTAAATGAAGGTACAGGTTACTTTACAAACAAAGTTGATTTGTCATTGCTTAAAGTAGGAACATATTCTACTAACAACTTAAAATATATTACAGCAGGAGCAAATGTAAAATTTATTGCTCCTACAGGACAAGCATTTAAAGAAGGACAGTTAGTAACACTAGACGAAAATGATAGTTCACAAAGAGATTTTATATGGACAAAAGTTATTAGTGTTGCAGGAGATGGTACAAACGCAGGCACTGGTGCTAATGCAAAAGGCATTGGGCCGATTGTGTTTAATGATAATGTTCCATCAGGCGCAGTTACATCAAGAATTGTTCCTAAATTTGTAACTGACTTATCAGATGCACTTGAATCGTCAATGGTTGATCAAGCGTTTGCAAATTTAAACTTTGGTTTAAGATATGATGATAAAGAATCTAGTTGGAAAATAATTCAAAATCAAAACTTAGATTTAACTTCGCCATTTAGTTTAGGTAAATCCGGTGATGTAACTAATAATAATTTAGATAGTTCTTGGATTATGGCATTTGTAAAGGATAATGATCAATACGTTGTAAGAACACGTACACTTAACTATGTGTTTGGTAGTTTAAAACAAAACAGATTTTATTTTGACAAAAGCGAAAAAGCATACAACAGTTTAACTGGTAAAGTTGAAAAAGATGTTGTAAATGTTTTAGGTATTAATAGTAAAAATGTTGGTACAGGATCTTTAGTACAAGACTATCCATTTGAAGTTGCAGACGTAATTAAGTTTGATGACGGTTATGAAAGCACAAAAGAGATTAGATTAGGCTTTAGAGACTCTGATACAGATGGTGTTATTGACAACCCAGAGTCATTTGTTAATGTTGTCGGTGAAGACCTTGATTTAAAATTCCTTTTCTTCAAAGCAGAAAAAGACGAATACGGTACAACCATTTACAATTTAGTTGATACAGCAGTAACTCCTATATTGATTATTGAAAAAGAGTCTTTGGTTAATGTAAACAATTATAATGATGGTCAGTTAATTTATTTTTATGATAGTGCAGAAAACAGAGTAAAAAGGGTTGACAGAACAACAAATACACTTGTACTAGAAAGTACATACAGAGCAAATATTGGTAGAAATAATATTAAATTCCAATACACACATTCAGCTAGTGAAGATAGAAGAATTGATCCTAGTGTAACAAACATTATTGATCTTTATATTCTAACTAGATCGTATGATACAGAATTCAGAAATTATCTAGCAGGTGCTCGTACAGAACCAACTGCACCAACAAACGATGAACTAAGAGTAACGTTTGGCACAGGCCTAAATGCTATTAAGTCAATTAGTGATGAAGTTGTTTATCATCCTGTGAAGTACAAAGTTCTGTTTGGTAGTACTGCTGATACTAAATTACAGGCTCAGTTTAAAGTTGTTAAAAATCCTACAAGAAACATTAACAATAATGATTTAAAAGTAAGAATTGTAAATGCAATGAATCAATTTTTTGATGTTAATAACTGGGACTTTGGAGATAGATTTTATCTAAGTGAACTTACAACTTACATATTAAATGTAGTTTCACCTGATATATCAAATCTTGTTATATTGCCAAGACAGACATCACAGGCATTTGGTAGCCTGTTTGAAATACAAAGCAAACCAGACGAAATTTTTGTTAGTGGTGCCACTGTTGATGACATAGAGATTGTATCTTCTATCACGGCTGCTGAAATTAATGCAGCAGGTAATTCAATAGTGAGTGACACATAATGGCTGACAACAAAAAGTTTCCTAAAAGCGAACTGCCCATTAGAAAAACCAAAGACTTATTACCTAAAGTCTTTCAAACCCCTGCCAATGATAAATTCTTATCAGGAGTACTTGATCCATTAGTACAACCAGGTGTTGTTGATAAAATTTCAGGGTATATTGGTAAGCGTTACGGAAAAACTTTTAAAGGAAGCGATGTTTATCTTGATACAGATCAAACACTAAGAAGTCGTTATCAACTTGAACCAGGTGTTACTGTTGAAGAAGATCAAAAGATTTTAAAGTTTAAAGATTACATTGATCTCAAAAGCATGGTTGAATTTTTTGGCAATGCTAATGAAAGAGATGATAAAACTACAGAGCAAGAACATTACAGTTGGAACCCTCCTATTGTATGGGACAAGTTTGTTAATTATAGAGAATACTATTGGATCCCAAGTGGCCCTCCATCTGTAGATGTTTACGGCCAAGCAGCAAATATTCAAAGCACATATAAAGTAGGAACTGGTATAAACAGTTGGATAGTTACGCCAGACAGTGTAACTAATAATCCTGATATTACTTTATACAGAGGACAAGAATATAAGTTTGAAGTTAATTCTCCTGAAGAAGGTTTTTATATTAGGAACAATTATGACACAGGTTCATTAGAATATAATCCTGCTAAAACATATTTTCCAGGTGAACTAGCAGTATTCAATAAACAACTTTGGAAATGTGTAAATGAAACTATTCCTTTAGACGGAAGCACTATTGATGTTGACTCGCAAGACTGGCAACTGGTTTCTAACGATGCAGGTTTTACATCTTTACTGTACGATGAAGGTGTAGAAAACAATGGAGTAAAAGTAGGAACGCTTACATTTAAGATTCCACAAGATGCACCAGATATTTTATACTACCAAAGTGATGTTGAGCCTAACAGACTAGGTAGATTTATTATTTCAGACATTGATACAAATACTTTCATTGATGTTGAAAAAGAAATTGAAGGTAAAAAATCATATACAACAGCAGACGGTCTTGAATTTACAAACGGACTGGTTGTAGCATTTAGAGGACAGGTACAACCATCTAAGTATGCAGAAGGACAATGGTTGGTTGAAGGCGTTGGTTCTGAAATTAGATTAATTAATTTTGCTGATTTAGTTCCACCACCATTGGATACAGACTCTCCTGATATATTATTTGACAATCAAGGATTTGATACACAGCCGTTTGATGATGCAACACAGTATCCTGGTAATAAAGACTACATCACAATTGCTAGAAACAGTAAAGATTCAAATCCATGGTCAAGATACAATCGCTGGTTTCATAGAAGTGTTTTAGAATCTGCATTTAAATATAGAAATCAGGACTTTGATTCATTAGAGTCAGCAAGAGCTAAAAGACCTATTATTGAATTCCAACCTGATATACAATTATATAATCATGGTGGTATTGCAAAACAAACTGTTGACTATGTAGATACTTTTACTGACGATGTGTTTTCTAAAATTGAAGGCTCACAAGGATATAATGTTGATGGTGAGTTCTTGTTTGAAGGAGCAAGAGTATTAATTATTGCTGACACTGATAGTTTAGCAAACAATAGAATTTATGAAGTTAAGTTTGTTAAGCATAACAATACTACACAGATCAATTTAAAAGAAACTGCTGACTCATTATCAGCGTTTAACGAAGGTGTATTGGTAAGACGTGGTAGTGTTAACTCAGGTAAAATGTATCACTATGATGGCACAACTTGGAAACTAAGTCAAGAAAAGACAAGTGCTAATCAGTCACCTAAGTTTGAATTGTATGATTCTTCAGGAATTGCATTTTCAGATCCGAATACATATCCTGTATCAAGTTTTGTAGGTAGTAATCTTTTAAGTTATAAAGTTGGCACAGGTGTTGCAGATACAGAATTAGGTTTTGCATTAAGTTATGCTAACATTGATAACGTAGGAGACATTGTTTTTGATTGGAATTTTGAAACAGAAAAATTTGTTTACACACTTCTTCAACAACAATATACTAAAAATACTAATACAGGTTACTATAAAATTAATGGCGGATATGCTAACGGCTGGATATCAACAGATAAAACTTATATACAACCTATTATTGATCAGTATACTTTTGACGGAACAGAATCAATTGCAGTATTCAATACAGTAGACTGGGAAGAACTACCAAGTGACGCTGTTATTAACTTTTATCTAAATGGCGAATACATTACTAACAGTTACACTAGAAATACAAATCAATTTACATTTGATAGAACGTTTTCTAAAAACGATGTACTGTCAGTAAAAGTAGTTGCAGCAATTAAACCCGATCAAGGTTATTATCATATTCCAGCAGGATTAGAAAAGAATCCTCTCAACGAAGAATTAAAAACATTTACATTAGGTCAAGCAACTGACCATTTAAAATCATCTCTTGAGTTTGATAAAAGAGTAGTTGGAACTATTCCAGGTGTTTCTAATCTAAGAGACTTAGATGATTATCAAAAGCATTCAACAAGATTTATGAAACACTCAGGGTTTGCAGCAGTTTCAACTTTATTAATTAATGATAAAGATGTTAACATTGTAAAATCGTTGAGATATGCTAAATCAGCATACACTATTTTTAAACAGAATATTATTAAGAAAGCAACTGAAGTTGAATTTAATGAAAACATTTCAGACTTTTTAGATACAATTATAGAAAGTATTACAAAAACTAAAACTATTGACAGTCCATTTGCTGATTCAGATATGATCGGTGCTGGAGCGTTTACAAAAGTTGATTACACAGTTGATGATCCTGGCATCAAAACATTTACCCTTACTGAAAATTTTGATTTAGAAACATTAAGCAGAAGGGCAGTTTATGTTTACCTTAACGATGTACAACTTATTGTAGGAAAAGATTACGAAGTCAACGGAGCATTAGGTTATATTTCAATATTAGGTACATTGGTTGAAGGTGACAGAATTGAGATTAGAGAATATGTGTCAACAGCATTTAGTCATGTACCGCCGACACCTACATCATTAGGACTTTATCCTAAGTATGAGCCTGTAAAATATTTAGACGATACTTACAGAGCACCTAAAAATGTAATACAAGGTCATGACGGAAGTAAGACTACTGCATATAATGATTACAGAGATGATCTACTTTTAGAATTTGAAAAACGTATTTTTAATAACATTAAACAAGAGTACGATGAAAAAATATTTGATGTACACAAAGCATTAGGTGGGTACTATGGTAATAGTACATTTACAAAAGAAGAACTTGACAATGTAATTAATCAAGAGTTCTTATCTTGGGTACAAAACACTAACTTAGGTTACACAACAAATGATTACTTTGTAGAAACAGAACCGTTTACATATACATATTCAGGTATGACTGATCCAACAGGTAAAGAAAACTTGCCTGGTTATTGGAGAGGTGTTTACAAATATTTCTACGATACAGATAGACCGCATACACATCCATGGGAAATGCTAGGATTTAGCATTAAACCAAGTTGGTGGGATTCAGAGTACGGTGTTGCTCCTTATACAAATGGTAATTTGGTATTATGGGAAGATATTGCCCAAGGTAAAATTGCTCAAGGTGATCGTGCAGGAATATATCCAAGGTATGCAAGAACAACTATTCTAAAACATATTCCATGTGATTGCGATGGTAACTTGGTTGATCCATTAACATCAGGTCTTGCAGGTAACTTCCAACTTATTAACAATAGAGGTCCTTTTAAATTAGGTGATAACGGACCAGTAGAGAATGCATGGAAAACAAGTTCTGAATATCCTTTTGCAATAACAACAGCACTTGCATTGTTAAAACCGTTTGATTATTTGGTACTAAACTTTGACAGAGCAGTTACTAAAAGAAATATTATTGGACAGTTAGTAAATGTAACATCTGATACATTTTTAAAACCAACAGACTTAAAATTTCCTGTAGCAGGAAAGAGTCAAGTTGCAGGACTTGCACTTTATATTGCTTCTTATATTAAATCAAAAGGATCGTCAGTTGCAGATGCACAGAAAAATATTGATTGTATAAATGTTAGATTAACTTCAAGGGTAAGTGGATTTGTTGACAAACAACAGCAAAAGTATTTGCTTGATAGTAAAAATCCAAGCTCAGCAAGTTCTAGCGTGTTTATACCGCCTGAGAACTATGATATTATTTTTAATATAAGTTCTCCTATTGCTTCAGTTACATATAGCGGTATCATTTTTGAAAAAACAACACAAGGTTGGGTAGTTAACGGTTATGATGATATCAATCCTTACTTTAACACATATGAAGCATTCCCACAGCAGGCTGATCCTGTTATATCAGTAGCAGGAACTTCAGAGCCTTTTACAGCATGGGAACAAGAAAAAAGATTTAATAACGGTGCTATCGTTGAGTACAGAGGTACATTTTACAGAGCAACGCAATCATTTACATCTGGAGAGACATTTGACAAAACTAATTTAGTACAGTTACCTGAACTGCCAGTTGAAAATGCTGTTACTGCTCAACAGCGCAGAAACTTTAACAGTTTCAAAGTTAAGAAAGTAAGTTACGGAACAGAGTACAACACCATACAAGATGTTGTTGACTTCTTATTAGGTTACCAAGCGTTTCTAAAAACACAAGGTTTTGACTTTGCAAACTATGACGGTACTAATCAAGTAGTACAAGATTTTACAACAGCAGCAAAAGAATTTATGTACTGGACAGTTCATAACTGGGCAGTTGGTTCTGTGTTGTCAGTAAGTCCAGGTGCATCAAGTATGGAAGTTAAACTTGCAGTTGGTGTTGCTGATAATTTACTAGATAGTTTTTATGATTACAATGTTTTGAAAGCAGACGGTTCATCATTAGATCCTAAGTTTATAAATGTTACAAGGTCGTTTCAGAACATTGCAATCAGTACAACAAATACAACTGAAGGTATCTACTTACTAAAACTAAATTATGTTCTAAAAGAGCATGTAGTTGTATTTGATGATAAAACAGTTTTCAATGATACTATCTTTGACAAAGCAACAGGGTATAGACAAGAAAGAATCAAAGCACAAGGATTTAGAACAACAGATTGGGATGGTGATTATACTAGCCCAGGCTTCTTGTTTGATAATGTTTCTTTTGAAACATGGACACCTTACTATGATTATAAATTAGGAGACATTGTTTCTTATAGAGCATACAAATATACTGCTAGAGGCAACCACACAAGTGGTGAAGAGTTTGACGATACTAATTGGACACAATTAGATTCAACTCCAGAGAAGCAACTTGTTCCTAACTTTGATTATAGAATTAACCAAATCGAAGATTATTTTGATGTATCATCAGAAGGCTTAGGAAAGAGTCAAAGAGATTTAGCAAGACATACTACAGGATATCAAAGCAGGGAATATCTAGAAAATCTATCTGAAGATCCTACTACACAATTTAAATTGTATCAAGGATTTATTAGAGAGAAAGGTACACCTAATGCAATTACTAAATTGTTTACAAAACTTGGTGATACAACTTCTACTGCCGCTGTTGATCTAAATGAAGAATGGGGATTCAAACTAGGACAACTAGGTGGTGTTGATCAGTCTGAAAGACTTGAGATTAGATTAGACACTGACAAATTTAAATTAAATCCACAGCCTGTGTTGGTTGAAGCAACAGCCCAAGACAAAGTTGATAGATATTATAGAATTGATTCAACTAATTTTGAATTTGGTCCAACTCCGTTTACAACAGAAATCAATCCAACCAGTTATGATTCTAAGCCTGTACTAACAGCAGGATATGTAGCAGTAGGACAAACAGACTTTACAGTTACAA